>CAZGDK010000068.1:0-16297 GCA_964525155.1 uncultured Smithella sp. | reverse complement strand
ATATTTCCATTAACAATGAAATTCAGGACCGCATTGACGGCAAAAAGGATTTCGCCTTCGGCTACGCCGATCTTGATTATTTCAAGCCGTTCAACGATCGCTACGGCTTCAGCCGCGGCGATGAAGTCATCAAGATGACCGGACGCATCGTCCTGGGCGTCATTAAAAGCAAGCAGCCCCAGGGCAGTTTTGTCGGCCATGTCGGCGGTGACGATTTTGTGTTCATTATTGATATGGCGCTTGCCGAAGAAGCGGCCACTGAGATCATCAAGGCGTTTGACAGCCTGATCCCCGCCCTGTACGACCCCACCGACGTCCAGCAGGGCTTCATCAAATCGTTTGACCGCCAGGGCAACGCCTCCCAGTTTCCGGTCATGGGCATTTCCATCGGCATTGTTGAAACGCGCGGCCGGGCGTTCACCCATTACGGAGAAATCACCGGCATCGCCACGGAAATGAAAAAATTCGCCAAGCAGTTTACCGGCAGCAGCTATAAAACCGATCGTCGGCAATAAACGTTTCTTTGTCAGAGGAAACTCAAAAACAGACCATCCATGAAAAAAAATGGAGGCCAACGATTTTTCTCCGGACAGGAGGTAGCCACCCATGGACGAAATGTTGATGATGGGCCGTCAGGTGCTGGCGGCCCAGCCGTTCAGCGTGCTTCTCGGAGCGCATTTAACCGCTTTTGCCCCAGGCAGCGCGGAGCTGCAGATTCCCATCAAACATGAGCACAAGCAGCAGCACGGGTTTGTGCACGGCGGCGTGATCAGTTACGCAGCCGATAACGCGCTTACCTATGTGGGCGGGAGCGTCCTGGGCCCCGCCGTCGTCACCTCGGAATTCAAGATCAATTACGTGCGCCCGGCCATGGGCGAGAGCATCGTGGCCCGCGCGAAGGTGATTTACGAAGGCAAAACCCAGGCCGTATGCCGCTGCGACGTTTACTCCGTCCGGGACAAAAAGGAACTCCTCTGCGCCGTCGCCCAGGGCACCATTCACAAAATCGGTCAGGACGAGTAAGTATCGCGGCGATTCAGGAAAACTGCGAATAATCGGGCTTGCGCCGTTCGAAAAACGCCCTGAACGCCTCCTTGGCTTCCGGCGCCTGGAGCATGGCGCTGAAAAATTTATTCTCCTCGTGCATATGGGCGATCACGGCATCATACGTGCGCGACTTCATCAGGCTTTTGGTCGTGCGCAGCGACGATGGCGGCAGGGCGGCAAGTTTTGCGGCCTGCGCCAATGCGTAAGGCATCAGCTCAGCGGGCGGCAAAACCTTGCTGACAATGCCCATTTCCATCGCCTGGAGGGCGCTTGACGGTTCACCGAAAAACAGCATGTCCGCGGCGCGCTGATACCCCACAATCTGGGGCAGAATCATGCTGGAGGCAAATTCGGGACAAAGCCCCAGTTTGGCAAACGGCATGGAAAATTTGGCGTTGTCGGCCGCATAGACCTGATCGCAGTGAAACAGCATCGTCATACCGATGCCGATGGCCGAGCCCGCCACGGCGGCGATCACGGGTTTGACCGCCAGCGCCAGGTTGCGCATGAACTGCGCGACCGGCCGGTCTCCCACCGCTTCCTTGGCGTTTAAAAAATCTTCCAGATCGTTGCCCGCGGAAAAGATCTCGGGGCTCCCGCTGAACAAAAGAACTCTTACATTTTTATCCTGTTCGCCGTCTTGAATGGCGTCGGCCAGCATCTGGTACATGTCGGACGTAATCGAGTTTTTCTTTTCCGGACGGTTGAATTGGATCTGCATCACCTTGTCTTTTTTGCTCGTTAAGATATCCATATATGCTCCTTGGGCCGGTTGATGTAGAATCCGGCAAATTTAGTTGTTATTGGTTTGTCTTCATTACAGTTGGATAACTCATTCCTTGGTCATTCCGGCGAAAGCCGGAATCCAGAAAACAATTAAAAATACTGGATACCGGCCTGCGCCGGTATGACGTCATTTCTATTTCTATCTGATCACGCAAAGCTCTCGTATTCATCCTCTTCACCTTTATTCGCCGCCATTTTCCTCTCCGCCGAGGATCTTTAACGCCTGATCGATGGCGCTGTGGCTGCCGAACAAAACAAGCTGATCGGCCTCCTGAAACACAAATTCGGCGGGAGGATTGGTGAGCGTTTCGTTATGGCGGATAATGTTGATGATCGTGGCGCCCGATTGCGCCCGCAGATTCACATCACGGATGCTTAAGCCCACAATCCGGTGTCCGGCCGGAATGAAATATGTTTCAATGGTGCCCTGCGCCAGAATCTGGCTGATCTGATCGAACGCCTCCTGCGTGAAGCGCACTTCACGGAACACGCCATAAGACCTGTTGCGGATGATGTTGCCCTGCGCCAGAATAATGCTGTTGGGAATGTGGAACATCCTCAGCACGCGGCTGAAGATCTGAATGGACGTTTCAAATTCCTCGGGAATCACGTCGTCCGCGCCCAGCGTCAGCAGGCTTTCAATGTCGGACACATATTTCGTCCGGACAATCACATGAAGGCCGGGATTGAGCTTTTTGGCGGTCGCCAGACAGCTTTTCGTCAGAAACCGATCGGAAATGGCAATCACCATCACCCGCGCCGTTTCCACGCTGGCGCGCTTGAGAATTTCCACATTCGAGGCGTCGCCCCAGATGGTGTTTTTATCCCCCTTGCTTTTCGCCTTTTTGATCTTCTGAAAATTAAGGTCAATGATGGCGTAATGGATGGCCGTGTCCTTGAGCACCCGAACCAGATTGCGGCCGTTTAAGCCCATGCCGCAGATAATGACATGATTGCTAAGCGGCATCCGCTCGCCCGGCTGCACATCCTGCGTTTCGGCGAAAATGTTTTTGCGCTTCCATAATTCATAAACCAGGGCCACCAGAAGCGGCGTGACGATAAACGTCAGCACGGAGGCGCCGATGAACGTCTGATAGATATAATCGGAAATGATGTTGTTTTTATACCCCTGGGAGGCCAGCACAAACGAAAATTCGCCGATCTGGGAGAGCATCACCCCCGATAAGAGCGCCACGCGCAGGGAATACTTCATGGCCATGACCAGCGCAAACACAATGGCCGCCTTGATCAGAATAATCGCCAGGGAAGTAAGCAGGATGTAGCCTGCGTTGGCGCGCAGAAAATCCAGGTTAAGGATCATGCCGAAGGACACGAAGAAGACCGACAAAAAGACATCCCGAAACGGACTGATGTCACTGATGATCTGGTGGGTAAAATCGGTGTCGGACAGCGCCAGCCCCGCCAGAAAGGCGCCGATGGCCAGCGATAATCCCAGCGATTCAGTGATGCCGGCAATGCCCATCGTAATCACGACCGAGGCGATGACCAGCACGTCGCGCATATTCATGGTCACCAGGCGCTCCAGCACTTTCGGCACGACATAGCGCGCCGCCACCAGAATCATCACAATGATCAGAATGGATTTGACCAGTTTCCAGATGATCACAAGCGCATTAGGACCATTGCCGTAGGCGAGAAACGGAATGAGCAGCATCATCGGCACAACCATCACATCCTGAAACAAAATGACGCCGATGGAAATGCGCCCCTGAGGCGACGCCTCTTCCTGCCGGTCTTTGAGAATCTTGAGCACCAGCGCGGAGGAACTGTGCGCCAGAATAAAGCCGATGAAGACGGACTGGCCGGCGCTCAACTGCATCGTAAGCCCGATCAAAACCCCCACAATGAAGGTACAGAAAATTTGCAGGCCGCCTGTCATCAGGATTTCCGACAAATGTTTAAGAAAGCGCGACAACTGAATTTCAATGCCGATGGTGAACAGCAGGAACGCCACGCCAATTTCCGCCAGCAAATGAATGCCGGCCGTGTCGTCAATCAGCCTCAATCCGAAAGGCCCGATGAGTATGCCGGTAATCAGAAAACCGATAATGGAAGGCAGCTTGATTTTATTGAAAACATAAATGACGGGAATGGAAAAACCCAAGATAATAATGAGTTGATGAAAAAATTTCAGTCCGTCCACAACGATTCCCGCATTATCCACGTAAAGGGTCAAAGGCAACCGGCATCCGGAGCGCCCGTTATCCGGTTAAAACATCCTGGTTTCGCATCTAGGTTTCGTTATTTACCATTGATGGCGATTTTTTCCAAGAAAACATCTTTGAACAAGCGTTGGAAAATCTGAGAAACTCCGGGGCGCGCACCGCTTGGGCGGCCACGCCCCGGATATTGGAGAAACCGGGATTAAC
Organism: uncultured Smithella sp.; assembly: GCA_964525155.1. GTDB lineage: Bacteria > Desulfobacterota > Syntrophia > Syntrophales > Smithellaceae > UBA8904. The sequence continues at coordinate 12,074 of CAZGDK010000068.1, read as the reverse complement.
GGATAGAGGCGCGAATGGCGCTCATCATTCCGGCGGGGTTTGAAACAAACATGGAGTGGACCGCATCCGCCGCCACAACCGGGCGATAGAGGCTGCCGCGGGTATCGCTTTTGAGCCCCGTCAGATACGTGTACAATTTGGCCTGGTCCACAATCGGCGCCAGAACATCCTGGCTGAAGCCCAATACGGCCAGCGTGGTTCCGTTTCTCGGTGCAAACGCCTTGGCGCGGGCGGCCGGACGGCAAAGGCCCGTGCTGGCTGCGTCGTCGGGATTGCCCTGGCAGGCCGTGCCGGTCAATTCGGTCAGAGCCGCGATCGGTTCAGGCCCCATCCAGCCGTTGGTGACGCAGGCTTCAGCAGTCGGCGCTGCTGCGATAACAGCCCCGGTAAGCGTATTGAAACCGCCCGAGAAGCCGCAATAGGCGACGGGCATGTTGAAAATAACGCCCAGATTCGCATCGGGTCCGATATACGCAGACACATCTGCGCCCGGATAGCGCGTCCAGGTCGTGCCGCGGGCGGGAACCGCCGCCATCAGGATCGCGCTGCGCACGCCCATTTTCGACAGGCTCGATTTCTTGAGCAGCAAGGCTTCCTGAGCCGCCTGAAGCGCAAGGCCGCCCATGCTGTGGCCGATAACCACCTGCGGCCCCTTGCCGATGGAACGAAGATAAGAAATCGACTGAATCAGCACACTGACATTGTCTTCAATCAACAGGTCGCCGAAGGTCAGAGGACTGGGCAAAACAGGCGCGCCGCTCAAACCGTGCGCGGGCAGATCAATTGCCACAACCCTTTTGACCACATGTTTCAGCATGGCGTCCGCGAAAATCGCTTTCGCCAAAGGTTCATACATGGACCCGACTTCCGTCAAACCATGCAACGCCAGAACCGTCACTGTTCCTTTTCTCGCGTGGGGATTGTTGTAAATGCCCGCATGGATCTTTACGCTGCCGGTGGAACGCAATGCCACATTAAACGAAATGTTTTCATTCGGCGCGGCAAACGCCGATACCGCCCACATTACAGAAAGAAACAATGCCAGAGAAATAATCTTACACATATTCCGTCGTCTGATCATTAACCCTACCTCCTTTGTTTTTTGAGAATTTTGAACGAGTAGGAAATAAGATTCAAGTTTTATGCCATGTATGTCAAGGCTGTTAAGCAACTGAATATACTGGATATATTATTTTTGCAGATTTATTTTTTTGTGTCGTTGTGTATCGATTTGGGACAAACGATGAGACAGATTGAAACAGAAATGAGATTATCAAGAAAGGCTTTTCATGATCTTCACAGGGGTCATGACGACTCTCACCGCCATAACCCCTGTGCATCGCTGACACCTGATTATTTCACGGTTGCGGCTTCGGGGACGAAGGGTTTTCCGGGGGTAACGGGAATCAGCAGCGTGTCTTTGTCGCCCGCATATTTATGCACGATGGCGTTGGCATAAGCGTCGGTAACCAGAAGATCCATAAAGGACCTTCGGCTGGGATAAGAGATCAGGTAAAACTGGTCCCATTTTTCCGGCGTGGGACCGGAATACACAACGGCCGGGTGCGTAAAGTTTACGCCCAGCATCGAATACGCTCCCGATTTGATCATGATGGGGTAGCAGGCCCGGCTGTACATCATTTTTGCTTCAACCACGAATTCAGCCCTATCGCCCTTCCAATGGGCCGGATACTGCACCTCTTGATGCTCTTTGATCAGATTGATCATGTAGAAAGGTTTGCCGTCATCGGCAAGCGCAAATTTCCGAATATCCTCCACGTTCTCCGCCGGATGGCCGGTTCTCTCCATCGTCAGATTGGCCAAAAAGCGTTTCATATAACTTTCAACTTCCTCGGGAGTCATCGGTTTGACATCCGGAAAGGGGTCCTGGAAATTCGTGATGCCGGCAGAAACGGGAATCAGCAGGGTTTCTCTGTCGCCCGCGTATTTATGCACAACGGCGTCCGCGTATGCGTCGCTTGCAAGAAGCTCCAGAAAAGCCTTCCGGCTGGGATAGCTAATATAATAGAATTGATCCCACTTCTCCGGCGTGGGGCCGGAATAGACAACCGCCGGGCCGGCAAGTGTCACACCGAACATCGAATACGACCCTGATTTTTTCATGATGGGATAGCAGGCTTTGCCGTATAATGTCTTTGCTTCCATAACGGTTTTTGCTCTTTCGCCTTTCCATCCCGCCGGATATTGCACCGTTTTGTGTTCCTTGATCAGATTAATCATGTTAAACGGTTTACCGTCGTCGCTTTTGGCAAATTTTTCAATATCCGCCAGATTCCCGGCCGGATGGCCGGTTCTTTCCACGGTCAGATTGGCTTTGATCTTCCCCATATAGTAGGCGACTTCTTCCGCGGTCAAAGGCTCGCCCGCCTTGGAGACCTTGGCCGGCGGCGGAATCTCGGCAGGTTTTTCCTTAAACACTTTTGTTAAAATACAACACCCCGTAAGCGCAAATGCCATCGTCATTACCATGAATAATGTAAAAAGTTTTTTCATACATGTCCTCCAAAAGTTGCCTCCTAATGATAACCTCTTCCTCCGCTGCGGCGCCTTATTGAACTCTGCATAACAACCGGGCGACCATAATTTTTTTACAAAAACATACCCTCAAAAGAATTGGTATGACAAAAGGATAACAGTAAAGTGACAATATTCGCTTGTCATGGTAAATAACCTCATCCTGCGGCGCTCACGAATGTCTACCCTGAGCATGGAGAAAAGAAGATAGCGAAATCTTTCCCCCGCTTAATCCCAGCTTCTTTCTGATCTTCAGACGATAGATGTCGATGGCGTTAGTCGAAACATTTAACGTGCAGGCAATTTCTTTCGTGGTCATGCCGTTTTTGATAAGGCTTGCCACCTGCGTCTCACGGGGCGAAAGCTGCATATAAAGGGACGTCAGGCGCGACAGGAAAGGCGAGGCAATCTCCTGAAGGTGCTTTTCGAGAATATCAACATTGACCGCCAGAGAATGATCCAGATGAGCGGATTTGAGTTTCAGGACGTAAGGCAAAACAAGATCCCTAACGTTGCGCAACATCTTTTCTTCATTTTCCCTGATGTCGTTTTCACGCTTTTTCAGTAGCGCATCGAGCGCTACATTCATTTCCTTGAGGGCGGATATGTCCCGGAGGGATTCAATCGCTCCGATGATTTCTCCCCCGCCATCCTTCATCACGCCGGCTTTACACCAGAACGTCAGATTTTTTCCGCGATGCGCCAGTTGGGTTTCCGCCAGCAGGCAATCCCGGTCACTCTCAAACGAGAAATATCGCTCCGTAATCGGCAAAGACGATTGAAGAACCTTGTCAATTAAAATCGGTTTCCTCTCTCCGTGCAAGACCAGGGCATATTCATAGTCGCCTTTGCCGATCATGTCCTGGGAGGTCTTGCCTGTCAAATTTTCAATGGCGCGGTTCCAGACGGTCACGCAGCCCTGATGATCAATGGCAAACGTCGCATCGGGAAGGAAATTGATAATGTCCGTCCGGAGCTGTTCGGATTGTTTGAGCCTATCTTCGGCGACTCTCTTTTCCGTAATGTCCCTGACGAAATTCAAAACAGCCGGCCTTCCCTCCCAGGAAACCATCACCGCGCTCACCTCAATCCACTTCACGTTGCCCCATCGATCAAAAATTCGGTGCGGGTAGTGATTGGGGACCGTTTCTCCCCGAATGCGCTTCTTATATCGATCCAGAATCACCAGCCGATCGTCGGGATGGGTCAGTTCAAAACTCCATTGATCCATCAGCTCGCGGGACGTAAAGCCCGTCATTTCTTCTATTTTAGAATTGACAAATTTGGTGATGCCGTCCTGAGAAATGTAAATCGCATCGTTGGAGTGATCCAGCATAAGACGCGTAACTTCCATGGGATGACGAAAGTCTTTTTCCAGGGGAACCTTCGCCATGAATCTCTTATTCCGAAAGGCAGCTGATTTATCAGACAGCTTTTTGACGGTCCGGATATTATCGGGTCGTTGCCGCCTTACCGGCAAGCCCCTTGTTCGCTTCACGGGTCCGTCAGCCGGTCCGTCTTTTTTGCAAGACAAGCTCGCACCCCGGATGCGATCATCTCTGATTCCTGCCGCTTTCAGCGGGCTCATGCCGTCCGCATAATGCCTGCCAACCTGCTCTTCACAAACCTTCCCATCTTTCTTGTAAACAATATAATAGCTTTTTTCCTTGCCGCCGTTTTTTTCGTTTTTCCGATAAAAAACACCGGTTAATTCCGTTTTACACCTTGACATACAGGCCCTTTCCGCCAGTGTTTGTAAAAAAACCGGGTTTGATTATTTTGCCGGTTTCCAACCCGGTTTCCAACCTCCCACCAGCCATACACGGGTAGCCGGAATCATGTCAATAACAAAAAGTACTCGGGTGATGTCAGCAAGATCATGCGATAAAAAGTCGGGTTTCAATACCTCCGACGAATTTCTGCTGCCATACAACAATGAGTAAATTCCGTCTTAAGGTATCCGAGGATAAAGGCTTTAAGGAACGCGGGATATAATCCAAACTGCTTTAGGAACTTGTCTGCGAATTAAAAACCAGGAAGCTGACGCCGTATCCTTCGTATTTGCCGCTCACCGCACTTTCCCGCCAGCGAATATTCACTCCGGACAAGGCATATTCAAGATCATAAAACCAGCTCAATTTAGCCTGAACATCATAATTGACAACACCATAGGTTTGCCAGCTCTGCCGGAGAGGCGACGTTGTGGTTGTTTTCAGAGGAAGAATCATCGTTCGAATTTTACAGCTCGTATTTTCAGGATCATTGACCAAATTGAGATTCTGGATGACGGTCCACGGCGACCACCCGCATTTGCTGTCCCAGTAAGTATCTCCGCCGACATAACTGGTCAGTCCCGTCGTATTGAGCACGGACAATACACCGCTGCCGGAAGCGGCAAACACCTGGGTATTGGCATCCGGCAGGATGATGGGGGGGCCGTTTCCGCGGCGCCGATGTTTGCGTCCCACATGTAATTGGTCATTGTTTTTTGCGCGCACCAGGCGGCGGAAGGAGACAACAAGATAATAAAAATAACGGCTTTAGAGATTGTTTTTATCATAAAAGACCTCTTATGCAGCTGGACGTTTATTTAATTGCCAGAGGTCTCAGGTTATTGCTCGAGCTCATTGATACGTTTTCAAAGATGATGTTGATTAGTTGATTAAGCGGGATTCGTCAGTGGGATTTCGCAAAACCGTTAAATTCTATTGACAAAAGCGCACAGGCTTACTATAAGTAAGCAAAATTCGATATTTAATGGCGTTGCACCAATGAACATTCATAAAGACACCAAAATTAACGGCATCATAATTATCTGCTCCATAGGAGGCCTGGCAGGATTTTAGCCTTATTTTTCATAAGCAAAATTCCAATCCGCTGCCAGGGAAAACCCGGCGGCGGATTTTTTTTAGAAAGAGGTTGATATGACAAAAAACCAAGTCCTGATTTACGACACCACCCTGCGCGACGGCACACAGGGAGAACAGGTCACGTTTTCCGCCGAGGAAAAACTGCGCATCGCCCGGCGTCTCGACGACATGCGCTTTCATTACATCGAAGGCGGCTGGCCGGGCTCGAACCCCAAAGACATGCGTTTTTTTGAAATGGCCAAAGGCTTCACCTTCAAGCACGCCAGGCTTACGGCGTTCAGCTCCACGCGCAAATCGCACATCGCCCCTTCGGCCTGCCCCAACCTCAAGGCGCTCATCAAGGCCGATACGCCCGCCGTGGCGATCTTCGGCAAGTCCTGGGATCTGCATGTCACCGATATTCTCAAAATCGATCTGGAAGAAAATCTGGCCATGATCAGCGATTCCATTGCCTACATGAAATCCAAAGGCAAGGAAGTGCTCTTTGACGCGGAACATTTTTTCGACGGTTACAAACACAACGCGCGATACGCAGCACGGGTAGTCAAAACGGCGCTGGACGCAGGCGCGGACCGGATCGTGTTTTGCGACACCAACGGCGGCACACTGCCCCATGAATTAACCGACATCCTCAAAAAGATATCTGCCGCGGTAGAACTCGATAAAACGGGCATTCATGTCCACAACGACTGCGGACTGGCTGTCGCCAACTCGCTTGCGGCCGTGCGCGAAGGCGTCAAAATGGTCCAGGGCACCGTCAACGGCTACGGCGAGCGCTGCGGCAACGCGGATTTGATCACCATCATCGGCAATCTGCACATCAAAATGAAAATGATGTGCCTGCCTCCCGAATCCATCCGGCAGCTCACGGAGCTTTCGCTGTATGTCAGCGACGTGGCCAATATTCCGCCGTTGATGTCCCGGCCTTTTGTCGGCCGCAGCGCGTTTGCGCACAAAGGCGGCGTGCATGTAAGCGCCGTGACAAAGAATTCAGTCGCTTACGAACACATGCAACCGGAGCTGGTCGGCAACAGCCGGCGCGTGCTCGTGTCCGACATGGCCGGAAAAAGCAACATCGCCTTCAAAGCCAAAGCCCTCGGCATCGATCTGGAAAAGAAAAACGCCTTGAGCAAAGTCGTCTCTCAGGTCAAGCTGATGGAAGATAAAGGATTTCAGTTTGATTCCGCCGACGGATCGCTGTCCGTATTGATGAAAAAAGCCATCGGCGAATTTGTCGAGCCGTTCAATCTGGAGTGTTTCAGCGTGATTACGTCACGGACGCTGGATAAGCCCTGTCTATCGCAAGCCACCATCAAAATTTCCGTGGGCGGCGAAGAAGAATTAACCGCCGCCGAAGGCAACGGCCCGGTCAACGCCCTGGACCACGCGCTGCGCAAGGCGCTGACCAAATTCTACCCTCAAATCAAGGACATGCATCTCGTGGATTTCAAGGTCCGCACGCTGGAAGGCTCGGAAGGCACGGCGGCGGGCGTTCGCGTGCTTCTGGATTCAACAGACGGCTCGGAGGTCTGGAGCACCACCGGCGTTTCTGAAAACATCATTGAAGCCAGCTGGCAGGCGCTGATCGACAGTATTGAATACAAACTCAGCAAAGACAAGAGAAAGGACCGATAAAAAAAGGGGCGCCCCTGTTTTGCGAAAACGTTTTATCCCATTGATAATTGACGGAATTGCTGATATGAATTCGTGGTTAATGATGGGAACCGTAAAACAGGAGTACCGGAAGTGCTATCGATTAATGGCCAAAATCCGCAAATGCGCCTGATTCGAAAGGCAGTTGAAGTTCTGAAGGATGGCGGCGTCATCATTTATCCGACGGATACTGTTTACGGTTTGGGCTGCGATTTATCCAATAAACGTGGCATTGAACGCATATACGACATTAAAAGGAGAAACAAGAAACAACCGCTGAGCTTTGTCTGTTCCGATTTGAAGCACATCAGTCAATATGCCCGGGTTACTGATTACGCTTATAAAACCATGAAACGATTGTTGCCGGGCCCCTACACCTTCATTCTGGAAGCATCACGGCTTGTGCCTAAAATAATTCTGCCCAAGCGGCCGACCACCGGTATTCGCGTGCCGGACAACGAAATCTGTCTTTCCTTAATTCGCGAACTCGGACAGCCGATCATCAGCACCAGCGTCAAAACTAAAGACGGTGAAGATCTTGGCAACCCTTCCATTATCGACGAGCATTTCGGACGCATCGTCGATTTAATTATAGACGGCGGAATGATCGACCCTCAGCCGTCAAGCGTCATCAGCCTGATCGATGACGAGGTTGAAATTGTAAGAATCGGCAAAGGCGACGTAAGCGACTTTGCCTAAAATACATCAGGTGGCATCATCCATGACGCATGTCGCGAAAACGGTTGTTCGCGCGAATGCAGTTATGTTGATGGATGCGGCCGAAAAAGGATATTTATGAAACACACGATGCTCGTCAATGCCGTGCACAAAGAACAGATGCGCATGGCGACCGTCGACGAAAAAGGCAAACTCGTCGACTTCAACATTCAAATGGCGGTGCGTGAACCCATCACCGGCAACATCTACAAAGGAAAGGTTCTGAAAGTCGAGCGCGGCCTCCAGGCGGCGTTTGTCGATTACGGCGGCGTCAAGGACGGTTTTTTGCCGCTACGCGACGTAAGCCCCGAATATCTGACAGAACACGAAAGCTCGCAAAGCGGCAGGCCCGTGCTCAAAACCGGCCAGGAAATCATCGTTCAGGTGGTCCGGGAAGTCACCGGCAACAAGGGCGCGCTTTTAACATCTTACATCTCTTTGCCGGGACGATACCTCGTTTTGCTGCCCAACAAACTCTGCGGCGGCATCTCCCGCAAAATCGAGGATGAAGAAGACCGGCAAAAAATAAAATACCTGATGGAACAAATCAAAGTTCCCGAAGATATGGGTTTTATTGTCCGCACCGCCGGCATCAACCGCACCAAGCAGGAAATCCAGCGCGACTACCAGTTTTTAATGCGGCTCTGGAAAGACATTCATAAAAAGGCCGCGTCGGTCACGGCGCCGTTTTTTCTTTATCAGGAGACGGATTTCGGCGTCCGCTCCCTGCGCGATTATCTGACGCTCGAAATCGATGAAATTCTCGTGGACGATCAGGAAACGTTTCGCAAGATGCGCGCCTATCTGAAAGCCGTCGCGCCGCGCCATATGCGCATCCTGAAACATTACAAGGAAAAAACGCCGATCTTCGACCGCAACGACCTGGAAGATCAGATCCGCGTCATTTACCAGGAGCGCGTCGAGCTCAAATCCGGCGGCTACATCATCATCAATCCCACGGAAGCGATGATCACCATCGATGTCAACTCCGGACGGGGCTCCAACAAGCGCAACATTGAAGAAACGGCATATAAAACCAATATCGAGGCATGCGAGGAAATCGCCCGCCAGCTTCGTCTGCGCGACCTGGGAGGGCTCATCGTCATCGATTTTATCGATATGCTCGACAAAAAGCATATTGCCGAAGTGGAAAAATCCTTTAAAAAAGCGCTCAGCATGGATCGCTCCAGAATTCAACTGTCGCGTATTTCCAAATTTGGATTGATGGAGCTTTCCCGCCAGAAAAAACAATCCACCATCCAGGAAATCAGCTACATTACCTGCCCGTACTGCAAGGGCAGCGGACTGCGTCCGTCTCTGCAATACGCGTCTTTGGGAGCATTTCGCAAAATTGAATCCGAAGCGGTTAAAGGCATTTATTCGGAACTCAAAGTCAGCCTGCCGCATGAAATCGCCCTGTACATTCTCAACAACAAACGCAGCGAACTTTTAAAACTGGAAACCACCTTCGGCGTCTGCCTGCATATCGAAGGGCGCCCGGACATGGCGTGGGATAAACTGGAAATCGAACAATCCATCAAAGACCAGACGATGGAGGCCAACGCCGTCCAAGAGGTTCCTCTGCTGAGGCTTGCGGAAGACGAACCGCCGGACATTGAAACGGCAGACGAAACACCGACGGCCGAAACGGTTGCATCCGAAGCGCCTGCGTCTGAAGACGCACCCAAGAAGAAAAGCCGCAGACGTTCACGCCACAGAAGAAAAAAATCCACGGATACCGCCGCCGAACAAAAGCAAACGGATGATCCGCTGGCCGAATTGGATGCTTTATCCATGCCGCTGCCGGGTCCGAGAATTCAATCACCCACGTTTCCCGTCCGGCCGCTTAAAACCATCAGCGCTCTTCCGGATATTTTCTACTCGGTGGAGCCGGGCGGCGATATTTTCGCGCCGCTGCCCGAATCCGACGAAGCGGATGAACCCAAAGATGAGTGAGCCGTCGGACCGACGGATGTAAAGACAACGATCATGGTTGATGAAATTCAGAAAAAACTCTATCGGATTATCGTTCCGCTGCCCGGAAGTCCGCTCAAAGATCTTAATTCTTATGTGATCAAAGGCGAAGACCGCAATCTCATTATCGATACCGGCTTTAACCGCAGCGTCTGCCTGGATGCGATGCAAAACGGATTAGTCGAGTTAGACATCGATTTAAGCCGGACGGACTTCATGCTGACGCACATGCACGCCGATCACACCGGTCTGGTGTCGCGTCTGGCTACCCCGTCCAGTAAAATTTATTTCAGCCGGATTGACGCGCGCGTTTTTGACGACGATCACAGCTGGCAGTCACTGATCGATTTTGCAAAGCTTAATGGATTTCCCGCCGAAGAACTGAAAAAAGCGCTGGCGAATCATCCCGGTCTTAAATACAGCCCCGCGAAAAAACCCGTTTTCACACTGCTGGATGACGGCGCCATCATCGAATGCGGGGATTATCGACTGCAATGCATCGCCACACCGGGACATACGCAGGGGCATATGTGCCTGTATGACCGGGAACATCAAATATTTTTTTCGGGCGATCACGTTCTTTTCGACATCACACCGCACATTGAATCCTGGTCCTACGCCGTCAATTCGCTTTCCGACTATCTGCAAAGCCTCGACAACGTCTACCGCCTGCCGGTCAAGCTGGTGTTGCCGGGCCATCGCAATTTTTCGGGGAATCTGCAAGACCGCGTCAACGAGATCAAACAGCATCACCATGAGCGCGCCGAAGAAGTCCTGACGGTTCTGGAAGAAAAATCCATGAACGCCTATGAGATCGCCGCCCGCATGACCTGGGACATCGACTGCCCGACCTGGCAGGATTTCCCCATCGCCCAGCGGTGGTTTGCCACCGGCGAGGCCATCGCCCATCTGCGATTTCTGGAAAGCGAAGGCCGCATCCTGCGCGACACGTCGCAAGCCATCATCACGTTTAGCACCCAGACCCGCTGATCCATGTGAGTGAAAAACACAAAAAAGCGGGAGACCGTCTGAAAACGGTCTCCCGCTTTTTATGATTAGAAGAAATACATCCCCAGCGCGTCGGCGATGCAGGCCGGTTTGTCCTGGCCTTCAATTTCAATGGTGTGGGTTTGCGTCATCAAAATGCGGTTGCCGGGTTTTTCCTCCAGCGCCTTGAGTACGACGCGATCACGGATTTTTGCGCCGGACGCGACGGGATTGATAAAGCGCACCTTGTCCAGGCCATAGTTGATCGACATTCTGGCGCCTTCCATCTTCAGCGGCACCTGATAGCTGAAAAAAGGAATATGAGACAGCGTCAGAAATCCGTGGGCAATCGTCTTGCCGAACGGCCCTTTGGCGGCTTTTTCCGGGTCCACATGAATCCACTGATGGTCCTTGGTGCTGTCGGCAAATAAATTGATCTGCTCCTGCGTCACCTGCGTCCAGTCGGACAAGAATACTTCCTTGCCGATGTGCGGTTCCATCGTCTTCAAAACGTCTGTTGCTGACATAAATATATTCTCCTTTGCGGTTAATCGACGATGCGCAACTTATCCTTTTTGAAGCATTTGGGCAACAGCGAATTATTCCAGCGCCGCGTTGACCTTTCCCTGCGCCGCTTTGGCTTCCTTCACAATGCGCTCGAAGAGCTCCGCCACCGTCGGCTGATCGTGAATCAGGCCCTGCACCTGTCCCACCGGCAGCACGCCGGTTCTGGAATCGCCGTCTTCAGTCGCCACTTTGATGGCCTTGAAGGCGTTGGCCATGAAGGCCAGCTGTTTGGCATTGGCGAAGCCGGACGCCAGCACGCCTAAAAATAATTTCATGTAAGGCACATTGACCTGTTTGGCAATATCCTGGGAATTGAAGAAGGCCGCGGGCCAGCTCAATCCTTTTTTGATGGCTCGCCGGGCGGCGTCCGTTTTCATCACGCGGCATAAAATACCGTCGAAGCGCTTGGAAAAGAGCGTGTCATAGACATCTTTCTCCTGCGCCAGGTTTTTATAGTTTTGATGCAACGGACTTTCCTTGGTCGTCATGAGCCTGGTGCCCATCGCGACACCTTCCGCGCCCAGCGCCAGCGCCGCCGCCAGTCCCCGGCCGTCGGCAAAACCGCCCGCGGCAATGACGGGGATTTTCAGATTTTCCGCCAGATGCGGAATTAAAACCAGCGACGTGACGTCTTCGCCATGGGCGGCCGCTTCCTGGCCGGTGGCGATAATCGCGTCCGTTCCGAAATCCTGCGCGCGCTTGGCGTGTTTGAGGTTAACCACGGTGGCAAAAACTTTACCGCCGTATTTGTGCGCTTCCTTCACAATCCAG
>CAZGDK010000067.1:0-16519 GCA_964525155.1 uncultured Smithella sp. | reverse complement strand
GCTGCCGAATTTTATAAAAATACGCTGGAGAATTTTCCCGATCCACGCAAGGAAAACGCGCTGACGTATTACCGGCTGGCCAAGACCTATGAGCATATGAAGTATTATCCGGAGGCCATTAAACAATATCAAAATCTGACAAAGAAATATCCGGATTCACCCTATGTGCCGGAAGCGTACTACAAGATCGGCGAAATTTATTATCAAGACGGCAAATACAATGAGGCCGCCGACGGCTTTGTGCAGTATCTGATGAAATATCGCGGCCGGGCGCACACGAAGAAATCCTATTATCTGGTCGCCCATTCCTATTACAAGGCCAAACAGTCCACCAACGCCGAAATGTGGTTTCGGGACGCTTTGCAGAAATGGCCCGACATGTCGTCCATCCCGAAGGATATTATCATCGATTACGGAGCGCATAAAATGTCCATGCTGCGTTTTGAAGAAGGCGCGGCGGCATTTTCACTGTTTGTCAATCTTTATCCTTCCGATCCTAAGGCAAAGGATGTCATGATGAGTCTGGCCGACGCATACAGCCGGGGCGGTGAGAAAACGGCGGCCCTGGCGGTTTACCATAAGATTCTTGAAAAATATCCGGAAAGCCCGGAAGCGGGAAAAAGCGCGCTGGCCATGGCGGGAATCGGTGTTGACGCACCCGGTCTGAAGGTGTTTCGCGCGGTGGATTATATGGATTACTACAGAAATCCCATAGACACGTATGATGACCTGATCATGCGCCATGAACCGGATGAACTGGCACAGGATGCGATGCTTGCCAAAGCGGCGGCGCTGGTCAAAAAAGGGCAGGGGCGCAAGGCGGCGGATGTTTACCTGGAATTCCTGAGCCTTTATCCGGAAAGCAAGCGTCTTGCCGACGCCGCAAAGGGGCTCAAAAGCGCATCGGCGGCGTTGATTGACGAGTATTTTACCAAAAAAGATTATCTGGCCGTGGCCTATGTCTATTTCCGGTCATTTGGCGCGGTTCCCCTGCTTGCAGACGAATATCCGCAGGTTCAAAAAATTGCCCAAAGTCTCAAACATTTGAATTTCATGGACGACTACACACGGATTCTTCAAAAATACCTGGGCGTGGCAGGCGATGAGAAGACCATCCATCAGGTTTCCGTTGATATCGCTCACGGCATGATCGCGCAGGGAAAATATGATGAAGCCGAAAAACTCCTTCAATCGGTCATGACAAACCCTGGCGTCAGAAAATCCGCTTTGATGACGGCGATTCGCAAAAATCTTGCGGATATCGCCTATAAGCGGGAACAATACGATCAGGCGGCTGCAAATTACGGCGCGATGGTGCTATCCGCCGAACAGTTCCAGGATACCGGCAAAATTTATTCGCGCTATGCCCATTCCCTCAAGGAGCAGAAAGACTATGCGCAGGCGCTGCAAAACTATTTGACGGCGGTGAAGTATCTGGACCCGGCAAAGCCCGAAAAAAACAGTGTGGGCGTCGCCTACAGTGAAATCGGCGATCTTTATCTGAAGGTCAATAATCCCGCCAAGAGTTTAAGCATGTATGAGAAAGCAGTGGAAACAGCCAAGAATGAAGATGTGAAAATGTGGGCGCAATTTCAGAGCGGCAACACCTATTTGAAGTTAAGCAAGGACGAACAGGCGCAAAACATTTTCACCCGGATGAAAACCGCCGCCGGGCCGGAGAGTTTCTGGGGACAAATCGTCGATTTTTATGCGGCCGATACCAGGTGGTGGGAAAAGTACGGTTCCGTCATCAACAAATAAGGATGATGCGATGCAGGATCTGACGTCATTACAGCAGTCTTTTGAACACTTCACCAAGGCGACCGCCGAGCTGGAGCGGGCATACGCACGCCTGGAAGAGCGCTTTGCCATGCTCAACCGGGAACTTGAAGACAAAAACGCGGAGCTTATGAAAACCGTGGCGGAGAAAGAACAGACCAAAAACTATCTGCAAAATATTCTGGAGAGTTTGATCAACGGCGTCATCGTGACCGATCGGGAAGGCCGCATCCAGACCATGAACGCCTGCGCCGAGACCTTTACAGACGTCAGGCAGGCGGATGTCGCGGCCCGGCACATCAGTGTGCTTTTTCAATCCATGCCGGCCACCGACTGGCGCAATATCAACCTGGCCGAGTATTTCAAGGGCGAATCCGGACACAAGGTGAAAACCGGCGGACGGACGCTGGAAATATTTCATTCGCCGTTTAAATCGCCCACAGGCGAGGTGATCGGCCATGTGTTCATTTTGCGCGACATCACGCGCATTGAAAAGCTCGAAGACATGGCCAAGCGCACCGAAAAGTTTGCCGCCATGGGAGAAATGGCCGCCAACATTGCCCATGAAGTGCGCAATCCGCTGGGGAGCATTGAGCTGTTTGCATCGCTTTTGCTCAAGAATCTGGCGGAAAAAAGAGACCGGGAGCGCGTGGCGCAGATTATTTCCTCCGTCAAAAACGTGGACAACAAAATATCCAATCTGCTTTTGTTTACCCGCAGGCAGACGCCGCAAATGAAAATCGTACGTCTGCATGCCATTCTGGCGGACGTCATTGATTTTTCCGAACAGATTATGGAGCAGGCGGGCATCGATGTGACGGTCCATCTTGATGCGGATGATATTCGCATTTCCGCCGACGCCGAAATGATCAAACAGGTCTTCCTGAACATTATTCTCAACGCGCAGCAGGCCATGCCCGACGGCGGGAAGTTATCCATCACAACGAGGCTTGTCCCCAAAAGCCTGCTTGCGCCCGGCGAAAAAGTCGCTGAAATCATCTTTCAGGATGCCGGGCCCGGCATTGCGCCTGCGGATTTGTCGCGGATCTTCGATCCGTTTTTCACTACCCGCGAAGGGGGCTCAGGGCTGGGGCTGGCCATTGTTCACAATATTGTGAGCGAGCACGACGGGTCCATCTCCGTGGAGAACGCGCCTGCAGGCGGTATGATGGTCAATATCAGCTTTCCCGCCGCGCCGGAAAGTGCACAAAAGTAAGGGAGAGAAAATAAATGTCAAACCCGGAGAAATTGCTGATCGTCGATGACGATTCATCCATGCGCATGGCGCTTTACGAGTCGCTGAGCAGCTGCGGCTATGAAGTGGAAACGGCGGAAAACGGCATGGACGCCCTGGCCAAATTCAAAGACGGCCATTTTGCCGGCGTCGTTACCGACATGCGGATGCCCAAAATGAGCGGCATGGATGTGTTGCGGGGCGTCAAGAAAATTTCGCCCGAGACGCCGGTGATTTTGATTACGGCTTATGGAACCGTCAACACGGCCGTGGAAGCGATGAAGGAAGGCGCCTCCGAATTTATCATGAAGCCTTTTTCCCTCGACGATCTGGAGTATGCCGTAAAGAACGTGCTGGCGGCGAATATTTCATCCAAAACGGAAAAAGAAGAGGATGAGGCGGGTCAGGCCGCCCACCCGCATAAGGAAATCGTAACCCAGGATAAAAATATACTCGACCTTTTGGAGATGCTCAAAAGCATAGCCAAAAGCAAATCCAGCGTTTTAATCCAGGGCGAAAGCGGCACGGGCAAGGAGCTTTTTGCACGTTTTGTTTACCGCCATTCCAACCGTCGCCGTATGCCGTTTGTCGCCGTCAATTGCGCGGCAATTCCGGCCCAGCTTTTGGAAAGCGAAATGTTCGGTTTTGAAAAAGGCGCGTTTACCGGTGCGACAGTCAAAAAAGTCGGCAAATTTGAGCTGGCCGACGGCGGAACGCTTCTGCTTGATGAAATATCCGAAATGGATATCCAGTTGCAGGCGAAGCTCCTGCGGGTGATCCAGGAATCAGAAGTGGACCGCCTGGGCGGAAAAATGCCCGTGCCCATTGATGTGCGCATTATCGCCACCACCAACGCGGATTTGCAAAGCCGGATTCTTCAAAAAACATTTCGCGGCGATCTGTACTATCGGCTCAACGTGATCCCCGTGATCGTGCCGCCGCTTCGGGAAAGAAACGGCGACGTCATTTTATTGGCGGACTATTTCATTAAAAAATACAGCGAGGTCAATGAGAAGCCGGAGCCGGCTCTTTCCGCGGAGGCCAAGGCTATGCTGATGCGGCATCCCTGGCCGGGCAATGTCCGGGAGCTGGAAAATGTCATGGAGCGGGCGGTGCTGATTTGTCCGTCCGATACGATCACGCCCGCGCACCTTTTCCTGGAAAAGACGCAAAGTGGCGCAAAACCCGCGCCAATGGCCGCGTCTGAAGACAGGCCGCGTCAGGAAATTGACGAGGAAGCGACCAATACGCTTTACGAGATGGAAAAAAACATGATTTTCGAAACGCTCAACCGCGTCAACTGGAACAAAACCAAGGCTTCGAAAATATTGGGAATCAGCGTTCGCACGATGCGCAACAAATTAAACGAGTATGGAATTAAAGACATGAATCCTGATGAATGATCAGGCTGGTATGCGATTTGCAAATTAATTTCCCGAAGGGATAGGTTATGGAATCGTTATTCGGGAAAACATTTCACATGCTGGGTGCCCTGATGGATTACCGGTCGGAGCGCAATAAAGTTATTACCTCTAATATCGCCAACTTGGATACCCCCGATTACAAGCCTTCCGATTATGTTTTCAAGGAGAATCTCGCAAAAGCCATGGATGCGAGGATTCTTTTGAAAAGGACCAACGAGAAACATTTTCCTAACGCCCTGGACGAAATTTCCAAAAAAGACTTCAAAATGGTCACGTCCGAAGAGAAAGTCGATCTCGATACGGAAATGACAAACCTCGCGGAAAATCATTTAATGTATAATTTAACCGTGGAATTGCTGGCGAGAAAATTCAAAGGCATCCGCAATGTGTTGACGGAGGCTAAATAATGGAATTCTTTACAACATTTAAAATAACGGGCAGCGGCCTTTCGGCCCAGCGCAAGAAAATGGACGTCATTTCCAGTAATATCGCCAACGTCAGCACCACGAGCACCCCCGATGGAGGGCCGTATAAACGAAAGGTGATGTCGTTTGCCTCGGAACCCATGGAGAAAGGATTTGATCTGGACCTCAAAGACGCCGTCAACGCCGTGAAAGTCGGGCAGGTAGCCGATGAGAAGGAAGGATTTAAAAAAGTTTTTGATCCGGCGCATCCGGATGCGGATAAGGAAGGTTTTGTGACGCTTCCCAACGTCAATTTGATGATGGAGATGACGGATCTAATTACGGCGTCGCGCGCTTATGAAGCCAATGCAACGGCGTTTGACGCTATGAAGAACATGGCGCTCAAGGCAATGGATATCGGCAAATAAATAAACTAAAGGCAGGGAGTCTTTTTATGACGGATGACATTTTGATTCGCTCAAGCGTTGAACCGCTCAAACCTTTAACCGGCGTCGAGCCTAAAAAAGCCGAGGGCGATAAAACCGACGAAGGCGTCTCCTTCGGGTCGGTCCTGAAAGACGCCATCATGGACATCAACAAGCTGCAAAATGACGCGGACAAAGCCATTGCCAAGGTGCAGCTTGAGGACGCCGGATCAATTCATGACGCCATGATCGCGCTGGAGAAAGCGGGCATTTCCTTCCAGGTGATGATGCAGGTGCGCAACAAGATTCTCGACGCCTACCAGGAAGTCATGCGGATGCAGGTATAACCCGACACCTCAATTAACGGGATGATATTATGGATTCCATTCTACAATCATTGCAAAAGCTGTGGACGGGGTTTGAAGCGCTCAGTTCCGGTAAAAAAGTCTCCATCTTCATGGTGCTGCTGGTTACGGCGGCAAGCATTGTGCTTCTGGTTTACCTGACCACCCAGGTGGAATACCGGGTGCTGTTTTCCAATCTCTCCAATGAAGACGCGGGAAGCATTGTTACGAAATTGACGGAAAGGAAAGTTCCCTACAAATTGTCCGCCACGGGAAACGCCGTATCCGTTCCCGCCGATCAGGTGGCACAGCTGCGCCTGGAGCTCGCGGCCGCGGGGTTGCCGCAGGGCGGCGGCGTCGGCTTTGAAATATTTGACCAAAAAACGCTGGGCGCAACGGAATTTGAGCAGCAGCTCAATTATCGCCGCGCGCTGCAAGGCGAGTTGTCGCGCACGATCAACGGGCTGGACGAAATTCAGTCCAGTCGCGTGCACATTGCGCTCCCGAAAGAATCCCTTTTTACCGATCTGCAGAAAAAATCAACCGCGTCCGTGACCCTCAGACTGAAATCGGGCAAAAGCCTCAAACCCGCGCAGATTGAAGGAATCGTTCATCTGGTGGCCAGTTCCATCGAGGGCATGAATCCGGCGGACGTCATGGTGGTGGATTCCAAGGGAAATATTCTGTCGTCCAAACAAAATGACACCAAACTTTCCAAACTTACCGCGCAGCAGATCGATTTTCAGCGCAGCATGGAAAAAGACCTGGCCGCCCGCATTCAAAGCATGCTGGAAAATGTCGTAGGGCAGGGAAAGGCCGCGGTAAGGGTGAGCGCGGAGCTTGATTTTCGCATCACCGAAAAAACGGAGGAATCATATAACCCCGACGCGCAGGTGGTTCGCAGCACACAGAAAAATTCAGAGAAGGAAAACGCAGTGAGCGCGGCCGGGGCCGTTTCGGATAATCCCAAGAAGGAAAAGCTCGACGAGATCATCAATTACGAAATCAATAAAGTGGTCAGCAAAACCGTCATGCCGGTGGGCGAAACCAAAAAATTGTCCATCGCGGTTCTGGTGGACGGCAAATACAAGAAAAACGAGAAAAATGAAGAAGTCTACCAGGCGCTGGAAAAGAAAGAAATTGAGGCTCTGGAGGATCTGGTGCGCAAATCGGCCGGATTCAACGCGCAACGAGGCGATCAGGTGGTGGTGACCAACATGCCTTTCCGGAGAGTCGAAGCCGAAGAGGCGGAAGCCGCAACCTTCAAGGAGACGGTGGAAACGGTTTCGCCCATTCTTAAATATGTCGGCATTTTCGGTTTAATCGCCTTTATCGTGCTGTTTGTCCTGAGGCCGATGCTGCAAAGCATCATGAAGGCCGCGCCGGTTCGTCCCATGGCGGAAGCACGGGTTCCCGCCGGAGCGGCGGCGGAGGAATACGCACGTCAGGCGGCGGAAGCGCTGCGCGGGGGAGGTCCTGATCATCAGATGACGGAGACGGATATAACCCGTGAAATGGCCAAAGCCGACGCCAAACAGTTTGCCGATATTTTGCGCAACTGGATTAAATAAATTAAAAAGTGACTGGATGATATTGTGAGGCGACTATGACGGGTGAAGAAAAAGCGGCCATTCTGCTTCTTTCTCTGGATGAAGAACTTGCGGCTAATGTGATGAAAAATCTCCGGCCTTCGGAGATTCGCCGTCTGGGTAAGCAGATGAGCCGGGTCAATAACATTCCCGCGGAGACAGTGTCGTCCGTGGCCAAGGAATTCTGCACGATGGCCAAGGAACTGGGCGGGACGATTACCGTGAAAGACGGCGCGTCCAAAAGCCTGGTTGTCAAGGCCCTGGGGGAAAAAGAAGCGGAAAACGTGCTGGGGTCGGTCGACAGCATGGCGTTTGACAGTCCGGTCATTGAAAAGCTAAACGAAATTGATCCGAAGGTCATGGCCGAATTTACCCGCACCGAGCATCCGCAGACGATTGCGCTCATCATGGTGCACTTGAAACCCGACAAAGCCGCTCAGGTGCTGGAGCATTTCTCGCCGGCCATCCAGTACGAAATCACCAAGCGCATGGCGACGCTTAAAAGCGTTCCGAAGGAATTTATCGAAGAAGTGGCCAAAACGCTGGAAAAGGAACTGCTCACCGGCAATTCGTCGGATATGCAGATGGGCGGCGCTCAGGTCATCGCCGATATTTTAAACCGCATGAACCGGGCGACGGAAAGCTCCATCATGACGTCGCTTGAGGATTCCGATCCGGAACTGGCGGCGCAGATCCGCAACTTCATGTTCAGCTTTGAAGACGTCATGAAACTGGACGACAAGTCGATTCAGGAACTGATGAAGGATGTCAGCGCCGAAGACCTTGCCCGGGCGCTCAAGATGGTTGATGAGACGCAGCGTGAAAGAATTTTCAAGAATATGTCCAAGCGCGGCGCGGAGATGCTGCGGGAAGAAATATCGCTGATGCCCCCGATCCGGATTTCAGAAGTGGAAGCCAGCCAGCGCAAGATTGTGGAAACGACGAAAAAACTCGAATCGGAAGGCAGAATCGTCATTACACGCGGAGACGAAAAAGATGGATTCGTATAAGCGAAAAGTGATCAAGTCCGGTGATGTTGTTGAAACCGGCAAATCCGTGCCGCTTTCCGGACCCGTCACAAAAATTCCGGTTCCGGGTACTACGGGCATAAATTCATCGGCTCCGGGACAGAACTACGGCCGCAGGGCGACCGATTACGCTGAACCGGCCACTAAGGTTACTGAAAATCAAATAAAGAAAATCAGCGAAGATGCGTTTGCCAAGGGGTATGCGGAAGGCCAGAAATCCCAGCATAAGGAAGTTAGCGCCGCAATCGAAGCGCTGGCCTCGGCGACAAAGTCTTTGCCCAATATTAAAAAAAATATTCTGGAAAAGGGCGAGGAGCAGATGGTCCGCCTGGCCGTGGCGATGGCCGAAAAAATTATTCAGCAGGAAGTCGCCACACGCAAGGACGTAATTTTCGGCGTTCTCAAGGGGGCGATTAAAAATATCGCGGATACGGAGGGCATGAAGATCCGGCTCAATACACAGGACTTTCGCTATATGATGGAAGTCAAGAAGGACTTTCTGCAGTCCTTTGACGGCATCCGTAATGTGGTGTTTGAAGAGGATTCATCCATTAAGCGGGGCGGGGCGGTTGTGGAGACGATGTTCGGTGAAGTGGACGCGCGCCTGGAAAGCCAGCTCAAGGAAATCAAGGCGGCCATGCTGCATGCAAAGTAGTTTGTTGAGGTAAAAACATGTCACACGCGCAGGCTGTAGACCTTTCCCGATATGAAACCATTCTGAAGCGCATGAACCCGATCCGCGTCAACGGCAAGGTGAGCGAAATCATTGGCCTGATGGTGGAAGGACACGGGCCTGCCGCGTCCATCGGCGAAGTTTGCGGGATTGTGCCGGTCAACTCGGATGAGGCGGTGGAAGCGGAAGTGGTCGGGTTTAAAAACGGCCGCGTGCTGTTGATGCCGCTGGAAAGCATTCAGGGGCTGGGACCCGGCTGCAAGATTCTTTCCATGGGACGCAAGGCGGCCATTGGCGTGGGGAAGGGGCTTCTGGGGCGCGTCATCGACGGACTGGGCAATCCCATTGACAACAAGGGCCCCATTCATTTTGAAGACGAATACCCCATTTACGCCGAGCCCATCAATCCGCTGGACCGGGGCCGCATCAAGGAACCGATGGATCTGGGCATTCGCGCCTTGAATGCGCTTTTTACCTGCGGCAAGGGACAGCGCATGGGCATCTTTGCCGGATCGGGCGTGGGCAAAAGCGTTTTGATGGGCATGATCGCGTGCAATACGAAAGCGGATGTAAACGTCATCGGGCTCATCGGCGAACGCGGCCGCGAGGTCCGCGAGTTTCTGGAAAAAAATCTGGGCGAAGAAGGTTTGTCGCGTTCGGTGGTTGTGGTTGCCGCCTCCGACATGCATCCGTTGATCCGGATGAGAGCTGCTTATGTCGCCACGACGGTCTCCGAGTATTTCCGCGATCAGGGCAGCAACGTGCTTCTGATGGTCGATTCCCTGACGCGCTTTGCCATGGCGCAGCGCGAAGTCGGTCTTTCCGTGGGCGAGCCGCCCACAACCAAGGGCTATACACCGTCCGTCTTCAGCCTGCTGCCGAAGCTTCTGGAGCGTTCCGGCATTGTAGAAGGCGTCGGCAGCATTACAGGGCTTTACACCATTTTAGTGGAAGGCGACGATTTCAACGAGCCGGTATCGGACGCCGCGCGGTCGATTCTCGACGGCCACATTTCGCTTTCACGCGCCCTGGCCAATAAAAATCACTATCCGGCCATTGATATTTTGCAAAGCATCAGCCGCGTCATGATCGACATTGTCGACGAGGAACAGAAAAGAAAAGCCAACGAGGTCATGAATATCATCGCAACGCACAAGAAGGCGGAAGACATTATCAATATCGGGGCGTATGTGAACGGCTCCAATCCCGGCATCGATTACGCCGTCAAAATGGTGGACAAGGTCAACGCCTTCCTGCGCCAGAATATCAATGAAAAAATCGATTTTGAACAGGCCAAAAAGCAGCTTTTGGATTTATTTAAAGAAGAGTAAAAAATGTTCAAATTCAAACTTCAGTCCGTTTTGGAATATCGCATCAATGTCGAGGAAAAAGTTCAGGGCGAGTTTTCAGACGCCAACCGCCGCCTGGAAGAGCAGAAGTCCGTCCTTACGGCATTAATAGCGGAACGGGAAAGTCTCATGAATGACCTGCGCAATATGCAAAAGGGCGCCATGAAGGCCGATGATATTACGACCATGATTGCTTATGTGGAAAATATCCGCGAAAAGGAAAAAAATCAAAAAGAGGTGATTCAGCAGGCCGGACAGCAGGTGGAGGCCAAACGCCTCGAGTTGGTGGAGGCCGTGAAAAACCGCAAGGTCATGGAAAATTTAAGAGACAAACACGCAGCCGAATATCTGAAGAATCTCAGTGAAATGGAACAGAAGAGTTCCGATGAAATGGCTGTGTTGAAATTCGGCAGGAGAAATAAATGAAAAAGATCATCATTTTGGCGCAGGTGTTTATACTGGTTCTGGCGGGAGTCAAAATTGCATCCGTCCTGGGGGTGATGCCCGGATTTGATTTCGGAGCGGGAGGCAACGTGATTGCCGCACAAGCCGAGGCGCAAACCAAACCACCGGAAACGCTTGCGCAAAAGGCTTATGCCGAGCTGGAAGCGGAAAAGAAGGCGGCGGCCGCCGCAGCGAAAAAAGCCGATAAGGAAGCCGGCTTTTCAAAAACGCCGCCCGTGGCCAGAGACGCCATGGAAGACATACTGGTTCAGCAGCGGGATCTGGCCGCTGCGCTTGCCGCTAAAAAAGCGGAGCTGGACAATCGCGAAAACGCCATGCGCGCAGAAGAACAGCGCCTGTTGGCCATGCGCAAGGATATTACGGAAAAGATCGCCATTCTCAAAGCACAGGAAGAAAAGCTGGCCACGCAGATGGATGCGGAGAAGGAAGAGGATGTCAAGCGCTATAAGGAAATGGCCAAGGTCTACGAAAACACGCCGCCGGCCAAGGCAGGCCCCATGATGGAAAAGCTCGATACGAAAACGGCCGCGGGCATTACCATGAACATGAAAAAAGACAAGGCCGGCGCGCTATGGGCGTTCATCTCGCCGCAAAAAGCCGTGGACATTACAAAAACGATCACCCGCGCTGGAGGGTATAAGAGCGAATAGTTTTAAGGTTCAAGGTTCAAGGTGGCGCGAAGTCCGGCGCATGCCGGATGCAAGAATCAAGGTTTGGACGACAGGGGACCATTCAATGGAAGATAAAAAATCCGGTTTTACGGAAACACAGGATCGTCGCAGCAATCATATTTCTTACCGGCAGATCGGTCAAATCCTGATAGAGGCGGGAATGATCAACAGAGAACAGCTTGCCAAAGCCGTAGCGGGGCAACCCGAGGGAAAACGAAAGAAGCTCGGGGATCTGCTGATCGATTTGGGATATTTTACGGAATCGCAATATCTGATGGCCCTGTGCAACAAGCTCAATTGCAGAGTCGTGAATTTTCAGGAAATCGCTCCCGATGCAAAAGCTCTGGCCGCCTTACCGGCTCAGGTGGCGCGTGATCTTCAAATCTGTCCCGTCGAGGATCGCGACGGGCAGTTGGTTGTCGCCCGTTCGCATCCGGAAGCAGCCGAAATCGAAGCCACTCTTCAAAATTATACCCACCGGGACGTTACATTTGTCATGGCGACGTCGCACGATATTGCTCAAGCCCTCGATAAATATTATCCGAGAGAAACGGATGCCGGGTCGGACGAACTTGCTTTGCAGGTCACGGCGGATGAAGAAACCGAAGAGGACATGATCGACGTTCCGAGGGAAATCGATTCCGAAATCGTTAAACTGGTCAATAAAATTCTGGCCGATGCCCATGCGAAACGAGTGTCGGATATTCATTTCGATTGCGGCATTAAGGGGAAGCCTTCCGATGTTCGTTTCCGGGTGGATGGCATTTGTCATTCCGCCTATATCATACCGGAAAAGTTCAAGAGGGGTTTCATTTCGAGAATCAAGATCATTTCCAATCTGGATATCGCTGAACGCCGAAGGCCGCAAAGCGGCAAGTTCATGGTGAACATCCGGGGCGAAAAGGTTGAGTTCCGCGTGGAAATTACGCCGACTGTGGACAACAATGAAAACGCCGTCTTGAGAATTCTGGCCAAATCAAAGCCTGCCCCCATCGACACGCTGGGGCTCTCTGCCCATAATCTGGAAATCTTCGGGAAAATGATCAGCAGGCCTCAGGGCGTCGTGCTGTGCGTGGGGCCCACCGGTTCCGGCAAAACGACAACATTGCATGCGGCTCTGGGACATATCAATCAACCCCAGATTACGATCTGGACCGCCGAAGACCCCGTGGAAATAAGGCAGGCCGGCCTCAAACAGGTGCAGGTCAATCCAAAAATCGGATATACCTTCAGCGAAGCGCTGCGATCATTTCTTCGGGCTGATCCGGATGTTATCATGATCGGGGAAATGCGCGACGTGGAAACGGCAAAAATCACCATGGAAGCGTCGTTGACCGGTCATCTTGTATTCAGCACGCTTCACACGAACAGCGCGGCGGAAACCATTGTCCGCATCATCGATATGGGAATACCCTTCTATCATTTCGCGGACGCGCTTCTGGGCATTGTGGCCCAGAGACTCACCCGCCGGTTATGCGAAAACTGCAAGAAGCCCTATCATCCCGATCGCGAAGAATACGACAGGCTGATCAATTTTTATGACCCGGTCTGGGCAAAAAAGCATGAATTGCCCGGCTACACCTCGGAGTTTACGCTGTGGATGCCCCAGGGGTGCAGCCGCTGCGAAGGCAAGGGATACTACGATCGCATTGCCATTCATGAGATCATTGAGGCTTCCGCGCCCGTCAAGAATGCCATCCGGCATAACGTGGACATCGGCCAGCTGACCAATGTCGCCTTGGAAAACGGTATGCGGACGCTGCGGATGGACGGCGTCATGAAAATATTGCAGGGGATTACGGATTACGAACAGGTTGCCAGAGTGTGTCTGTAAAATATTAACGGTCTCATAATAGTATTTACGTCAGGAGCCGTTATATTTTCAGTCGTCTTCCCGGCGAAAGCCGGGAACCAGTTCAAATATTCCTGGATGCCGCCCTTCGGCATGACAGATGTAGGTTCAATTATGAGACCGTTAATAATATCAGTGCGGCTGGCCATTGAATTTTCGTTTGTGTCTGATAAACACTGCCGGTGGCGAATAAAGGCTGGAAAGAGAGGAATGAATGAAACGATTTGAATTTACGGAAGACCTGCTCACCGGTATCGCGGACGTTGATCAGGATCATCGAAATCTGTTTGAAATAGGAAACAAAATCATCAGTCCCAAATTTATTGATGCTGGCGAAAAAACCATGGAAGAGACGCTTTCGTTTCTTGATGATTATGTCATTTATCACTTCGCGGCCGAGGAGTATGCGATGTACAACACCGGATATCCGGGGCTTGAAAAACACACGCTGCGGCATAAAGAATTCCGCGAGCTTGTTTCGGATTATTTAAGCAAGGCAAGCAAGGAGGGCATTTCGAAAGAATTTATTTTGAAATTATCCTTTGCCGTGGAAAATTGGCTTCTTGAGCATATTCGGGTTGCAGACCGCGGATTCGCCCAGTATCTGAAACAACAAAAAATTGATCAGCCGCAGTTACCCAGCGTTCAAGATTTGAAGCAGGCCGGTAAACTATCAGCGGATTTCAATGAAGGTCTTGTTAAAGGCCGGTAAAGCACGACTTTACTCCCCCATTCGACATGAGCAAAACAGATAACCTGTGCCGGAGGGAGAGAGGGAAAAAGGTTCAAGGTTCAAGGTTCAAGGTTCAAGGCACAAGGTTCAAGGTAAAAACACTCTTTACAAAACACAGAGGCATAAAGCGAGTCTAGAGCACTTATTAACGGTCCAATAATAGTAACGACATATAACCAGTGTACAGCATGGTCGTCACCCCGGCGAAAGCCGGGGTCCAGTTAAATAAGCCTGGATTCCCGCCTTCGCGGGAATGACGGATGTAGATACTATTATGAGACTGTTAATAAGGGCTGAATATCTAAGTATTTATTATGGAGGTGTTATGAAAATAGTATTTCCATTCCTGGGGATTGCGCTTTTTTCAATCGTTCCTCTGATTTCTTGTGGCGGCTCTACCAGCCCGTCGAGCAGCCAAACAACAGCCCAATGGGCCTGTGTCTCAGCGGGAGAAGTTCATACACTGGCCATTAAAACGGACGGAACACTCTGGGCGTGGGGAAATAATTATTATGGCCAGCTTGGCGACGGAACAGCGGTTGATAAGAATACGCCCACTCAAATTGGCACGGATACAAACTGGGCAGTTATCTCAGCCGGTGGAATATATTCACTGGCCGTCAAAACCGACGGGACCCTTTGGGCCTGGGGAAATAACTGGAATGGCCGCCTGGGCGATGGAACGGAAGTGCAAAAAAACGCGCCTGTCCGGATCGGCACGGATACAGACTGGTCGTCCGTTACGGCAGCGATAGGTCTTGGCGGTCATTCATTTGCTCTCAAACGCGACGGATCACTCTGGGGGTGGGGATGGAACGTGGCCGGCCAGGTTGGCGACGGAACAACCGTTGACAAGCTTTCGCCTGTTCAAATCAGTGCGAACGGGCAATGGGCCGTAATTTCCGCGGGATGGTCTCATACGGTGGCATTGAAAACCAACGGCACGCTCTGGGCCTGGGGGTCCAACCATGGCGGTCAGCTGGGCGACGGGACGACCGATTTCAAGGCCATACCGACTCAGATCGGTACGGACACAAACTGGGGGCATGCTTCAGCAGGAGGGCATTACACGCTTGGCGTGAAGAATGACGGCACGCTTTGGGGATGGGGATTTGACCAGGGGCCTCTTGGCTCCGGAGGAATAAACAACATCACATCACCGCTGCAAATCGGTTCGGACACCAACTGGGCGTTTGTATCCGCGGGAGCCGCGTCAAGACAAGTCAATCCCATTATTGCCGCCATAAAAACCAACGGCACGCTTTGGGCATGGGGCGACAACCGGTACGGCCAGATCGGTGATGGAACGTTTATTGATAAGGATGTTCCGGTTCAGATTGGCTCGGATACAAACTGGAGAACAGTATCGGCCGGCGGTGATCACATGGCTGCCTTGAAACCCAACAGCACGCTTTGGCTGTGGGGGTCCAACGTCTACGGCGAGTTGGGAAACGGCGCTTCGGGAGAAGATCAAAGCAAAAATACGCCGATCAATCTTCCCTGTAATTGATTATCCATTGTCAGTTGTCACCCCGGTCTTATGATTATCAGGTTAAGAAGACCAAAGCCAGTTCAATAAGTCTGGATTCCCGCCTACGCGACTGTGTCGCAATGTCATTGCGAAGTAACGAAGTGACTGAAGCAATCTCATTGCTACCCGAGAACAAAGAGATTGCCGCGCCCCCTGCGGGGGCTCGCAATGACGAAACGGTGATGGCAACACAGTTTGATCCTTTCTTGTCCCTTGTCCTTGTCCTTGTCCTTGTACCTTGAACCTTATCCCTTGAACCTTTTTTCCTCTCTCCCCTCGGCACTTTTTTCCTGTTTTGAATGTGTCAAAGAAATGCCAATTTCATAAAACATTGAATATATTGATAAATAGTCGATCGTCTGGAGTGGCATGCCTCTTGCTCTCAGGTCTATTAAAAATACGTGAGAGGTTCTGTCATGGAAATATCTGCAAGTACAATGTCTGAAGGAAATGCCGGAGGCAATGTTGGCAACATTTTGCAGATGATCAAATCGATTGAGGCCGGTCAGAAAAAGGGTTCGGGGAAGGGGATAACGGGTCTAGCCGGGGAAGGTGAGAACGGGAATCCTTTTTTACGGATCCTTCTTGCGCAGATAAACACGTTTCTGCAAGGCGGAAATATCGACGTCTCGGAAATGTCATCGATTAAAGAAGAATTATCCACCGCGCTGCAAATGCTGCTGGAGGGAGATGAAAATGCGACAGATGAAATTCTTTCCGGGCTGGTGCTGCCGGTGCTTGCAGGGCAGCAGGGTGTTGCAGTGACGGAGGGGCCTTCCAATATTATCGATGGAATTTATCCCTTAGCCGCGGGCGATGAGATGATGACGGCTTTTCAGGAGGGTGACGAACATTTCAAGGCGGGACAGCTAACATCATTCATCGTCAAAGCGATACAGGAAAGCATGAAAGAGTCTGAAAAAACAGGCGATGATCAAGTCCATGTTCAACAAGGGTTGTTGAAGGGGGAAGCGGCGCAATCGTTTTTGGAAACACCAAAGAAGGATGCGACGGTTTC
>CAZGDK010000066.1:0-16744 GCA_964525155.1 uncultured Smithella sp. | reverse complement strand
AATTTTTGAATCGGAGGAATACGGAGGCTATTCCAAAGATGACATCATGATGATCCTGAATGAAGCCGAAAAACTGGCCGTTAACGTCATCTTCCCGACGCTCAAGGAAGGCGATCACGAAGGGTGTACCTATAAAAACGGTGTCGTCAACGTTCCCAAATGTTTCCATGATGCCTATAAAAAATACACGGAAGCCGGCTGGCTTTGCCCGATGGATTCTCCCGATGTCGGCGGCCAGGGCCTGCCCCACATGGCCGGTTGGGCCGCTTATGAAATGATCAGCGCCGCCAACTACGCTTTCGGCATGTACGGCGGTCTGACGCACGGCGCAGCCAACATGATCAATCATCACGGCACCGAAGAACAGAAAAACAAATACATGTATAAAATGTTCACCGGCGAATGGGGAGGCACGATGTGCCTGACCGAACCGGGCGCAGGCTCCGACGTGGGCGCTTTGAAAACGACGGCCAAACGTCTTCCGGACGGCAAATACCTGATCACCGGCACCAAGATATTCATTTCTTCCGGCGAAAACGATCTGGTTCCCAATATCGTCCATCCCGTTCTGGCCCGTATCGAAGGCGATCCGGCCGGCACCAAAGGCATCTCCATTTTCATCGTTCCCAAATTCCGCGTCAACGACGATGGTTCCCTGGGCGAACCCAATGACGTGAAGTGCGGCGGCATCGAGCACAAAATGGGCATCAAAGGCTCCGCCACCTGTACCCTGAACTTCGGTGAAGACGGAAAGTGCATTGGCGAACTGATGGGTGAAGAACGCTCCGGCATGAAGATCATGTTCATGATGATGAACGAAGCCCGTCTGGGCATCGGCATGCAGGGCGTCTGCCTGGGCTCGGCCGCTTACCAGCATGCCGTGTCTTATGCCAAAGAACGCATTCAGAGCACACCGGTTTGGGAAATGCAGAACCCCGCCGCCAAGGCGGTTCCCATCATCAATCACCCCGATGTCCGCAAGAAACTCATGTGGATGAAATCCCATGTCGAAGGCATGCGCTCCATGATGCTCTTTATCGCCTACTGCATGGACATGAGCCGCATTTCCAAAACGGAACAGGAAAAAGCCGACTGGGAAGGCTACATTGAACTTCTCACCCCGATCATGAAAGCCTACTGCACGGATAAGGGTTTCCTGATCGGCTCGATGGCCATGGACGTTTACGGCGGCTACGGCTTCTGCTCGGAGTATCCGGTGGAACAGTTCGTCCGCGACGAAAAGATCGCCTGCATCTATGAAGGCACCAACGGCATCCAGGCGCTCGACCTGGTCGGCCGTAAACTCGGCCAGCGCAAAGGCGCCAATGTTATGAACATGGCCGGTTTAATCGGCAAGGGCATTGCCAAAGCCAAGGCCGTAGCCGGTTTTGAGAAGACCGTCGCTTACCTGGAAGAAGCCTCCAACGCGCTGTTTGATGTAACCATGTTCTTTGCCGGCGCGGGCAAATCCGGCGATTTCCTGGCCCCCATTTACAACGCCTGCAAGTTCCTGGAAATCATGGGCGACGTGGTGGTCGGCCACTTCCTCTTGGATGCGGCTGTTATCGCGCAGGAAAAACTCAACGCCATGTATGAAGCCAAGGGCCTTACGAGCATCGGCAAACAGAAGGGTTTCCAGAGAGAAGATCAGGAAGCCGCCTTCTACGCGGGCAAAGTGGCATCCGCCAAGTTCTTCGCCAACGAAAACCTGACAACCGTCAAAGCGCGCTGCCAGGCTATTAAAGACGGCGACAAGAGCGCCCTGGAACTGGTTGACCTGGGATTCACGGTCTAACAACTGAAGGTCCAAGATACAAGGACCAAGGTTCAAGGTAAAAGGTAACGGCCGTCCGGTATGATCACCGGGCGGCCGTTTTTTTTTGACCTTTGCACGAAGGCTACTGAACGGTCACACGCACGGTCATTTCCGCCTGATCGAGCGCAAACGCCGCTTTTTCAAAGGCCGGACGGCTGAACCTCTCTCTGGCGTTTTGGGAAAACCCGTAGAGCTCGACGGGTCTGCCGAACATCCCTTTGTCGAGCTTGCCGTTGCCGTTTTCATCATGATAAACGGTGACCGCGTATATTCCGAAAGGTACATTGCGAAAGATGTGCACAACCCTTCCCGCCTCTACGTGAACGGTTGTATTGAAGATCGCCCTTTCCTCCGAATTTTTAAAACTTTCACTGGTGTTGCAAAGGCCGATTTTGGCAAATCCCTTGTCGCTTTGAAATCCATCCACGACAACTTTGATGCTGCCCTTATTGTCTCTGCTTTCCGGTGCGCTTAGCGCAGCAGCGAAGAATAACAGAATCATCAGGCCGACAAGGGCTGGAATTATAATTTTCTTCATCTAGCGGGCCATCCATTCCTGCGGGGTTTTGGCGATGCCGTCTTTGACGGTCCATTGAACCGTCCGGAAAGCTCGCAGATTGGCGAGCGGATTTTCTTTCAAAACAACCAGGTCGGCGCGCTTGCCGACTTCGACCGTTCCGATTTCGCGCTGAAGACCGATCATTTCAGCGGCGTTGACCGTTGCGGCCCTGATGGCTTCCTGAGGCGTCAGGCCCGCTTCGCCGAGCAGCTCCATTTCCCGAAGCGACGTAAAACCGTGAAACGAATATACGGCATAGTCAAGATACACCGTATCACTTCCCATGACTATTTTGACACCCACCTTATTCAAATCAGATATTGCTTCCCGGCTTTTCTTGAGAGACATATCAATATTCGCTCTGCCATATAGAGCATTCATAAATAGTCCCGCAAAGGGTCGCATCACCCAGGGGGCGCCCTGATTAATATGCATTTTGCGTATGGTGTAAGCGGCTTGGGCGCTTTTGGCAGTCGACAGTTCATCCTCGGGAACAGTGATCGCAAGCAGGGGTTCATTCAGGCGTTCAAGATCATACGACATTAATTCTGCATCCATCACCGAAAGCGTACTGACCTGATAAGTTTTCGTCTGCACCATTCGTTCCACGAACGTCTTTGACAGCCGCCTGTCTTCCTTCCTCCGGAGAATGTAAGTATGCATCAGGGCATGAGCCTCCATATCCAGTGCGGTATTAAAAGCATCATCAATGGTTGCATGAAAGTAAACAGGGAGTTTTCGCTTTGCCGCGCCTGTCTTGAGCGCTTCCATTATTTCCCGAGAATGAACCGGTAAAGGGCTGAAAGGATTGTATCCCTTTTCTATGGGTACTTTAATCCCGACAACACCCAGGGACTTCAATTCATGCAGTTTTGCTTCTACCTCTTCAATCGAAGATACCGATGGATTAAATGCATAAGTCCAATACCCTTTTGGTGGCGATATTAATGGACCCAGTGCCAAAAAACGGGGGCCGGGATTGTCTTTTGATAGATGTTCGCGAATGTATTTGATAACAAAAGCAGGCGCGCCTGCATCAAGAACGGTTGTTACGCCGCAGGCGAGATAAGCTCTTAAATACGTATCAATATTTTTGCCCCATGTATCCGCCCACATTTTAACGTTTACCGGCACATCATATTTATTTTTAGCGACAGCCGCCCCCCGCATGAGATGAACATGCGCGTCGATAATACCCGGCAGTACATAGGAGCCCTGCACATCCAGCTCGCGGACGCCACGGCTGGAAAAATCCCTGCCTATCTTTGCAATTCGTCCGTCCAGAATCAGAACCGACATACCCTCCTGGATCGGGGTACCCGTCCCGTCAATCAGGCGCGCGTTTTTCAAGAGCAGTGAACCGCCGGCCCATGCGGAAGAAACACAAAGAAACGTGATGAGGAAAAAGGCAAATAAATGTTTCATGATTTTCATAAAAGACAATCCTTCCGGAGGATTTTGGCAATCGCACTTGTATGTTGATTTCAGACTGCCGTCGATCATACACGCTTTTGATGCTCTTCACAACCGCGCCGAGCACGACCGTGTTGCCCTTAATGACCGCGGGGGGCAGTTTCCAGACGGCGATAAAGAGAGGGCGCATGATATCAACACCTTCTATATGGATTTTCCCAACGAAGAAGAGGCAGGCGATCAAAAAAACGTTTTGGGGCTGATGACGTTGAATTTTGGAGAAATAGGCGGCGCTTTTATTGCGTCGATCATCTAATAGCTTAATATAATTGTATTTTGCAGAAAGTAGACTCCGGGACGGAAATTTAGTTTTAGCGCGGTTGTGCCGATTACTTAAGAGATGGTTCTAGTGAGATAGTTCATGTCCCTGGATGCACAACTATGAAAGAAAGACGTCAAACAGACAAGGCTCGTCTGGAAAGTCTGGCCGGAATCGACCAGCGCCAGGCGGAATCATTGCAGGATGGGCTTGCCTGCGCTCTTGACGAAATGATCGCGCTTTCCAAAAGCGAGATCGGCTACGTCTATTTGTATGACGCCGTAACAAAAAAAATAACCCTCGGCGCCTGGTCTGGTAACGCCCCCGGCGGGGATTCTTTCCCGCCGCCTCCGGCGGTCCATGATCTGAATCAGGTCGGCCTCTGGGGCGAAGTCGTCCGCAGGGCCGAGCCGCTTGTTTCCAACGAGGCTTCGGCGCCGGATTCCCGCAATACCGGTTTTCCGGACGGCGGGCCATCTCTGCGCCGGTTCATGGTCATACCGGCCCTGGAGCCTGACGGCGTGGCGGCCGTGGTGGGGCTGGCCAACAAGAAAACCGCTTATACGGACGGCGATGCTCGCCAGATGGTTTTAATGACGGATGCGGTCCGGCAAATCATCAGGCGCAGACGCTGCGACGGCATGCCGGCCGGTCGGGACATTACCGAGCGCAAAAAAAGTGAAGCGGATCTGAAGCGCCATCGCGACTTCATCGTGAACATCGCGGACGCCTGCTTTGAATTTGATCTGCATGCGCGCGCCACGTTCTGCAATGAAGCGGCGTATCGGATGCTGGGCTACACCGAAGATGAATATTTGCATCTGAATCTGCATGAGCGCTTTGCAACGAAGGAACAGGCCGATCGAGTCTTCCGGCTTTTCAATGAACTGTATCAAAACCGGCTTGCCGCTCAAATTTTCGAAACCGAGGTGCTTTGCAAGGACGGGTCCGAGATCACCATGGAGATGTCGGTTTCCCTGATCCGCGACGAGGACGGCGCCATTGCCGGGTTTCGAGGCGTCGGCCGCGATATTACGGCCCGAAAAGCGGCGCAGGCGGAACTCACGCGCTACCGCGATTTTATCGAAAACATCGGAGACGGCTGTTTTGAAATCGATCTCAACGGAACCATCCTGTATGTCAATGAGGCTGTCGAAAAACGTCTGGGGTACAGGCGCGGCGACCTGATCGGCGCCAGCCGCAGGATGTACACCAACGCCCCTGAATCCGAAAGGATGTATGCCATTTTCAAACAAATCTATGAAACGGGCGAGCCCGCGACCATAGACGACTTTGTCGTCCGCAACAAAGAGGGCGGCACGCGGTATGTTTCCATGACCGTGTCGCTCATTCGCGATGCGGAAGGCCGGCGCGTCGGATTCCGCGGAACGACCCGGGACCATACGGAAAAGAAGCTCATGCAGGACGCCCTGGAACAAAGCGAAATGCGCTACCGCAATATTTTCCAGCGCAACAAGGCCGTCATGCTGCTGACCGATCCGGCAACCGGCATCATTGTCGACGCCAATGCGGCGGCCTGCGCTTACTACGGGTATGAACGCGATAAGCTCCTGGGGCTGACGCTTCGGGATATCAGCGCGCCGTCCCAGGACGAGGCTTGTGAAGAGGCGGCCGCAGGCGGGCCAGGCGAGTCCCATCAGAAATATGCCGCGCATCGTTTGGCCGGAGGCGATATTCATCCGGTGGAAATTTTCAGCGGTCCCATCAGCATCGGCGGCAAAGAGCTTCTGTTTTCCATCATCCACGACATTACCGCCCGCCGTCAGGCCGAGCTGGGCTTGCGCCGCAGCGAGGAGAAATACCGCTCCATTCTGGACAATATTTCGGAGGGGTACTTTGAAAGCGATCTCAAGGGCCGGATTGTGTATGCCAATGATTCCGGATGCGCTCTGCTTGGCTACGACAAAGACGCGATATGCCGCATCAGCTACCATCAATTCTGCGCCCCACAGACGCGCCAACGGCTGGAGGACACGTATCGAAACGTGCTCAAAACGGGCGAGTACAGCAAAATGGGCGATTATGAAATGATCCGCAACGACGGCGCCGTCCGAGTGCATCAGCTGACGGTGGGGCTGATCCGGGACGCGGCGGGCAGGCCCACGGGATTTCGAACCATGTCGCGCGACATCACGGAAAAAAAGCAAGCGGAAGAATTGATGCATCGCAGCGAGGAGAAATACCGCTCGATCATGGAAAGCATTCTGGAGGGCTATATCGAACACGACCTGGACGGCTACTTCAAGTTCATAAACGACGCCGCCTGCACGATGATGGGCTATCCGCGCGAAGAACTGCTGTCCATGAATTACAGGCAGATTGCCTCGTCCCAGACGGTTAAACTCATGGAGCGGGTCACACAGGATATCCTGGCGACAGGCGCCGCCCGCAAACTGGTCGATTATGAGATCATCCGCAAGGACGGCACGCGGCGCGTCCACCAGCACAACCTCTCGCTTATTCGCGACGCGCAGGGTAAGCCCGCGGGCATTCGCGCGATGAGCCGCGACGTCACGGAACTGAAATGGGCGGAGGAGGCCTTAAGGCAAAGCGAGGAGCGCATTCGTCTTCTGTTCCGGAATATTCCCGTGCCGACATTTGTCTGGAAATCGCAGCACGACAAGTACGTCCTGTCCGAATTCAACAGCGCCGCGTTTCAGTTCATCGGAGACAAAATCATCGATTCGCTGGGAAAACCGGCGGAACGGTTTTTTGCCAACTTGCCGCAGGTTGCCGACGACATTGCCCGCTGCATGGACCTGAAGAAAAACACCGAAAACCAGTTCTGGTATAACTTCGACGACCGCTCGGAAAAAAGATACGTCATCGTCAAATACGCCTTCGCCCCGCCGGACAGCGTGCTGATGCATGTCAACGACATCACCGGGCAGAAGCGCGCCGAGGAAAATCTGCAATTCATCAGCATTCATGACTCGCTCACCGGCTTGTTTAACCGGTTTTATTCCGACGCGGAAATCAATCGCCTGGCGGCCAGCCGCATGCGCCCCGTCAGCATCATCGTCATTGACCTCAACAACCTCAAAAAGATCAATGATGAATACGGCCACGCCATGGGTGACCTTTACATCAAAAACGCAGCCAACATTCTCAAACAGACGTTCCGCCCCGAAGACATGATCGCGCGCACCGGCGGCGACGAATTTCTGGTCCTGCTGCCGATGGTCGACGAGCAAACCTGCGCGCAGGCCATCGAACGCCTCAACGAATATATCCGCCTGTTCAATCAGGAGAGCGAATTTCCCTTAAGCCTTTCAACCGGAGCCGCCACCACGCAAGCCGGCGATAATCTGCTGGAGCGCATCCGCGAAGCGGACAAGCGGATGTATGAAGACAAAGCGGCTTTTAAGGCTTCAGGCGATCCCTCCCTGCGCCACTGACGCCCCCGGACACTTCAAATGATTAACAGTCAAAAATAGTAACAACATTTGATCATAGGTTACATCTGATGACCTGGAAATCCACCTCCGTCACTTCGTGACACCTCCGCCAGCGGAGGACATCAAAGTCCTTTACGACACAGTCTCCATAGCCGGGGTCCAGTTCAACGAGACTGGATTCCCGCCTGTGCGTGAATGACACTAGTGAATGGAGTCCTCTTCAGGCCCTTTTCCCGCCGCTGCCATTTTCTTCTTTATGACGCGATAATAAACCGCATTGGCAAAAACCGTCAGTCCCGACCACAATACAATCAATGCGGTAAAGCTGATGTAGGAGAATTTGTAGAGAAGCACAATTCCACAAGAAGCAAAGAAATATCCGTACATCTTTTTGTAGAGAGCCCACAAGCCGCCGCCAAAGAACGCCGCCCAGTTCCAGCTTGGCTTTAATCCCGAGGTTTGCCGGTCAAATTCCTGAAAGCGCGCAAGGTAATAATCCCGGTTTCTTTCGCCCAAATAGGCCTCGTAACGAAGCGTGATGGGCTTTGCCAATATTTCTTCGGACGTCTTTGATGCGGTGGTTTGCGGCGGGTCCTGTGTCTCACAGACAAAGCCCGCCTTTGATGGACTCTTTACAACCTGGCCCTCCGAAGGCAGGAGAGGCGGAATCGGGCAATCCAGGGAATCGGCTATGGCGCGCAACATGTCCGCCTCATCAACCGTGATCATCGAATCGGCGCTGATGCACGTAAGACATGCCTGAAGGACGGTTTTCTTGATCCGGGGAGAGGTCAGGGCCAGTTTTTCAAGTGCGTTGTTCAGATCGTTCAAATCAAATTTTGCCCCGGCAAAATCAACCGTTTTTGCGGCCACGCCGAGCTTTGCGATTCCGCGGCGAAAGGCTGTCTCGGCGGCGTCATGTGCGGCATGGCCTCGTGATGCGAGGAGCGACAACAGCGCGAAACATTCCGTCTGTACCTGATCCATAGCAGAATACTTTATCTCCGGAGGGCGGGTTTTTTTGAACACCGGATCAAGGCGTCGCACCAGAATGCGCTGCAGGGCGTATTCGAAAAGATTTGATTGCCCATCCGCCGCGATCAGGTCGTAAACGGTTTTGCGAAACTGTTCATACTGGGGCGAAGAAAGAAGCTTAAGCGCCGGTATGGCAATTAAAACGATGGGCAGCCGAAGCGCAGGCCCGATCGCATCCACGACAGGTTCAAAAAGCGCCAGCTCTTTTGAAACCACGGGATCATTTTCACGATGCAGCCGTTGCCTCTGACGTGTTCGGATGCTTTCTTCCTTATTCAGAAGCAGGCAGTAAATGACCGATCGGGAACTTGAGGGGGCCTTCAGCGCCCGGGTGATCGTCTCCGGCAGGTCCGAGAGGATCTGTGAGGCAAACTTCAGATGTTCGGCTTGCGGATTTCCGACAAGAGAGGTGAGCTCCGTAGGCGTCATGCGGATGCCGGCCGCTTTTTCCGATGGAGCAGGAGGCGCAAGGACAAGAGAGGGGTTCTCCGGCCTCGGGGCGTCTTGAATATCTATTTTCTCTTTATCGGCCGGCAGGTCAAATGCCGCGGATTTGGAGTCAATGCTTCTTATGCGTTCCTGGATCGGCGGATGGGTCTGCCAGAACGTCAAAACAGACGGTCTTAAGCCATTTCCAAAAAAGAGATGGCTGGCTTCCTCCGCGTGAACATTCCTGATTCGGGACCCGGATTGATGGGAGGCGATTTTCTTCAGGGCGCCGATTAAGCCCGAAGGATTTCTTGTAAATTGAACGGCGGCGGCGTCGGCAAGAAATTCCCTTTGGCGGGATACGGCGCTCTTGATGAGTTTTGCAAAAAAGACGCCGATGGCCCCTATCGCCATGATTACGAGTCCCGGAATCGTGACAAAAAAGAAAAGAGGCAGACACAGGAAGAAGGTTATTCCCAGTTTGAGAAATTTCAACGCCATTTTTCCCGACCCCCACACCAGGGTCTTGCCTGTCATGCCGACAATCAAAATACCCGCCAACATTCCGATGAGCCGGACATTCAGATTCATGTCGCCGTTCAGAATGTGGCTGAATTCATGAGCGACAACCGCCTGGAGTTCATCGCGCGAAAGTTCTTTGAGGCATCCTTTTGTAACGGTGATAACGGCGCTCTGCGGTGTCAATCCGGCGGCAAAGGCGTTAATGCCCGCTTCGTCGGGGAGAAGATACACGCGCGGCACGGGGATGCCTGCGGCAATGGCCATCTCCTCAACTACATTCAAGAGCCTTCGCTCATCCGAGTCATCGCTTCCGGGATCAACCGGTATCCCTCCGAGCATTTCAGCGACCGATTGGTCTTCCCGCAGCAAAAAAAAGATTTTCCAGGCGCTCCCAAGAAAGATAATGCCCATGACGCCCAAGGCGACCCACATCAGAGTTTCAAGTTGCCAGATTTCCGCAGACGCAACCTGTTTGTCGCCCATTGCCAGGAAAAATGTGACCATTGCATAGATGCTGGCGATAATAAATAAAACCGCAAGAATGAATAAAAGGATGAGAAGGAAAGTTTTCTTTCTGGCCCTTTCCTGACTACCGAAGAAATCCATGGTCTTTCTGGTCATCGTTGTTATGCTCTCCCGTGAAAGTCTGATATGCGCGCGCAGCCGTAAAGACCGACGGTTATTGCCACGATCAAATCACGCCCAAGCAACCCGCTGGGCGTCATCGGTTTCGGCGTCTGGTCGGCAAAATTTATTTTTGAGCAATGGAAACCTTTCCGCTTTGAGGATCAATGGCAAAAATATTTGATTGGGCCAGAATTTCTGGTCTTAAATATGAAGAAGCGACGATTAAAATAATTTTCCCGGAACTCACGTTCATCTGGATGTCCGGGATGCTGGCATCCGCGGCAGAATTTATTGGAATCTGAGGAGATATCTTGATGCTTCCGATATGAGCGCCATTGCGGTTAAATACCGCGATTGAAGATAAAGACGCGGCGTTATAGGCTTTTTCAAGCGCATAAAAGACCTGGTCGCTTTCTGAATACGTCAAGGCGACCAGATCGACATTCCGCAGCCCCGCCGTCATTTTTTTCCATTCATGAGAGTTGACGTTGTACGAGAACAGATTGGAAAATACATGAGAGGTCAAAATGATGACTTCATTGCCATCCGGATTAAAAGCAATGCCCTTGGGCCAGCTATAATCTTTCAGCGCAGCGTCCGGGTTAACTTTTTCAAAGTTCTTGTTCGTTAAGTTGATTTTGCCCAGATCACCCCATTTGTCCAGCGCATAATAAGAGTCATTTTGGGGGTCGTAGGCCAGTTTTTCTATGTTGTTAACATCAATGGCGCTTTTCAGATCGGGGCCCAATATCGTAAAGTCGGCAATGGATCGGGACTCATTGATCTTAAGAATGGCCTTAAAAGGCTCTATGGCTCCTGGATCAATGACTTCAGGAATAAAATCCGCCACCAATTGTTCCTGGGCCTGAACGACTTCCTTTTGTTTTTCATCTCGATACGCTTTTGCTTTGTCAATGACTCTGCCGATGCCTGATGCGAATAAAAGCGCCAGACCCAAAGCGGCAATAACGACAATGACGCGAAGAGCTTTTGCCGAACTAAAGAATATGCCATAGATTAAACCGGCTGAAAGAAGCACAATGCCGATGATAATGGCCCCTGTCATTCCAATACTTGCGGGAATTCCCAACATACCAGTCAATGCTTGCACGGATGTCTCCTTTTTTACGGATGCGTTTTTCTAGCATATTCAGACATCTGTTACAATTATTTCCGGGCGGATTTCCTTCTCCCTTCTCGTCAGCGGACAAAGAGGCGTTTAGGCAATCCATCGCATGGATATAGCCGCTTTCAGGGTTTCGAGCAAAAGGCAGATGCATGATCAAGAGAGATTGAGAATCAGGTCCAGCGCGGTCATAGACGGAGCGCCCTATTGATTTTTCCCCTCTCCCCTTTTCGCTAAAGCTCGTGGGCGAGGCAACCGATATAAAGGCAATAGCATTATCTGTCGGCGTTGCTGAAGTGCGGTTTTTTTCAGGCGGCGCTTCTTATTTAAAAAATAATATTAAAGAAGAATCGATGTATGAGCGTGAAAATTGCACAAACCGAAGCTGTAGCGCAGGACTATTTTCCGAACCACGAAGTGGACGCGGTGGTGTTTTACGGCGATCCTACCCGCATTTACCGGGCGCGGCGTCGCGAAAGCGGCATGCCGGTGATGCTCAAGACCCTGCGCAATGAACGGGCGGCGCGGGAAGCGGCGGCCCGGCTCAAGCACGAATATGAAGTGGCCCGGCGTCTCGATGTGCCGGGCGTCATCCGGGTCTTCGCCATGGAGCGCCACAACAACCAGCCCATGATCGAGCTTGAGGACTTTGGCGGCGATTCCCTCGACAATATCGCCCGCCAGCGCCGCTTGAGTATTGAAGAGCTGCTTGGCATCGCCATCCAATTGACCCAGGGCTTGAGTGAAATCCACGCCGCCAATATCATCCATAAGGATATCAACCCCTCCAATATCGTTTACAATCCCAAAACAGGCGTGGCTAAAATTATCGATTTCGGCATCTCCACCTACCTGACCCGTGAACAGGCCGCGCTGGTGAGCGCCGAAGGGTTCCAGGGCAGCCTGCCCTACATCTCGCCCGAGCAAACCGGGCGCATGAACCGCTCCATCGACTACCGCTCCGATTTTTACTCGCTGGGGGTCACGATCTACGAACTGCTCACCGGGCGGACGCTCTTTGTCGTTAACGAACCCATCGAGTGGTTCCACTGCCACATTGCCAAAAAGCCTATCCCCCCCGTGGAGATCGACATCAAAATTCCCCGGCCGCTGTCCGATCTGGTGATGAAGCTTCTGGCCAAAACCGCCGAGGAACGTTACCAAAGCGCCCGGGGCATTTTGGCCGATCTGCAGCGCTGTCTGGACGAACTGCGTGCCACGGGCGCCATCGCGCCTTTTGATCTGGGCCGCTTCGATCAATCCCAGCGGTTTCAAATTCCCCAGCGCCTCTACGGACGGGAGAAGGAAGTGGCTCTGCTCTTGGCCGATTTCGACGACGCCGGCCGCGGCGAATGCAAGATGATTCTGGTTTCGGGCTATTCAGGTATCGGCAAGACGTGCCTGATCAAGGAAATCTACAAGCCCGTCACCGAACGCCGGGGCCATTTCGTTTCGGGCAAGTTCGATCAGCTGCACCGTAACATGCCCTACAGCGCATTGGCGGCCGCCTTGCGCGACCTGGTGCGCCAGCTTTTAACGGAATCCGAGGAGCATCTGGCCCAGTGGCGGGACAAGATTCTGGAGGCGGTGGGGGATAACGGTCAGTTGATGATCGATATCATCCGGGAGCTTGAGCTGATCGTGGGGGCCCAGCCGGCCGTCGCCTTGGCGCAACCGCTGGAGGCCGAGCAACGTTTCCACCGTGTTTTCCAGCGCTTTATCCAGGTCTTTTGCCGACCGGAGCATCCCCTGGTCATTTTCCTGGATGATCTGCAATGGGCCGACAGCGCCAGCATGCGCCTTTTGGACCTGCTGGCCGGCGGAGCATCGGGCATCACCCACCTGCTGGTTATCGGCGCCTATCGAGATAACGAGGTAAACCCTGGCCACCCGGTGGCGGTATGGCTCAAGGAGCTTCGCGACCGGAAGGTTTCCTTAGCCGAAATCCAGCTTACGCCCCTTGCGCGCGAACACTTAGCCCAGATGCTTGCCGACACCCTGGGGACCGACTTGGCCGGAGTCGCCGCCCTGACTGAAATCGTCGGGGAAAAAACCGCCGGCAACCCCTTCTTCACCGAGGAGTTTTTAAAGGCTCTCAGCCAGGAAGGTTTGATCAGCTTTTCGCGCGAGAGCGGCCACTGGGTCTGGGATGTGGAACGTATCCGTGCCCGGCAGATGACCGACAATGTGGCGGATCTCATGACAGCCAAACTCAAGCGTCTGGCGCCTGAAACGCGCCGGTTGCTGGAGTTGGCCGCTTGCGTGGGGTTTCGCTTCCCCCTGAGCGCGCTCGCGGTGGTTTCAGAACAACCTCCGGCGGACGTTGCCCGCCATTTGCAAGCCGGCATCAAGGAGGGGCTCATCGCCCCGATAGGCGATGCCTACCAGCTTCTCGAACTCGACCACAGCGCGGATCTGTCGGAGGTCACGGTGGAGCTGGCTTTTGCCCACGACCGCATCCAGCAGGCCGCCTATGCCCTGCTGGACGACGAGCACCGCCGGGAGGCGCATCTCGGAATCGGGCGCCTGCTGCGCCAGCGTCTGCCTGAATCCCAACAAAACGATCGCCTTTTCGAAATCACCAACCATCTCAATCTGGGGTCCCAACTCATGGAGGACCCCCAAGAACGCCTCGCCTTGTGCAGGCTCAACCTCAGCGCCGGTAATCAGGCGAAGAAGGCCAACGCCTACCAGCTGGCCTACGCATACCTGAAAGTCGCCCTGGCGTTTTTGGAAAAGGATTCATGGGAAAAAGCCTATGCGCTGACCCGGGAGATCCACCTGTCGGCGGCCGAAGCGGCGTATCTCGGGGGCGAATACGAGGCCATGGATGGTCTTTTGGAGATTGGCCTTGCCCGCACCGTCAACCTGCTGGACAAGGTCGGTTTCTACCTGGTCCAGATTTCGGCCTGCATGGCGCGCGGCCAACTGCCCGAAACCATCGCCGTTGCCAAACAGGTTCTGCATCAGCTGGGCCATCACTATCCGGCCAAACCCAACCAACTCCATGTCCTTTGGAGTCTGATTCGGCTGAAGGGGCGTTTGCGCAACAAGCGCATCGAGGATTTATACCGGCTCCCGCTCATGACCGATCCCATCCAACTGGCGGCCATGAGCATCGGACAGCGCATTGGCGGGGCGGCCATGTTCGCCCAGCCCACGCTTCTGCCCCTGATGATCTTCAAAGGCATCGATGCGTCCCTGACCTACGGACACGCGCCCGAATCCCTGACCACCTATCCGGCTTTCGGCATGATCCTGGCCGAATCCCTGGGCGACACCAAAGGCGGCCTGGCGTGGGGACATATGGGGATCGAGCTGACCCAGCGGCTTCAGGCCAAAGCCATCGAAGGCCGGGTGATCCATGTTCATAACGCTCTGGTGCGCCACTGGCATGATCCCATCCGCGACTGCCTGGAGCCCCTGCGCGACGCCTACCACCTGTGTCTGGAAAACGGCGACTTTGAATACGCCGCCCATGCCGAAGCCGTGCGCGTGGGCAACGCTTTCGAGGCGGGCGTGGATCTTGTGCAGCTTTTCGCCGACGTCACGACGACCCTGGAGAGCCTGCGGCCGCTCAAGCAAGGCCCGCGACTGCACTATATGGAGTGCTTTTTACAGGTGATCGATAATCTGATGGGCAACAGCCCCGATCCGGCAAAGATTCAGGGCCGCTACTACGACATCGATGTGATGCTGCCGATGCACATCCGTTCCGGCGACTACTCCCTGGCGACCACCGACGGCGCTGAACAAACCTATCTCTATTACATGTTCGGACACTATGACGAGGCCCTGAAACTTCGATTGACCTACCGTCGCAAGGAGGCCGTCGGCCTGCAAGGCATGTACTTCAACGTGGCCTGGGCCATGCGCGATGCCCTGGTGTGGCTGGCCAATGTGCCGGGCGCCACCGGGGCCAAACGACGGCGCCTGCTTCGCGAAGCCAACGTTCATCTGACCCGGCTCAAGCGCTGGGCCGGCAAAAATCCGGCCAATGTGCAAAACAAGGTTCGCCTGGTGG
Organism: uncultured Smithella sp.; assembly: GCA_964525155.1. GTDB lineage: Bacteria > Desulfobacterota > Syntrophia > Syntrophales > Smithellaceae > UBA8904. The sequence continues at coordinate 1,455 of CAZGDK010000066.1, read as the reverse complement.
AGGCCGAGTTCAAGCGTGTGGCCGGGTGCATTCTGGAAGCCCAGGACCTCTACGACGCGTCCATCGCGCTGGCCCGCGAGAACGGCTTTCTGCACGAAGAGTCCCTGGCCTGCGAACGCTGCGGCACGATGCATGTGGAGGCAGGGCGGCCGCTCCTTGGCGAGCCCTATCTCGCGAAGGCGCGCGACCTCTACCGGCGCTGGGGCGCTCAGGCCAAGGTGGCTGATCTGGAGCAGCGATTTGCGCAAATCATCGAAAAGACCGAACACAAAAAATCGGGCCACACCACCACCTTCTCCGCGCCCATGTCCGGCATCGGGATCAGTTCGCTGATCAAAGCCCTCAAGGCCATTGCCGAAGAGACCGTACACAGCCGCATGGTGGAGATCATCATCAACACCGCCATGGAATTTGCCGGCGCCCAGGAGGGCGCGCTTATTTTGCGCAATCCCGGCGGCGTGTTCTGCATCGAGGCCGAGGCGAGCGTCGACGGAGGCAATCCGCGCATCCTGCAATCCATTCCCGTGTCGTCGGCCCGGCTCCCGCAAGCGGTGATCAACTATGTGAGCCGTACCCTGTCGAGCATTGTCATCCACGACGCCCAAAAGCCAAACGACCAGATCCCCGGCCTGCAGCAGGACGCCTATATCCAGGGCCAGGGTGTGCGCTCGCTGCTGTGCCTGCCCATCCTTACCGGCAGCCGTGAGCTAAGCGATCTCATCGGCATGCTCTATCTGGAGAACAACCGCGCCAGCGCCACCTTCACCCAGGAGCGCTTCGAAACCCTGGAGATTATCTGTCTGGCCGCCGCCGGGCGCCTGGAGCTGTCGCGCAAGGCCGTCATCGACGGACTTACCCAGCTATACAACCACGATTACTTCCAGAATTTTCTCGCCCAGGAGTTTTCCTCCGCCAGGCGCCACAGCCGCGAATTGGCGGTGGTGCTCATCGACATCGACCACTTCAAAAAATTCAACGACACCTGGGGCCATCAGGTGGGCGACCAGGTGCTAAGCGAGGTGGCCCGGATCATCAAGGGCTCGTGTCGCGGCGGTGATACCGTGGCGCGCTACGGCGGCGAGGAGATGGCCGTGATCCTGCCCATGACTTACGGCGACAAGGCCCAGCAGGTGGCCGAGCGCATCCGCGCGGCAGTCGAAGCCCACCGCGTGGTCCATCTCAATGAAAAGCTTCAGGTGACCATCAGCGTGGGGTTGGCCGTCCTGGACGCCGGCACCGGCGACAAGGACGCCCTGATCCGCCGCGCCGACGCGGCGCTTTATCGCTCCAAGGCAGAAGGCCGCAACAAGGTCAGCAGGGGATGATCAACCGGTCATCGCTTAGTCTTGTTGTCCGCTTTGACCGATCCGCTAAAAGGTGTAACGCAACCCGACCGCCGGACCGTGCGCCCGCAGTCGGGTTTCAATACTATCCACGGCAATGCCCTGAGGCACG
>CAZGDK010000065.1:0-17067 GCA_964525155.1 uncultured Smithella sp. | reverse complement strand
ATCGCTCAATCTTTTGTAAATGCTTTTCATAGATTTCGATGGTGCGATCCGATTTGCCGGTGAGTTTGAGGTCTTCGTAAAACGTTTGATAATAGTGTGCCATGGTGTTCTCCTTTCAGGTCTTTGATTTTGTTTTTGACCTAAGCAAGGAGATACTTTTTAAGGAAAGAAAAACAAGATGATTAAACTGCCGTGCCCTGCACGGCTTCGTTCAACGTTTCCCTTCAGCCGATAGCCCATTGCCTATCGCCTTCAATACGCATACGCCCCGACATCCCACACCGTCCGGGTTTTTCCGGTGATGTCTTTCCTGAAATCGAAATCCGGAAATATGGTTGCCGGGAAATATGGCGTAATATCAATACCCGCCGCGCGCGCCGGGCTTGTGGCAATCAGGCTGAAATCGGCGTTGGCCGCGTCGGCAAAAAGCAGAGAAAGATTTTCCTGCACAAACTCTCCGGTCTTAAGCGACCAGCCATATCGCGCCGCCTGGTTCCATGCCAGGCCGGTATAAATATTGTGGCTTCTGGCGTCCGATCCACCGCCGTCGATGATGTTGTTGAAAACGAGATAGGTGTTGACATCGGGATTGTCGCCAATATTCAAAGAGGCGTTGCGGCTGTTGCGCACAATCGTGTTGTTGAAAAAGGCGATGGTCCCGCGGACCCAGGGGCCGTTTGACGTATCGGCCCATTCATTGACATTGCTTTCCCGGTCGGCGGCGTCAATGATGTTGTTAATAAAGTAAAGGTTGCCGCTGTCCTGAAAGGTAATGGGACTCGCGCTGTCATACACCCGGTTGCTGGCCACGAGGATGTTGTTGCATCCGAGATACATCGTGATGCCGTTGGCATGGCTGCCGTTGCTCTCCCGAATAACGTTTCCTTCGATAATGCCGTAATCGACGGTGTAATAGCGCAGGCTGGTTGAACCGGCACGGATAATGGTGTTGTTTTTCGCCGTAATCCTGGCGCCGCCGCCGGCAAATATCCCGGAATTGCGGGGATTATCCGTGATGACATTTTCCTCAATCAGACAGTTGTAACATTTGGCCAGATAAACGCCGCCATACCCCGTACTGCTGCCGCCTTTCCGGTTATGCGCAATCAGGTTGTTTCGAATACGGATGTTGTAATTTGCCATGTATGACAGGGTAACGTCGCCAATGCCCACAGCGTCGGTGAGCCCCGTCCCGGAAAGCTTGCGGACAATGAACCCCTCGATGGTAATGTTGCTTCGGGAATTGATATTGAAGCCGTAGGTCCGCACGGATCGGGTGATGCGCATATCCAGATTGGACGCGCTTCCCGGCCAGAGCAAAATTTTCAGCCGGTTTTGGTTATCCGGCGTCGTCGAAATAAAATACTCTCCCGCCCGGTCAACGGCATGCGAGCTGTTGAAAATGGCGTAGCTTTGATCCCGCCCATCCGGATAGATGGCGTTTGCACCGATATCTTCAAAGGTCACCCGGTTGAGCGACGGCTCAAATCCGGTAATTTTGCGGGTCACAACTACATTGGGATTGACCCAGACGAGCAGATAGGAATCATTCCAGTAACCGGCATCGACCGAATTGAAAACCGCAGGGTCCGTGAGCGTTGTCCGCGTTAACCGGCTTTGCGGAAGATTGAGAAACCCCGTCCGGTCGTCATAAAAATAGGGATCGACCGGATTCGGGGTCTGCGACGGCCACAAAAAGGCATCTTCGGAGGTCGCGGCATTGTATTCATGCAGATTGACGCTCAGCGGATCAACCGTTCCCGGCACATAGGCATAATAAAGACTGGCGTAATTCGGATTGCCGTTGCAGGCGGCGGCGGAGGGGCATGGTAGCCATCCCGTCACCGGATCACCACCGTCGATGACAGCCTTAACATCTGAAAGCCCCGGCCAGGCATCGCCCTTGTAGAGAACCGGATTGTTTAATGAACCGTCGGAGGGAATCGAAATGTTGCCGCGATACACCACGCCACCCTTGAACAGGATGCGCACCCCCGGCCCCATCTGCGCATTTTTCGCATTGCCGGTCGCCTGGCTGTCGCCAGGCGCATGCTTCCAGGCAGACGTTGAGGACAAACCGCTTTCGGCGTCATTTCCGCCTTCAAAGTCCACGTAATACGTTGCCGTGTAAACGGTCGTAAAATTGGCTGTTATCGTTTTATTGCCGTCCATGGTGATGACCAGCGGATTTTCCCGGCTCTGGCTGTCGCCGCTCCAGCGGTCAAAGTCATAGCCGCTGTCCGGCGTCGCCGTCAGCATCACCTGCGTTCCGCTGGCGTAGGAGGAAGCCGCAGGCGAAACGCTCACGCGTCCGGAAACGGCGCTCACCGTCAGTGTGTAAGACGCAGAACCGCTCACTCCTCCTCCGCCGTCGCCGCCTCCCGAACAGGATAAAAGTAAACCTAAGAGAAATAGGAATGCCGCAGTTTTGCGTAAAACAGCCCCCATATATTTAGCGCCTCCATGCTTGTAAACGGGTATTTTCTAATCAATCGCGCCGCTCTTCTTCAACAAACCGGCGACGGCTTCGGCAAGGCGGCGGTAGCCGGCGGCGTTGGGATGGATCATATCCGATTTTAAAGCGTTGTCGGCAAGGATGGTCGACAACGCTTTTTCTTCCAGCGGCACGTTAAGCTCCCGGGCAATCTCGCGAAACATCGAATCGGGCGATATGGAAAGCCCCAAAGCGGGCGTGGCAATCAGAACCACCGCCGCGCCTTTTTGCCTTGCGACATGGACCATTTCCCGGATATTCGCGGCAGTCTCCTGCTTGTTCATTCTGCGCAGAAAGTCGTTTCCGCCCAGACAGATGATGACGATTAACGGTTTTTCACGATCCAAAACATCCGGCAGACGCGTCAAGCCTCCGGCCGTCACATCGCCTGGAACACCCGCATTAACGACTTTTCGGCCGATCATCCGCTCCAGGACCGCCGGATAACTTTCTTCTTCGCCGGCGCCGGTTCCGAAGGTAATGCTGTCGCCAAACGCCAGCACGACATCATCCTTACCCAGCGCGGGCAAGCGGACCGACGCCGCGCAGGCGGCCAGAGCCGCCGCGATGATCATCGCGCATAGAATGAAAACGCCCCTGCGGCATTGATTCACGGCAATCCCCCTGCTGAACCGCCCCGGATCAGAATTTCAGCGTCAGTCCCACCTTAAACGCTGAATCGTCAATCTTCACGTCAACATCTTCATAATGGACGTCAACTCTTGTCCTGAAAAAATAATAATAGGAGTATTCGGCGCGCAGAAGAAGATTGTTGGTGATGGCCAGTTCAAACCCCGCTCCGGGCGTAAAGCCGAAATATCCGTGATATTTTCCGTATTCCCGTCCGGAGGACAGAGATTTCACGTATGTGTCCGCGCCTGCGTACGCCCAGCCGATCGTGACAAAAGGCAAAAAGCGGCCTACCGCATAACCGAAACGGCCCCGCGTCGAGCCGATCCAGCTGACATCCGTGTGACAGGAATAGCTTGAATTGGGGCAAGACGACGAACCATCCAGCCGGCCATAATTCATTTCCGTTTCAATGCCGGCCACAATCCCCGGAGCGGTCTGGAACGCGTAGCCGAGATAAAATCCGCCCATTCCTCCGTTGAGGCTGTGGTTGATGCGGTCGGAGCCGTAGTCCATCTCCCAATCGCTCTGGCCGGTGTGATAGCTTCCCTGAAAGCCGAAATAAAACCCCGTCCATTTAAAGGGGGCAGTCGACGAGTCCTGCGCTGAAGCATTGACTGAAGCCGCCAGCATTGCGGCCATGAAAACTGCGAAGATTACTTTTTTCATTTATTTGTCCTCCATCAATAGTGCGTCATTATATGCGTTATTACTTCCGGGTTTCAATGAAAAAATGGAAAACCGTCATCCGGTCAAAATGCGTTTTTTACATAAACCTGGTTTTATGATACAGAAAAGCGCATCCCGCAGACAAAGAAGGTTCCGAATGTTTGGCTGGTTCACAAAACACCGCCGTCAAAAAATGATCGACTCGCCTTTTCCGCCGCACTGGGAGAATATCCTGTGGCAAAATGTCGCCCATTTTAACCTGCTGAATCCCGAGGAGCGGCAGCGCCTGCGCGAGCTTGTACAGGTTTTCATCGCCGAAAAAGAATGGGTCGGCTGCGGCGGGCTCGAACTGACCGACGAAATGCGGGTCACTATTTCGGCCATGGCCTGCCTGCTGATTCTCAACATCCCCCACAACTATTATGAAAACGTCGAAAGCATTCTTATCTACCCCGATGATGTGGTGCTGCCCGAACGTCAACTCGGTTTCTTTGAAATGGCGACGGAACCGCTGGAGCCGAAAGGGCCGATTACAGGCCAGGCCTTTGAGCAGGGCCCGCTGCTTCTGGTGTGGGACGCGGTGCTGCAAAGCATCGAGGAGGCCGGCTGCGGCTATAATGTCGTCTACCATGAGTTTGCCCACAAACTCGATATGCAAGACGGCATGGCTGACGGCACGCCCCGCCTGCCGGACAGAACAAGGCGCCGGGACTGGATCAAGACCTGTTCGCGCGAATACCTGAAACTGCTTCGGGACGTGGAAAAAGGCAAACGGACGTTTCTGGACGAATACGGCGCCACGGATGAAGCGGAATTTTTCGCAGTCGCCACGGAGCATTTCTTTGATCAGCCGCAGGCGATGAATAAATCCGCGCCCGAACTTTATCGCATTCTGAAAGAATTCTACCGCCAGGACCCGGCAAAGCGGGAAAAATCGCCCGCCAGGGCATGATCTAAAACCACACAGGACGCAATAATGAACATCAAGGCATCATGGATAGACCTCATTTACAAGACGGCAAAAGGGAGTCGAAAAGTTCGCCTGATTCTCACGCCGGCTGTTGGATTGTCTTATTTTCTGTTCACATCATTTTTTATCGTTCTTGCTTTGATGATGGACCGATCGTTCAGGATGATGCCGTTTCCACCCGCCCCCATCGGTCTCTATCTGGGAATCCCTTTAAACATCGTAGGCTTCACTCTGATTGTCTGGTGCCTTTTGAAGTTCTGGAAAGTAAAAGGAACCCCCGTTCCGTTCAATCCACCGCAGACGCTGGTCACATCGGGCCCTTATGCCTATGTGCGCAATCCAATGCTCAGCGGTATTTTCTTTTTATTGTTCGGTCTGGGATTTGCTTTACAGTCTGTTTTCCTGATTTTCGTCTTCACGCCGCTTTTTATCGCCGTCAACGTGGCCGAGATCAAAACCATCGAAGAACCGGAGTTGGCCATCCGGCTGGGTCAGGACTACCTTGAGTATAAAAAAAAGACTCCCATGTTTTTCCCGCATCTCAGACATAAACGGGAAGCAAGAAAGGATGAGTATGATTGACTATATTAAACGCCACGAACAGTATGTCCTGTCATTGCTGGAATCCGGTCTGGCGCGCGACGCGCTTTGTGAGCTTCTGGCCTATCATGACAAGCAGCTCGCCTGGATGCAGCATGAGCGACTGGCCCATCTGATCACCCTGATGTTTGTCTGCCTGTTTTTCCTCATGTCCTTCGGATTCACCATGCTGCACTTTCTGACACCATATATCCTGCTTACCGCTTTGCTTTTGATATTGACGGTCGCTTATATTCTCCACTATTACCGGCTGGAAAACAGCGTTCAGCGCTGGTATGCAATCTCCAATCGCATTCGTTTGAAGCTGATCGATTTAAAATAGAAAACAGCCGCCGCGCGATCTATCTCCACAATTGTAACCATCTGTAAAATATGCTAGAAAAGCAAACGTGTGTCGTGCGCTGAAAAGAAAACAATACTTATCCGGGAGACGTTTGTGAAAATTGACCTTCATGAGATCAAAGCGGACATCCAGCAGCTTGCCAACAAAAGAAATGTTCTGTTTCTGTTTCTGGCCGTCATTGCCTTTCTGGCGGCCTGCGGGCCGGTCAGGGCGTTTTATAAATCCCCCATGGGCGGATATTACACGCATATCGCCCTGATTCCACTGGTCAGCCTCTATCTGCTTTATCTGAAGCACAAGGACATTACCGCCTGTGCGGCGTACTGCCTTCCCCTGGGCCTGCCCGTGATGATCGCGGGGGCCGCGCTTTATGTTGCCAGCCGGATTTTGGGAACCGGCCTGGATGCAAACAACCTTACGGCGCTGGTCGCCCTGTCCGTTTTCATCTTCGCCAACGGCGCATTTCTTCTGGTTTACGGCCCGAAAGCCTATCGCGTTGCCCTGTTTCCGAATCTATTTCTGGTTTTTATCATTCCCCTGCCCACGGCGGTTATGGATCATTTCATCACGTTTTTACAGGTTGGCTCAACGGAATTCACCAATCTGCTGTTCATGGCATCGGGCGCTCCTTACATTCGTGACGGCTTTGTCTTCCATCTGCCGAACGTCAGCGTCGAAGTCGCGAGGCAATGCAGCGGCATCCGGTCCGCCATGGCAATTTTCATTACCGCGATTCTGGCGGGCTATTTCTTCCTGAAATCAAACTGGAAAATCGCGTTTCTGGTTGTCTGCGCCGTGCTGATTGCCATGTTCAAAAACGGCATCCGGATTATCACCCTGTCGCTTTTGGGAAATTATGTCGATCCGCGCATCCTGCAAAGCGATCTGCACCGGGAAGGCGGCATTCCATTCTTTGTCGTGGCGCTTGGGCTTCTGGCGCCGATTTTGTTCTTCCTGATGAAGTCGGAAAAGAAGAAGACAGTGAATGGTGGATAGTGACTGGTGGATGGTGAATAGCGGGGTTTTGAATGAATTTTAACACATTGCTGGCTTTTGGAACGGCTCTTCTGACGCTGATCGTTGTGGCGGTTGCCATCTATCGCGGACGCCGATCGTTGATTCAGGGAATCTTTGCCGCCGGAATGTTTCTGTTTGCCGTTGAAGCCGCATTTACGGGCATGGTTTTTTATTCATCCGACTACAACCAGTTTCTTTTCTGGCAGCGACTAAGGTTGACGGTTGCCTCTTTTTCACCGGCCACCTGGCTCTTGTTCAGCGTGAGTTTCGCGCGGTCCAACTATCGGGAACAGATTTCCCGATGGAAATGGCTCATCGCGCTTGCGCTTTTCGCCCCTCTGGCCATGACCACCGTCTTTTATAACAGTTTTGTCGCCGTGGTGCTTTCACCTCTGGAAATGTCGACGTTTTTCATCAGAATCGGCCGCGCGGGTTATTTCTGGCATGTCTTCTGGATCATCACCACCATTGGCATCCTGATGAATCTGGAAAGAACCTTCCGCCACTCCACCGGCCATATCCGCTGGCAGACAAAATTTATCTTCGTCGGCGCAGCCGGAATCTTCGGCATCAGGCTGTTCACTCAAAGCCAGGTCCTGCTCTTTCAGGGCATCGACACCGGTCTTTTTGTCGTCAACCTGGGCGCCCTGCTCATCGCGGACATTTTCATCCTCCGTTCCCTGTCCCGCGGGAAACCCATGAACGTGAGCATTCAGCTGTCGCATCAATTTCTCTATACCTCCTTCACCATCATCATTGTGGGCATTTACTTCATCGCGCTAGGTGTGTTTGCCTGGATTTCCGTCCATTTCGAGTGGCTCAAAAACATCAACCTGATTATCTTTGTGATCTTCCTGACTGTCATCGGCCTGGCCGTTATTTTACTTTCCGACCGCCTGCGGATGAAAAGAAAACGCTTCATCAGCCGGCATCTCAAACGCCCCATTTACGATTATCAGAAAATCTGGGAAAATTTTACGGACCGGACCACATCCATCACCAATAGCGGCAGCTTGTGCCAGGCCATCGTCAAAATCGTATCGGAAACGCTGGAAATCCTTTCCGTCACCATCTGGCTTGTGGACGAAAAGCAGGAAAGCTTGAGCTTCGGCGGCTCCACCGTCTACACGGCGGCGCAGGCCGAAAGCATGCGTCTTTTTTCCAAGGGCGGCACGGACCTGATTCGCGCCATGGCTGTTCAAGCCATGCCCGTGGATTTAAAGAACCATGACGACAACTGGGTGGAGGATTTAAACCGGACCTACGAACACGAAACCAAGGAGTCGCGCATCCGCTATTGCGTGCCGCTCATGACGGGAGGCCAGCTCATCGGCATTATGACGCTCAGCGAAAAAGTATTCTACGAACCGCTCACATTTGAAGAATCGGATTTAATTAAAACCATTGCCGACCAGGCGGCCTCCAGTCTGCTCAACATCCGACTTTCGGAAAGCCTGCGCCAAAGCAAGGAGATGGAAGCGTTCCAGACCATGTCCGCCTTTTTCATGCATGACCTGAAGAATCTGGCATCCAAACTCTCTCTCGTCACGCAAAATCTCCCGCTGCATATCGATAACCCTGAATTTCGGGCCGACGCCTTGAAAACCATCTCGCAAAGCGTGGTCAAAATCAACTCCATGAGCAGCCGTCTGGCTTTACTCAACCGCAAAGTCGAACTGGCCTTGAAGGAAACGGATGTCAATGAGCTCCTCAAAATCGCCGTTTCGGACGCCCGCAAATTTGTGAATACACCCATTACGCAGGATTTTGATTCCCATCTGCCCAAAGTGCAGATCGATCAGGAACAAATGTACAAAGTGCTTGAAAATCTTCTCATGAACGCATACGATGCCACCGGTTCCGACGGGCAGATCGCCGTATCTTCAGGTATGCAGGACAACTGGGCAGCTATTTCCGTATCCGACAACGGGTGCGGCATGTCCCGAGACTTTATTGAAAACAGGCTTTTCCGCCCGTTTCAGACGACCAAAAAACAGGGCATGGGCATCGGCCTGTATCATTGCAAAACCATCATCGACGGTCACGGCGGAAAGCTGAACGTCGAAAGCGAGGAAGGCAAGGGAACCACTTTTAAAATATTATTGCCCGTTAAAAAAAGTAACGAGGATTGAATTGAAAAAACCAAAGCTTTTAATCATCGACGACGACGAAGACCTGCGCACCCAGATGAAATGGGCGCTGGTGAATGAGTATGACGTCACATTGGCGGAGGACCGGCCAAGCGCCATCGCCGCCATGCATAAAGACCAGCCCATGGTCGTCACGCTTGACCTCGGGCTGCCGCCTCTGCCGGCGGGCGTTGAAGAGGGTTTTGCGGCGCTCGATGAAATTTTGGGCGATTACGCCGACACAAAAGTCATCATCATCACCGGACGCAGTGAAAAAGAATATGCGTTGCGCGCCGTGGACCAGGGCGCCTACGATTTTTTCTACAAACCCATTCAGATCGACGAGCTCAAAGTCGTCCTGCACCGCGCCTTTCATGTCGCCCAACTTGAGCAGGAACAAAAAGCGCTGCGCCAGAGACTCAGCGGCGATAATTTTGAAGGCATGATCGGCACAAACCAGAAGATGCAGGATGTGTTCACCAAAATCCGCAAGGTGGCCTCCACTGATGAACCGGTGCTGATTCTGGGAGAAAGCGGAACCGGCAAGGAGCTGGTCGCCCGGGCGCTTCATAATCTGAGCCTGCGCCAAGCGGGCAAATTCGTCGCCATCAACTGCGGCGCGATTCCGGAAAACCTGATTGAAAGTGAATTATTCGGGCATGAAAAAGGAGCTTTCACCGGCGCGCACATCCAGCGCAAGGGCAAATTTGAAATGGCCGACGGCGGCACCCTTTTTCTCGATGAAGTGGGCGAGCTGCCGCAAAACCTCCAGGTCAAGCTGCTTAGATTTCTTCAGGACGGCATGGTGGAGCGCGTCGGCGGCCGCGAAACCATTCCCATCAATACCAGAGTCGTTGCAGCCACCAACCGCGATTTAAAGGAAGCCATGAAAGACGGCAAATTCCGCGAAGATCTATTCTTCCGCCTGGGCGTCATCTCCATTACGCTGCCGCCGCTTCGGGAACGAAACGAAGACATCCTGCATCTGGCCAAGGCCTTTCTGGACCGCTACGCGCAGGCCAACAAGAAAAAGATTCGGGGCTTTACCAACCGGGCGCTCGACGCCATCGAGCAATACCTGTGGCCGGGCAATGTCCGCGAGCTGGAAAACCGCATCAAGCGCGCCGTCATCATGACGGATGAAAAGAAAATTACGGCCGAAGATATGGAGATCGCAGGCCCGCTTTACAAGCAGGAACGCTTAAGCCTCAAAGACGCCCGCGACCTGGTCGAAAAGGAAATGGTCGTCAAAGCCATGGCCCGCAACGACGGCAATCTGACCAAAGCATCCATGGAACTGGGCGTGAGCCGCCCCACCCTTTACGACCTGATGGAGAAATACGGCATCCCGAATGAATAGGCCCCTTCGCCGGGATAGCAGTCGTCTCACCTGCTTTGCGTTACTTCATGCGCGTCTTACAGCCGCGTATAAAGACGGGCATATTCTTTTTCCATCTGCTGCATTTCTTTATTGCGTTCTTTAAGCATCCATTCCAGAAAGTCTCTGTGCCGTTTTAATTCCAGATGCGATTTGACGCGCGCTTTAACAATGACGGGATTAAAAGGTTTGGAAATGTAGTCCACCGCGCCCTTTTCAAATCCTTTTGTCTCCTCTTCTTCAGCGGCTCTGGAGGTGACGAAAATAACGGGAATATTTATTGTCGCCTCATTATTTTTTAAAATATCCAGAACCTCATATCCATCGATTCCCGGCATGATAATATCCAGAAGAATCAGGTCGGGCGGCGGGCTTGACTGGGCGATCATAACGCCCTTGTGGCCGTCTTTGGCGGCCATGATTTTATAGTCGTCCTTGAACAACTCGCTAAGCAGGTTGAGGTTGGCGGGTTCATCGTCGACAATCAATATGGTTTGCATCTTTTCTTCCTGCGGCATGTCGCTTTAATCCCCCAAGCGGCTAATCCCTGTATCGCTGTGAAATCTCGTAAAACTGGTCGGCAATTTCCAAAAACACAGCAATCATCTCCGGATCAAAGTGCCGGCCGGAATCTTCTTTCATAATCGCCTTCGCTTCCGCGTGAGTAAAAGCGGGTTTATAAACGCGTTTGGTGACAAGAGCGTCATAGACATCCGCAATGGCCATGATCCGGCCGGAAACGGGAATATTCTCGCCGGAGATGCCTTCGGGGTAGCCGGATCCGTTCCATTTTTCATGATGCGTGTAGGCAATTTCTCTGGCGTAAAAAAGGAAAGGCGCGGGAGCGTTGAGGAGTTTTTCCGCGTTCCGGATGGCGTTGCGGCCGATGCGGGTATGCGTTTTCATGATGTCAAATTCTTCAGGCGTTAGTTTGCCCGGCTTTAACAGGATATGATCCGGAATGCCGACCTTGCCGATATCGTGCAAGGGGGCTGTTTTAAAATACAGATCGATCACTTTATCGGATAAATTGCCTTTGAATTGCTGATGCTCCTGCAGCGCTGAGGCCAGCAATTTCATATAATGCTGAGTTCGTTTGATGTGCTTGCCTGTTTCATTGTCCCGCGCTTCGGCCAGAGACGCCAGCGCGAAGACCGTCACGTCCTGGACATGAGAAACCTCTTTCGTTCTTCGCAAAACTTCCTGCTCAAGGTACTCATTTTTATCCATCAGCATATCTTTGGCTTTTTTCACTTCCAGATGAGTCGTGACCCGCGCCCGAACAATCGAGGGGCTGATGGGCTTGGTGATGTAGTCCACGGCGCCAAGATTGAAGCCGTATTCTTCATCCTGCGCGGTGGATTTCGCAGTCAGGAACATCACCGGAATATCGCAGATATCCGGATTGCTTTTCATGCGCCGGCAGACTTCATAACCGTCCATGCCCGGCATCATGACGTCCAGTAGAATCAAATCCGGCCGGGCCGCAGACGACATGATCTGGAGGGCTTTTTCTCCGTTTTTGGCCACGCAGATTTTGTAGTGCGGCATCAGAAGCTCGGTGAGCAGGCTAATGTTGACGGGTTCGTCGTCAACAATCAGCACGGTTTGTTCTTTCATCACTTCATTCATGTCCTTTTACCTGTCCAAAGAGAGGTTTATTTTTTGAGCGATTTTTTCCAGCGCGACGAGCGCGATGTCAAAATCGTAATTTTCGATCAGCCTGTCCATATCGTCAATGTCCTGGCGGCACAGGTCATCCGTCAGGATGTCCTTGAGCTTCGCCATGGCTTTCTGCGCGCCGGGATCGCAGCTGCGCAAACACGTTTCCAACTGCGTAATCACAGGGGTCACCAGGGCGGCGTCCACCGGCCCGACGCGGACATCGGTTTGCCGGGACGGACCGCGCATTTTGCTTTGAATCGACGCAACAACCGGCCGCAGCGCGTAGTCGAGCTCCAAAATCAGTCCGTCAAAAGCCGCTGCATTCCGCTGATGAATGGCCGTTTCCAGGCGGGCTGCCGCCTCCTGGATGTCACAGGCGGAAATATTCCCGGCAACGCCTTTAAGAGAATGGGCCAGGCGCTCGGCGGATTCCACATCCTGCTTCTGAAGCATGCCGGTTATCTCATCCTTGACCGACGCGTATCTGTCGGCAAAATCGATCAACAGTTTTGAAAATAACTTCGCGTTCCCGTTGGCGCGTTTCAATCCCGACGGCATGTCAATGCCTGTCACGGACGGCAGCAACCTATCATCCGGGTCCTTGGCGGCTTGCATTGCCGCGCTCACGACCTGATGGATCCGGTTTGGATTTCCCGCGCAGTTTTTCGACCATTTGACAAGCGCCGCATAGAGTTCCTCCGGATGGATCGGCTTGCTGATATAGTCGTTCATGCCGGAGGCCAGGCACTGCTCGCGGGCGCCGCTCATGGCGTAGGCCGTCATCGCGATGATCGGCAGATCCTTGAAGCGTTCATCTTCGCGGATACGCTTGGACGCGTCGTACCCGCTCATCACCGGCATCTGCACATCCATCAGAACAATGTCATAGGATGACGCCCGGACCTTGTCTACGGCTTCCTGGCCGTTTCCGGCGATGCTGACATGAGCGCCCACACTCTCCAGAAGTTCCGTGGCCAGCTGCTGATTAATCGGGTTGTCTTCCACCAGCAGGATATGAATGCCTCCCACCTTATCCTTGATGGAGGCGTCCAGGGATGTTCCCCTGGCATCGCTGTCTTTCGCGACATTTTTCCCGGAAACCTCGAGAATCGTATTAAACAGCAGCGATTGATTTGTCGGCTTGGGGATGTAGGCGTCAATAATGCGCTCCGCTTCGGCGATCTTCATCATGTCCTCGCGGCCAAACGCCGTAATCATGATGATGGACGGTATTCTGGTCAGATGGGGATGCGTTTTGACGCGCTTTGAGGTTTCGATGCCGTCCATGCCCTGCATCATCCAGTCCATCAGAATGATGTCATAGGGCTTTTCGTTTAAGCCCACGACTCGCGCAAGCTCGCAAAGCGCCGCCTCGCCCGATTCGACCGCATAGGCGGAAAACTTCAAAGCCTCCAGCTGTTCCAGAAATATTTTGCGGACCACTTTGTTGTCGTCAACCACCAGGATCCGAATATCCTTAAGATCGGAAGGCGCCGCAAGTCGATTTTCCTGAAGTTCAGGCCGTCTTCGAAATTCCGCGGTGAAGGTAAACGTACTGCCCTGATTGACGTCGCTTTGCACCGACATTTCCCCATTCATCATTTCCACGAGGCGTTTGGAAATGGCAAGCCCCAGCCCCGTCCCTCCGTATTTTCGCGTCACCGACGTGTCGGCCTGTGAAAAGGCGGTAAAGAGTTTGGAGATGTTCTCCGGGGTCATGCCGATGCCCGTATCGGAGCAGACAAATTTGATCCGGCAGACGTCATTGTCGCGATGGAGCAGATCAGCCCTTAAAGCGATGTGCCCGCGTTCAGTGAATTTGACCGCGTTGCCGACAAGATTGGTCAGAATCTGCTCCAGACGCAGGGGATCGCCGACCAGTTCACAGGGAACGTCGCTTGCGACGGACACAATGAGCTCCACGCCTTTGCGGGATGTTTTAAGCGAGAACATATCGCCGATTTTGCTGAAAACATGCTGCAGATTGAAATCAATCGATTCAAATTTCAATTTGCCGGCTTCCACTTTGGAGAAATCCAGAATATCATTGATGAGCCCCAGCAGCGAATCGGCGGAATGATCGATCTTTTTGAGGTAATCGCGGACTTTCGTCGAGAGGTCGTGCTTCAAGGCCAGGCGGGTGAATCCGATGATGGCGTTCATCGGCGTCCGGATTTCATGGCTCATATTCGCCAGAAACTCACTTTTGGTCGCAGTGGCCCTCTCCGCCAGTTCCTTGGCCATCGTAAGCTCTTTGATGCGCTTTTTTTCCGTAATGTCGATGACAATGCCTTCAAAATAGAGAATATGGCCCCGCTCATCGCAAACATAGTGGGCGTTGATGGAGACATCAATGATGTCGCGGTTTTTGCGGTAGGCTTTCAACTCAAAGTCTTTAACATGATTCTGATGATTGATGAGTTTCAGGAACTCATCCAATGCGGAGGCATCAACGCACAAGAGTTGAATCAGGCCGGAAGACATCATTAAATCTTCGGGCGAGTCATAGCCCAGAATCACCGACATGGCCCGATTCACGGTAATTAACTTGCCGTCGGTTTCACTCTGAAAAATCCCCATCGATGCGTTGTCGAAGATGCTTCGATACTTCGCCTCGCTTTCTTTCAGAGCTTTTTCAATCTTCTTACGTTCGGTGATGTCGCGCCCGACAAACATCATGCCCGTGGCTTTGCCGTTTTCATCGCGCGTAAAGGACGCGGTGCTTTCCTGCCAGAACAGATGACCGTCTTTATGATAGAATTCCGCCTCCAACGTACGCTTGCGTTGCGGATCAACCGGCGCGCCGCTCATTTCCAGTTCCAGCTCCTGAGCCAGAACGTTCATGGTCGCCTCATAGGATTCCGGCGGCATCAACTTGTCTATGGGCATCGCCATCATCTCTTCGGGCGTGTATCCACTGATCCGGATATCGGAGGGACTCAGATAGGTGTATTTGAGATCCATATCCATGGCCCAGATGCTGTCATGCATGTTTTCAACGATCATGCGATATTTTTTTTCACTTTCCCGAAGCGAATCTTCCATTTTTTTCCGCTCGGAAATATCGTGTGAAATGCCCCGAAATCCAACGGGGATTCCATTTGCATCCCAGATGAGAGAAACGGACAGTTCGGCATATCCCGTGCTCCCATCTTTGCGGGTATAAACATACTCAAGCCCTTTCACCGGACTTCCCGTTTCATATATTTCTTTGACAGTCTGGAAGACCGAATCAACATATTCCGGCGCGGTATAAGCATTGGCGTCTTTTCCGATCAGTTGATCGCGAGTACAGCCCAAACGTTTGCACGTCGCGTCATTAACAAACGTAAAACGCCCCGCAAGGTCGAGTTCATAATAGCCTTCCGTCATTTGCTCGATGATGGTGCGGTATTTTTCCTCACTTTTTTTCAGAGCTTCTTCCATCAGTTTCTTGCTGGTGATGTCACGCGAACTCATAATCACCGCAGTCGGGTTACCCTCAACGTCTCGTAAAAGGTCTGCCGCGGTTTCCAGCCACACATACTGGCCATTGGCATGTTTGACTCTGTATTCCACCCGAACCGGTTGTCTGGAGACATACCCTTCGGTCATTTGGGTGATAAGCGTCTCCAAATCATCGGGGTGAACAAGCTCAAAAACGGACTTGCCGACGCGTTCCTCCATCGTGTAGCCCAGACCTTTGTAATGCGATGGACTTACATATAAATTGTTGCCTTTAAAATCCGTAACCCGGATCATATCGGACATGTTTTCCGTCATCAAACGCAGCGTTTCTTCACTTTGTTTTAGCGCATCGAGCGCCAGTTTTCTTTCCGTCACATCGTGGAGAACGCCTCGAAATCCGGTGATCCGGCCTTCATCATCATTTTTCAGGGCAATGGACGTTTCCACGTAAATTTGTTTCCCATCTTTGCCGCGAATTTCAAAATCATAGGCTTTCATGGGAATTCCCGTTTTGTAGACTTTGTTGAAAGCCTGATAGGTTTGCTCAGTGCCTCCATCCTGTTGAAAGTTGCGATAGTTCATGCCGATTAATTCGTCCCGGGAATATCCCGTAAGCGACAACATTGCCTCATTAACAAAGGTCAGATTGCCCGCGAGATCCGTTTCAAAAAAAGCCTCCAGCATGCAATCCAGAATGAAGCGATACCTCGATTCGGCCCCCCCGGCGGCGGGCATTGCCCTGGGAATAATTGTTGCTTGTTTTGTGTCCGGATTGATATTGCTTTTTCCCTCGGATATCACAGTCGTCAATATCCGAGACGGGGGGTCGTTTTCCGATTTTGGATTACGATGAATCGCCGCTGTTTTACGAGACATTCCAGGCCCTCACAGTGATGAAGTATTATCTTCAAATTTTTCCCGATAAAAAAATTTGAGACACTTTTTCTTTATCGGCAGAACCCTCCATTTTGTTTACTATTTTGTTTAAAATCACGGATTCAGGCAACAGAAGCGCCGGGCGGCAATTCCAAAATAAACAAAATAACAAATAATATCATAATGATATGGCATTGTGTGATTTGAAGGACAAAAACAGTTATTTTAAGGTTGATGATCGCTCTTGATAAAAAGGCCCCCTGTCCTCACGAACAGGGGGCCTTAATCTTACACTGTAGGGAACGGTCGCGATAACCTGAAGGTCACAAGACCGTTCCCTACAACTATTTTTTTACATTCCCATTCCGGGATACCCTCCTCCGGGGGGCATACCGGGCATGCCGCCGCCTGCGCCCTTCTCTTCGGGCTTGTCAGCGATCATGCACTGGGTGGTGAGCAGCAGTCCGGAAACGGAGGCCGCATTCTGCAGGGCAAAACGGCTGACCTTGGTCGGATCGATAACACCGGCCGCGATCATGTCTTCATAAACATCGGTGCGTGCGTTGAAGCCGAAAGCGCCCTTCTTTTCTTTTACTTTTTCCACCACGATGCTGCCTTCGAGACCCGCGTTCGCGGCGATCATTTTGATCGGCTCTTCGATGGCTTTTTTCACGATGTTGACGCCGATCTGTTCGTCACCGGCAAGCTCCATCTTGGTCAGAGCAGGCAGGGTGCGCAGGTAAGCTACGCCGCCGCCGGGAACGATGCCTTCTTCAACGGCTGCACGGGTTGCATGCAGTGCGTCTTCCACGCGGGCTTTCTTTTCCTTCATTTCGGATTCGGTTGCCG
>CAZGDK010000064.1:0-17123 GCA_964525155.1 uncultured Smithella sp. | reverse complement strand
GCCGCGGGTGTCCGGGTGAAAATTCTTTCCATGAACGACGTGCATCGCAGCGAAGTGATCTACGAAGTGCTGGAAGCGGGTGCGCTCATTGTCGGATCGCCCACGCTCAATAACAATATACTGCCGCAGATGGCGGACGTGATGACCTATATGAAAGGGCTCAAACCCGCGAACCTCATCGGCGCGGTGTTCGGTTCTTTCGGCTGGAGCGGCGAGTCGGTAAACGACCTGGAAGCGATTCTTAAAGAGATGAAAGTTGAAATCGTTGCCGATACGGTGTCCGTCAAACATGCTCCGGACAAGAATGTTCTGGATAAGTGTCACGAACTGGGCAAGACGGTGGCGGCGGAACTTCAAAAGAGACTGTCCAATTAATCGATAATACATTCAGGGAGGTTAAATCATGAAAAAATATGTTTGTGGTGTATGCGGCTATGAATACGACCCGGCCAATGGCGATCCGGACAACGGCGTACCCAAAGGAACGGAATTTCGGGATCTGCCGGAAGACTGGACCTGCCCCGTTTGCGGCGCGGATAAAAGTGAATTTTCCCCGGCTTAAATAAAATACAGGAGTCAGCGCATGGACGAAAAAATTCGTGAGGCGCTTCAGCAGGCTTATGTCGGCGAAGCAAAAGCCGTTCTCAGATTGAAAATGTATGCCGACAAGGCGGAGCAGGAAGGCTACAAGCAAATTGCAAAACTCTTTCGCGTGATTGCGTTTTCCGAAGAGATTCACGGCAAGCGCGCGCTGAGAGTTCTCAAAGAAATCAAATCGACCGAAGAAAATCTGGCGGCCAGCTTTGAATCGGAAAAAGCGGTTGCCGAAATCGCTTACGATCGCTTCGTCAAGATGGCCGAAGCGGCAGGCGACAAAGCGTCGCTTCTGCATTTCAGCCAGAGCCGAGATGTCGAAGAGACGCACGCCAACCTTTACAAACAGGCGATGAATCATTTCATGGAAGAGCGTGAAACGGTATACTACGTCTGCAAGGTTTGCGGATATGTGGCCGACGGTGTTTTGCCGGATGAATGCCCGGTTTGCGCGGCGAAAAAAGAACAGTTTGAGACGTTTAATTCGTAAAATCATGTCATTGGGCGGAAGGCTGATGCTGACGGAAGGCGGACAATCATTGTGAGACGCGTGTTACCGATCATCTTGGCGTTGATGTTCCTGGCGTTGCCGCAAAAAGCAATCTGTGAAGACAAGCCGTTGTGGGAGCTGGGGATTGGTGCGGGATTTTTGATGATGCCGGACTATCGCGGTTCCGATAAAACCAGGGCTTATGCCCTGCCGTTTCCCTACGCGGTTTATCGCGGCGGCGTTTTCCGGATGGAAGACAAGAGGGTTTCCGCGCGGGTTTTCGCAACCGACCGCGTTCTCCTTGACGCCAGCGGTTACGGCGCCGTGCCGGTTCGCAGCGATGATAACGAAGCGCGACGGGGCATGCCCGATCTTGATCCCACCTTTGAATTCGGCCCCGCCCTGCGCATCAAAATACTGGACTCCAGGGAAGATAAATACCGTCTGGGCCTCGCCCTGCCGGTGCGCGCGGTTTTTTCGACGGACTTCCGAACCGTGCGTTATGAAGGCTTCGTTTTCAGTCCCCGCCTGAATTTCCAAAAGGGAGACGTGATTCCGGGAACGGGCGTTTATCTGGGGGTGTCGGTCGGTCCCATGTTTGCCGATCGCGGGTATCACAACTATTTTTATGAAGTTTTGCCGGCCTACAAAACGGCGCATCGCCCCGCCTACACGCCGGGCGCGGGGTACAGCGGTTCCACGTTTACCGTCGGCGTGGGGAAGAATTATAAACAATTTTTATTTCACACGTTTGTCAGCGCCGATTTCATGCAGGGAGCCGTCTTTGAAGAGAGCCCCCTGGTGAAAACGAAAACCTCATGGATGGGCGGCTTTTCCATCACCTGGGTGTTTCTGAAGTCTGAAAAGACCGTCACTGATGAACGGCCCTATTAAGTTTTATGCCGTCGATGATTAGAGGAAAATTTCTGATTGTTCTTTTAACCCGCTGGCTGGTGATTACCGCGGGTATCTTGATTGCCTCCACCATTTTAAAAGGGATTCATGTGGATTCCCTGAAAACGGCCATCATTGCAGCGGCCATTCTGGGGATGATCAATGTTGTTCTGCGTCCCGTCTTATTGATTCTCACGCTGCCCTTGACCATTTTAACGCTGGGCGTTTTTGCCTTTGTGCTCAATGCCCTCATGCTGCTTCTCGTGGCGTATTTTGTCCCCGGATTCGACGTGGACGGCTTTTTCTGGGCGTTTCTGGGCGCTCTGATCATCAGCATTGTCAGCTGGATTGCCAACCGCTTTATCAGCATCCCTGACAATGGCGGTCCGAAAAAGAAATCAGATGTCATCGATCTGGAGCGGGGAGACGATGGGAAATGGCGCTAGACGCGACGCTCAACCTTACTCCCGCCATGAAGCAGTATGTTGAAATCAAGGAAAAATATCCGGACTGCATTTTGTTTTACCGGATGGGCGATTTCTATGAAATGTTTTTTGAAGACGCCCTGACCGCCGCGCCCATTCTGGAAATCACGCTCACATCCCGCAATAAATCCAAAGAAGACGCCGTGCCGTTATGTGGTTTTCCCTATCATGCCGCAGCCGGCTACATCACAAAGCTTGTGGAAAAAGGATTCAAAGTCGCCATCTGCGAGCAGGTGGAAGACCCCAAAAACGCCAAAGGCATCGTCAAGCGCGACGTTATTCGCGTGATCACACCGGGACTGGTCACGGATGAGGAAAATCTCAAAGCCGGAGAAAACAACTATCTGGCGTGCATCAGCGCGGGGCGCGATGCGCTGGGGCTGGCCTTTCTGGATATATCCACCGGCGAGTTTCAGGTGGCCGAATTTTCAAGCCGCGAGGCGCTTATTTCCGCCATGAGCGGCCTGGATTTCAAGGAGCTGCTCATCCGGAAAACATTTCCCGATCCCGTGTTTTTGAGGCTTCTGGAATCGGACATGCCGGCGGGCCGAATTAATTATCTGGATGATGAGGTCTTTGATCCGGAACGTGTGTCCGAAGTCTTGATCCGGGAGCTTTCCCCTGAGGTTCTGGAAACATCGAAACTTCGCGAATATCCGGCGGCGCGCCTGGCCGCAGGCGGAATTCTTGGATATGTAAGCGCCACACAGATGGTGAAGGCGGCCCATATTTCCGAAATTCAATGGTATGCCCCCCGGAATTTTCTGATTCTGGACGACACCGCGCGCCGGAATCTGGAAATATTTGCAACCATTTCAGATGGGTCCCGCGCCGGTTCCCTGTTTCATCTGATCAACGAAACGCTGACCCCGATGGGCGCCAGACGCCTGCGCTGGTGGCTTTCGTATCCGCTGCTCCTGCCCGAAAAGATTCGCGCCCGGCTGGCGGCGGTAGCCGAGATCAAAGATAATCATTCCACGCGGGCGCATTTACGAAAAACGCTTTCCCGCATCTATGACCTGGAACGTCTGGCGGGACGCGTGGCGATGAAAATAGCATCGCCCCGCGATTTGATCGCGCTCAAAGTATCACTAGGCGTTTTGCCGGATCTGCAATCGATGCTTGCGGATTTTACGGCGCCGTCGCTTGCAACGTTGCGCCAAGATATTGCGGATATGGCATCGCTTGTCGACTTGCTGAGCCGCGCGGTTATTGATGATCCCCCCGCCCGGACGCTCGACGGCGGCTATATCGCCGAAGGGTTCGATGAAGAACTGGATCGCCTGCGCTCGATCAGCCGTGACGGGAAAAAATGGATCGCGTCTCTGGAAGCCAAAGAAAGGCAGGCCACGGGGATCAATACGCTGAAAATCGGTTTTAATAACGTCTTCGGCTATTACATTGAAGTCACCAAGGCCAATGCCGCGTCCGTGCCGGATTCCTACGTTCGCAAACAGACGCTGGTCAACGCCGAGCGCTACATCAATCAGGAGCTGAAGGAATTTGAGCAGACGGTTTTAGGGGCCGAAGAAAAGATCCGCGACCGTGAAAATGAACTGTTTAACCGGCTTCGGGACGATCTGGTCCCTTACATTGCCGATATTCAGCGAAATGCATTTCTGGTGGCCGAACTGGATGCTTTTTGCGCGCTGGCCGAGGTTGCCGAGAAATATGCCTTTACCTGTCCGGAAATTGACGAGGAAGATGTTATCTCCATTCAAGACGGCCGTCACCCGGTCGTGGAGGCCGCGTTGAAAAAAGATGGATTCGTGCCGAATGATTGCCTGCTGGATTTGCAGGGCAACCGCCTGCTGGTCATTACCGGACCGAACATGGCCGGCAAATCCACCTATATCCGCCAGATTGCGTTGATTGTGCTCATGGCGCAAATGGGCGGTTTTGTTCCGGCGGCGCACGCCCGCATCGGCGTGGTCGATAAAATATTCACGCGCATCGGCGCATCCGACAGCCTTATCAAAGGCCAGAGCACCTTCATGGTGGAAATGATGGAGACGGCCCAGATTCTTTCCGAAGCGACATCCCGGAGCCTTGTGATTCTGGATGAAGTGGGCCGGGGAACGTCGACCTTTGACGGCTTGAGCATTGCCTGGGCGGTGGCCGAATATCTTCACGATTTACAGGGAAGCGGTGTGCGCAGCCTTTTTGCCACGCATTATCATCAGCTCACCGATCTGGCGGCGGCAAAAGACGGCGCGAAAAATTACAACATCGCCGTAAAAGAGTGGGGTGAGAAAATCATCTTTCTGCGCAAAATCGTGGAAGGCGGCGCGAGCCGCAGCTACGGCATCGAAGTGGCGCGTATCGCCGGTGTTCCGGAAGGCGTCATCGGACGGGCCAAGGAAATTCTGCGCAATCTGGAAAAAGGCGAATTCGACGAAATCGGCATGCCCCGCATCGCCCGGGGAAAAGCGGCCGCCCCTAAAACAAATCCTCAACTCAGCCTCTTTGTCGAAAGCGACGACGCCATCCTAGACGAACTGCGCGAACTGGACATCTCATCCATGACCCCGCTTGCCGCGCTCAACAAGCTCAGCGAACTGAAAAATAAATTGTCCTGACTTTATTCCATCACGTTTCTTCTAGTGCGAAGCGTTCACTGACAGGCATTTCTATCTCTGTCCCTTTCTATTGTTGAATGATTGAATAACCCCGAAGGGGTTTAACGTTTATAGCCCATCGGCAAAATTCCGTCTTGTTCGACCCTGACGGGGTCGCAGGTTGAATGTAAAAAATTTCTATAAATCTGTTATCCCTTCGGGATAAAAATCCTTAATATCCTCCGCTGGCGGAGGTGTCACGAAGTGACGGAGGTGGATTTCGCGCCGGTTCAATCTTGTCGTGTGAAATGAAATCTTTTGGTTTACACATCATGACTGAACCGACAGAAAGCAACGGGCGCGTATGCATGGATGGCATCATGAAGCCTGGTTAGGCTGCCTTCAACCGATAAACCGGAAATATCGACATGCAGGTGCGCCCGAAGATATGTTTTGTTAAAGAAGGTTATGTCTTTTTTGATTTCTTTCAGATACAGACGCTTGTTGTCTGAAGCCGCTCAATGGTTGCTCCGAAGTATTTTTCAATTTCATCGTCCAGGTCAAAAAAAGGCAAATCCACTCTTTCGGCAAGAAGCTTGCCAAGAGTGGATTTGTCCACGCAGCTGACGCCGGTAAGAAAAATGTGCATGATTCCTGCCTTCCATTACCGCATTAATTCCTTTTAACGGAATTGTCGATATGTTTTCTCGTGCCGGTTCTTGTATCAGTCATCATGCCTGAACTATCGAATAATTCCCCTCTTTATCAAGAGGGGTTAGGGGAGATTTTTAGCGGGTGGTCTCGATGGCTCGATTTTTCCGCTTGAACCGAAATATTTTGGATTCAGTCATGATGTCTAAAGCATTGGAAAGAGAAATATGATCCGTCCTTTAGGCACTCACTACAAGCTAATCTTTTCCACCTCCGGCGCTGCGCGCCACCTCCGCCGGCGGAGGACACATGCGCCACGATTCTCTGTGTGCTTCAACCTATAGCCTCTTGTCTCTCTATCTCAAGCAGGCCAGCCGTACATGCCGGAAATCGCTGTGTCCCTGGAGGACCTTGATGATGCCGTCCTGCATCAGGGTGGTCATGCCCGATGTCAGAGCCGCCTCATAAACGCGCTGGGGGGATTCTTTGCGCCGGATCATGCGTTTGATCTCAGGTGTGAAAATGAGTGTTTCGGAGACGCACATCCGGCCTGTGTAGCCTGTCTGATTGCAATCGGGGCATCCCTTGGGTCGATACAGGCTAAAAGCGTTGGAGTAGGGAATGTTCAGCTTTTCAAAAGCGTCTTTCCCGTAAATTTCCGACAGTTCGTCATAGCCTTCATGGCTCGGATGATACTTTTCCTTGCATTTCGGGCAGAGCGTTTTAATCAGGCGCTGCTGAACAATGGCCAGCATGGCGTCGGCAAATACCAGATGGCCCGTCTGCATCTCCAGGCAATGTTCAATCGCATCGGGAACGCTTTCCGCCCACAGAGATCCCAGCACGAGGCGTCCCCTGATGGCCGCCTGCATGCAGAGTTTTGCCGTGGCCGGGGTGTCGATTCGGCTGGACATGATGACGTCCGGATCGGCTGTTAAAAATGATTGGATGACGCCCGCGAAATCAAAACTTTTATGCGCGTCAATCTGAACCTGACGAAGCCCCGCTTGAATAATCTCGATCGGCTCTTCGGCTGTCCAGATTTTTACGCCCGGGGTGTTGATGTTGTCCAGGCAGGCGTGAAGCGTTGTCGTCAGGCCGGAATGAGCCGGGCCGGTCATCAGAATCAGCCCCCGCGGCTGGCGCAGAATATTGATTAAATCCGTATAGTCTTTTTCAGACAGTCCCAAAAGCTCCAACGGCATTTTCTTGAGTTTGGATGAAATATGGACGACCGTATCTTCCATGCCGGTTCGGGTGGGGATGAAGGACACCCGCAGGTGGATGTCATGCCCCGACGGCCTTTTTAAAGACAGTTTCCCGTTTTGAATTGAGGAGCTGTTTTGTTCTTCGAGATTGGCCAGGACCTTGATCTGACGGGTCAGTGTATCGTAGTCCGGATAAGTCAGCGACGGAAGAGTGGAAAACTGTCCGTCAATGCGTATACGCAATGTTACGTGATTTGCTTGCGGGTCCGGTTCAAAATGAAGATCGGATGCGCGCCGGCCGCATGCCTCGGTGATGATGCTGGTCAGCGGCTGCGGAAGTTGATCGTCCGCCGGGCTGGCCGATACGACCGGCTTGGATTGAACGCGACGCCTGATGTCGGCCAGGTCGTCAATATCCGGAAACTTTTCTTTTTCTATTTTGGAGGGCTCTTCGGTCCTGAAGGCAAGGCTGGAACTTATTTTGTCCGACGATAAGGCGGACTTCTTTGTTTTTATGATCCCGGCAAAAGAGTCGTCATCCGAAAATTCGTCCGCGGGTTCAAGGTTAACCGGGGTTTCAGGCTGGACGGACTTTACCGTGTTTTCATCTTCGTTTTTGACTTGCGCCAACGGAATATTTTCCGGATCAAACGGCTTTTGCGGGGAAGGGCTGTCGGACGTCTGGAGGGGCCTTACGCCCTGTTTGTCCGAAGGATAAAAGCGATCGATAAATTGCAGGATGTCCGCCGCGATGGAGACATCGTATCGAATGGAGCGCGTTTCCAGAATGTCCTCGATTTTATTTCTCCTGGTCTGATTAAACGGGTCGTCGGTGATGACATGAATTTTTCCCTTCACGACTTTCAGCGGAACCCACATCATATTGGTCAGGGTATATTTTTCAATGCCAATTAAAAGATCGCGCGGAATGGGGATGTCTTCGCTGTAGGAGATGAACTGGCAGGCGTAATAAGCCGACAGGGCCGAGGCGATGCTTTCCCTGGAAACGTTGCAGCGCTCCATGAGAATGGATGCCAGATCGTTCCTGGTTTCGGCAACCTCCTTGATGGCTTTGTCCATCTGGTCGGAGGTCAGGATGCCTTTCTGAATCAACGATTCGAATTTCACGCCTTGCGTTTGTTTAACTTCCGTGAAGTTCAGTTGCGCGAAGAGCGCTTTGGCCAGAACGCCCGTTATTTCGTCGAGAAATATCTGATTGTAATCGTCGATTTTATCGCCGCCTTTTTTAATCATGATTTCCATGACGCCGCAAATCAGGTTGTCGCGCATGATGGGGCATGCAATGACCTGACCGGTTGAAATGCCGGTTTTCTTATCCATGGACCGGTCAATCGTAAGCGTTTCATGAAGTCTTCGGATTTCCCTTTCGTTGTAAGCGTCGGAGATATGAACCATCTTTTTTCTCTGCGCGACATAGCCCGCAAGCGTCGCATTATTGATCGGAAAGCGGTATTGCCGGCCGTCGTCAAGAACGGTGAATATTTCCTTTCTGGTTTTATCAATCAGATAAATCGTCAAAACGTGGATGTCGAACAGTTTGCGTATGTCTTCCTTGATGTTGACCACGATATCCGCGATGGATTCCGCGGCCATGATCCGGGAGGTGATGTTTTGGATGGCTTTATGAAACTCAAGATTTTTTAGAAGTTCTTCCACCTGCGGCGCTTCGGAAAGTTCTTCTTTTTGTACTTTTTTAGTGTGAGACGTTATTTTTGCCATGAGAAATCCTTTGGATTCAATTTGTCGTTTTGTCGTTTCGTCCGGCAGGTATTTTGACGCCCGCGCCGGTTTGGCCGTCTGGAAAAGAATGATTCGTAAGCATTAAAGCAAAGGCTGTGCCCGGCTGATTTTAAAAATGATAATAGCGTGTAATATCAAATAGTTGTATTCTGTGTGACCGTGTGCTGACGCCCCGGGAAAGCTCAAGCTGAATGATTCATTTTGAACAGGATGTTTTTGCCGGCCGGATCATTTCAAAGTTTGTAGGTTTTGACTTTTCTTTTGAGCGTGGATAGCGAAATTCCCAACGCTTTGGCCGATTGCGAATAATTGCCGTTAAATTTTTTCATCGCCTGGCAGATGCATTTCTTTTCCATGTCTTCAAGCGTTGAGAGGTCTTCATCGTCGGAGCCCGCGGCGGCAAATGACGGCATGGCGGAGCCGCTTCTCAAAAGCACGGAAGGGTGAAGCGGCTGGCCTCGCTGAATGATCAGCGATCGCTCAATGACATTTTTCAATTCGCGAACATTGCCCGGCCATTCATAATCCATCAACCGCGACAGCTCCGCGTCGGAGAGGCGAACATGAGGATCGCGGGACATTTTGCCGATAAAATATTCGCAGAGTTTGGGAATATCTTCTTTTCTTTCGCGAAGCGGAGGCAGGTGCAGGCGGATGACGCTGAGGCGGTAATAAAGATCAGTGCGAAATGTCTTTTCCCGGATGGCCTGTTCCAGATCGTTGTTGGCGGCGGCAATGATCCGCACATTAACCGGCTTCACGGTTTCACCGCCGATGCGGCGAATTTTCTTTTCTTCCAGAACGCCCAAAAGCTTGGATTGCAGATGGATGGGCATCGATCCGATTTCGTCTAGCACCAGTGTTCCGCCTTCCGCCAGTTCGAAGATGCCCTTGCGCGAAGAACTGGCGCCGGTAAAGGCCCCTTTCTCCGATCCGAAGAGTTCCGCTTCAATCAGATTTTCCGGAAAGGCCGCGCAATTGGCCGTGAGAAAGAGTTTGGCGGGAAGCGAACTTTTAAAATGAATGGCTCGCGCCACGACATTTTTACCTGTTCCGGTTTCGCCGGTGATCAAGACGGGAGCGTCGCTTTCAGCGGCCAGATCAATCATGCGCTTGATCTCGTCGAATGCGCCCGCGCCGGCAATCAGATCGTTTTCTTCACTTTCCCGAATGTTCTGATAATTTTGAATCTGCTCGGCTTTTTCCAGTTCCTGCGTGCGAAATGCCTGCTTGATGGTCAATTCCAGCTCGGCCATCTCGAAGGGTTTGGACAGATAATCGTGCGCGCCGACTTTGATGGCGTCAATGGCGTTGGAAAAACTGGGATAGGCGGTGACAAAAATAATTTTGGTCTGTTCGTTTTGTTTCAGGATGGAAGGGCACAGCGCCACCCCCTGCGTGTCGGGGAGTTTCTGGTCCAGGATGACGACATCGATTTTGCTTTCGGTGCAGATGTGCAGCCCGTCCTTGCCCGTGATGGCGGTGAGGACATCCGTGTGTTCATCGGTGAGCAGATCTCTGACGGATTCGCAAAAGATGTCGTTGTCGTCGATGATGAGAATTTTTCTTTTAACTTTAAGCATGGGTTTTGGCGCCTTCCGGCAGGATGACGGTCACCCTGGTTCCCTTGTCCTTGACGCTTTTAATTTCCATATTGCCCTTCATGAGCGTAACCATTTTTAATGTGATCATCAGGCCCAGCCCCGTGCCCCGGTTTTTGGTTGTGAAAAACGGTTTGAAGAGATTGGCCTGAGCGTCCTTGGACATGCCGCAGCCGTTGTCTTCTACGATGACGGCGATGAGGCCGTCGTGTTTGAGGGCGCGGATGTTGATCTTGCGATTTTCCTTGCCGGCCAGCGCGTCGGAGGCGTTGGTGATCAGGTTCATCATGACCTGGTGCAGAAGGCGCGGATCCGCGCTGACGGTTCGGGCGTTTGCTTCGACGGATTTACTGATTTTGATTCCGGATTGCTGCAAGTCGTTACTGACCAGCGCGAGGAAGCGTGTCAGAAAATCATCAATCTGAACGGTTTGAATATCCGGATTTTCAAAGATGCTGAAGCTTTTCAGCGCCTGAAGCAGAAATTCGACGCGTGAAATTTCCGTCATGGCGCGATCGACAAATTTCTCAACGGACGCCGGAGA
The DNA here is from genome assembly GCA_964525155.1 of uncultured Smithella sp. Taxonomy (GTDB): domain Bacteria; phylum Desulfobacterota; class Syntrophia; order Syntrophales; family Smithellaceae; genus UBA8904. The sequence continues at coordinate 6,337 of CAZGDK010000064.1, read as the reverse complement.
ATATTCGCTTAAGTTTCGTTTCAGAACGCTCAAGGTCATTTTGATCGAGTTGATGGGATTGCCCAGCTCGTGCCGAATGCCCGAAAAAACGTAGCCGATGTTGTCCATTGAATTCACCGCTTCCGCGATGGATTCCAGCCGGGTTCGTTCCGTGATGTCGCGGATGATAATCATGATAAAACTTTCGGATATCATATAGGGTGTGTAACCCAGCAGGCGGTTTTTAAAACGGAGGGTGTAATTCTTGCCGAAAATATCCTCATCCGGTTTGCTGCCGTAGTCCGTCAGAAGCAGCGACAGAAGATTGCGGTACTCCAGGAGGTTTGGATTATGCTGGAAAATTTCGGAGGCAAAGCGGTTTTTGAAGATGAGATCGCGTCGTTTAATGCCGAGAATGACAATGCCCAGATCAATCGTCTCCATGATGCTTGTGTAAAGCGAAATGTCGAGACTTCTATCGTGATCGGGATGGCGGCGTCTTTCTACGGTGGCATCATACATCGTTGTTATCTAAACCTTTGCAAATAAAATAATTTTTTTATATTGAATTTACGAAGGAAAGCTGTCTAGAATGCGTCAATGAAAATCATTTCCATAGGCAGCGTATTTACTATCATCAAGGCATCAATAACGTTCCTCATCCACACAGCGCATGGTATTTGCGATTTTGTGGTTTGATATAAATAATTACTTGTATTGTCAAGGATATTTTGGTGAAGACTCTGAAAAAGATCGCGCTGATACTGATTATCGTGGCGGCGGTTTCAGCCGTCGGCGTCATCTTCGCGCCCGGATTATTGATCTACGAAACCCCGTGTGAGAAATCGGATGCGATTGTTCTTTTGCTGGGGCCTGATTTCACCGCCCGACACAGGCACGCGCGGGAATTGATGCAAAACGGGATGGCGGATTATCTGATGATTCCCGCGTATCATAAAACCTATTTTATGGATCAGGGAATCATAAAAAGCGTCATGTATAAAACAACCGCGGATAACGGTTCCGGTAAAAATAACGCGCCTGCATGGCGTTATTTTGAAGACACGCATCTGGAATTGCTTGAAGCCAGGAAGATCATGACGGCTGATGGGAAGAAATCGGCCATCTTTGTGAGTTCACCCTACCACATGCGCCGGATTCAGTTGATGGTGAAAAAAGTGTATGGAAATGACGGCGGGTATTATTTTTCGCCAACGCCCTATGAGAGAGCTCCTCAAGATTTCCGGCAATTGAAATCATCCGACTGGAAAAAAGTATGGCGTGAATATTTAAAAATTGCCTGGTTCATGATTTACTCGCTCTGGCATAACTAATCCCTCTTTCGTCTAAAAAATTATTTGATGCAGACTCTGCGGACCTGGACAAAATCGGTGTGGCCGTTTAGCGATTTAATAATGCCGTCCTGAAGAAGCGTTGTCATGCCTTCGGACATGGCCTGCCTTCTGAGCCCTTCAACGGATTCGTGCTTCTGAACCATTCTTTTAATGCCGTCCGACGCGACCAGAAGTTCGTGGATGCCTACTCGGCCTTTGTAACCGGTTTTATCGCAGATGTCACAGCCCTTGGGCCGGTATAATTTAAAGTTGTCATTATAGGGAATGCCCAGTTTGGCGAATTCCTCCGCGCCATAGCTTTCCGCGATTTCATCATACTCTTCCTTGGCGGGATGATAGGGTTCCTTGCAGTTTTTGCAAAGCGTTCGCACCAGACGCTGGGCCAGGATGCCCAAAAGCGCGTCGGCGAAATTCAGAGGGTCAATGCCCATGTCGAGAAGGCGGACGATGGTTTCAGGCGCGCTGTTGGTATGAAGCGTGCTGAAGACCAGGTGTCCGGTCAGAGAGGCTTCAACGCCGATCTTGGCGGTTTCAAAATCGCGCATTTCACCAACCATGATGATATCGGGGTCGGCGCGCAAAAATGAGCGCATGGCCGCCGCGAAATCAAAGCCGATTTTCGGCTGCACCTGAACCTGGCGCAGACCGTATTGGCTTATTTCCACCGGGTCTTCGGCTGTCCAGATTTTGCGGTCGGGATGGTTAATGTGGTGCAAAGCCGCGTGCAAGGTCGTTGTTTTACCGGAACCCGTCGGGCCCACAACCAGAATCATGCCGTATGGTTTGGCTATGATTTTGAGAAGTTGATCATAGTTGCGCTTCAGAAGGCTCATCTCTTCCAGCGGCATCGTTTCGCCTTTGGCCAGAATTCTCATGACCACGTCTTCGACGCCGCCCTGCGTGGGGATGGACGCCACACGAAGCTCGATTTCATCGCCGTTTGACCGGCGGAACTTGATTTTACCGTCCTGCGGCAGTCTCTTAACGGTAATGTCCAGATTGGACATGATTTTGATGCGGGATATAATGGCGGCGCGGTAACTGTACGGCACGGTCTGGTAAATGGAGCAATCGCCGTCAACGCGGAAGCGGATTTCCACGTTTTTTCTGCCGACATTGGGTTCAATGTGAATATCGGAAGCCCGGCGTCCGTATGCGTCGTTGATGATCTTGTTGACCAGCTGCATGATCACGCTGTCTGATTCCGTGACCACTTCGCCGCTTTCGTCATCGTCGGACGGTCTGTCCTCATCGTCAAGTTTTCCCAGAAGCTCTGAAAACGAGCTTTCGGCGTCGCCTGTTTGGAAAAAGAGGTTGATGAATTTAAGAATATCCGTGGGAATGGCCACGTCATATTTAACCTTTTTTGTTTTCAGTAAATTCTCTATGGCGTCTCTTTTCAGGATGTTGTTCGGGTCGTCAACGATAACGTGAATGTAATTGTCGATTTTTTCCAGCGGCACCCACATTTCACGGCAGAGATAGTCTTTTCTTAAGTTCTTAATCAAATCGCCGGGAATAACGACTTTCTCGTTAAATTCAATAAACCGGCAGCGGTAGAATTCTTCAAAAGAATGTCCAATGTCGTCCTTGGAAATGCGGTATTTACGCATCAGGTAGGTTTCAATGGGTTCTTTCTGCTCCCGGGCTTCGTCCCAGGCCGCATCCATTTCTTCTTCTTTAAGCAGGCCGCGCGTGATCAGAAAATCAAAGCGGGTTTTGCGGCGGCGGGAAAAACGCTGCTGATTGTAAAAGGCGACGCCCAGCACTTCGGCGATTTCCATGGCCAAGCCAACTTCATCTTCGGAAAATTTCCCTTCGCCGAATTTCTTGTTGAGAATCTGGATGACGCCCATGAGCTGATCTTCATAAAAGATCGGGGCGGCCAGAATCTGTTTTGTCCTGAAACCGGATTTTTTATCCCAGCTGGAATCGAACGTCAGCTCGAAGTCCATGGCTTTGAGTTCAGCCGAATTGTAGGCGTCGCTGATATTTACGATATTGTACGTATTGGCGACATATCCGGCAATGCTCTGATTGCTGATGGGAACGCGAATTTCCTTAATTTGCGTGCCTGCCAGAAACATGGAATAAATTTCATCGCGGTGCTTGTCCACAACGTAAATGGTGATGGATGACGCATCGAAAAGATTCAATATCCCATCTTTTATTTCGACAAGGATATGAGCGATATTCTGGGCGGCGTGGATGCGGTTGGTAATTTCCTGAAGATTTTTCCGAATCCTTAGCCTTTCGTCCATGCTGGTCAAAGAATCAGGTTTAAATTGAAAGCTCATTTAAGGCAATTTCTCCCGGTTTAACGATGGAATAAGCATTACCTTATTGTTATCGGTCATACTTTCAAAAAAATTGTGTCCTGAGACGAAAAAAAGCAATTTTTTTTACAAATTGTCCGGCAGCGTTTGCAAGGACATCCCTAACCGGCTGTGACAATTTTCGAAAAGTCAGCTATTTGATTGAATAGATTAGATATTTCCAGCAAAAGCGACAGGCGGTTGCAGCGGATTTTTTCATCTTTGTCCATGACCATGACATGATCAAAAAAAGCATCCACGGCCGGACGCAAGGCGGCAAGCTTATTTAAGGCGGCGTTAAAATCCTTTTCGGCGATGCCTTTTTCCACGCGCAGCTTGATGGTGTCAAATGCTGAAAATAACTTGATTTCAGCTTCGGCAACCAGCAGGTTGACGTCAACCTGGCCTTGCCGGAAGTCTTTTAAAATATTATCCACGCGCTTGAAGGCCACGGAAATGGGCTCAAATTCCGGATTTTGCCGGAAGTCCTGAAGGGCCTGAATTTTTTCGATAACCACGACAACATCGTCAATATCGGTGGACAGAACCGCATCGACGGTATCATACGCAAATCCCTGAGAAATAAGCTGATTCTGCAGCCGTCCCTTGAAAAACTCCAGAATGTCTTTTTTGACCTCTTCGGCCGGTTTTTTCAAAACATCCTTCAGCAGGGCAAGGCTTTCATCAAGAAGGAAATTCAGGCTGAGGCTGTAGTGCCGGGATAATATAATATTAATAATTCCCAATGCCTGGCGACGCAAGGCGTAAGGATCGGCCGTACCCGTGGGAGGCATGCCGACGCCGAAAAATCCGGTAATTGTATCTATTTTATCCGCAAGACCCACAATCGCGCCTTCGTCCGATTTGGGCAGATCGCCGCCCGCGACAATCGGCAGATAATGTTCATAAATGGCGTTGGCCACGGCGGGATCTTCTCCAGCCAGAAGCGCGTATTCACGCCCCATTATGCCCTGAAGCTCGGAAAATTCGCCGACCATCAGAGACTCCAGATCCGCTTTGGCCAGAAGCGCCGCGCGGTCGACATTTTTCTTGACGGCCGGTTTGACTTTGAGCGCGGCGGCGATTTTTACGGCCAGTTTGCGGAATCGCAGAACTTTCTTATGCGATGTTCCCAGCAGGGTATGAAAGACCACTTTTTTGAGGGATTCCACCCGCTCTTCCAGGGGGATTTTCTTGTCTTCCTCAAAGAAAAACGACGCATCGGCCAGGCGCGCCCGGAGCACTCTTTCGTTGCCGCTTGCGACCACAGAAAGGTCGCGGGCCTTGGTGTTGCTTACCGCAATGAAGTAAGGCAAAAGCTTGCCGTCACCATCGACGATGGGAAAATACTTCTGATGTGAGATCATGGTGGTGGTTAAAACTTCCTTGGGAATTTTCAGGTAGGCTTCATCAAAGTGTCCGCGCACGATCACCGGATACTCCACGATAAAGCTGATCGTTTCCAGAAGATCTTCATCATAGAAAAGCTTGCCGCCCACTTCGGCTGCCGACTTCCGGGCTTCTTCCAGAATCAGCTTTCGTCTTTCTTCGGGATCGGCAAGAACAAAATTTGCTCTGGCTTTGGCCAGGTAATCCGCGAAGCTTTCCACGGCAAAGGGGGCGGGGCTCATGAAACGATGCCCGCGGGAGGTGTTGCCGCTTTCAATATCTTCAATTTTGAGGGGTACGACCTTACCACCATATAAGGCCAGAAGCCAGTGTATCGGGCGCGCGAATCTTAAATCATAAGCGGCCCAGCGCATGGACTTGCGGAAGGGGATGGCGAGTATAAAATTTTTGAGAATCTCGGGCAGCAGTTCGGTCGTGGGCTGACCGGCAATGGTTTTGCGGGCGCCCAGGTATTCTCCCTTTTCCGTAACGATGGTTTCCAGTTGAGAGACCTCAAGTCCCTGTCCGCGGGCAAAACCCTGTGCGGCTTTGGTCGGCTGGCCGTTTTCATCAAAGGCCGCTTTCTTCGCCGGCCCCAGTTTTTCAAGAGTCTGATCGTCCTGCTTCGGGGCCAGCTGCGCAATCGTGAGCACCAGCCTGCGCGGCGTCGCCAGACACCGGATGCCGTCAAATGCAATGCGCTTTTCCGTAAGCGTTTTGCGCATAATCTCTTCCATATCTCCCACCGCCCTGGATAAGAATCCGGCGGGTATTTCTTCCGTTCCGATTTCGAAAAGCAGTTCGTTACTCATTTTATCTCCCGAATATTGGATAATAAGGCTATGTCGTCTTTAAAAGGGGGTATCCCAGTTCTTCGCGTTGTTTCAGATAAAGCTCCGCGCTGATGCGAGCCAGATTTCTCACCCGGCCGATGTAGCTTGTGCGTTCCGCCACGCTGATGGCGCCGCGCGCGTTGAGCAGATTAAACGTGTGCGAACATTTCAGGCAGTAATCGTAGGCCGGCAGCGGCAGTTTCTTTTCGGCGATGCGCAGGGCTTCTTCCTCGTACGTGTCGAAGAGTTTGCGCAACATGGGAATGTCCGCCACTTCAAAATTATATGTTGAAAATTCCACTTCGCCCCGGTGATGGACGTCGCCGTATTTGACTTTGTCCGTCCATTGAAGATCATAGACATTGTTGACGCCCTGAATATACATGGCGATGCGTTCGGTGCCGTAGGTGAGTTCCGCGCAAACGGGGCTGCAGTCAAAGCCGCCGACCTGCTGGAAGTAGGTAAA
>CAZGDK010000063.1:0-17576 GCA_964525155.1 uncultured Smithella sp. | reverse complement strand
CGCGCACGCTGCACCTGTCGCTTGCCGGCATCCGCGACCTGTCCATCATCAACACACCGCCCGAAGAGCGCCAGCCCATTAAAACCTATGTTCTGGAGTTCGACGAAGACGTTATCCGCGCCGCCGTGGAGGCGGAACTGGGCCGCCAAGGCCAGGTCTTTTTCGTCCATGACCGCGTGCGCTCGATTTATTCGGTCGCGCATCTCGTGCAGCGCCTGGTCCCCAAGGCCCGCGTCGGCGTCGTCCACGGACAGATGAAACCCGTTGATATTGAAAAGGCCATGTCGCAGTTCATCCGGAAGGAATTCGACGTGCTGGTCTGCACGACGATCATCGGTTCGGGGCTCGATATTCCGCAGGCGAACACCATCATCATCAACCGCGCCGACCGCTTCGGCCTGGCCCAGCTCTACCAGATCCGGGGCCGCGTGGGACGCGGAAGCCTTGAAGCCTCGGCGTATCTGCTTTTGCCCAAAGGCGCGCTGCTTTCGCGCGACGCGATGAAGCGCTTGCAGGCCATCAAGGAATTTTCCGAGCCGGGCTCGGGCTTCCGCATCGCCTACAACGATCTGGAAATCCGCGGCGGCGGCAATTTGCTGGGGCTTTCGCAGGCGGGGCATATCAGCGCCGTGGGCTACGAGCTCTACACGGAGCTCATGGAAAAGACCGTGCAGGAAATTCGGGGAACCGCCGCGCCCGCAGACGATGCGCCGCCCGAAATCTCGATGGGCATTTCCGCTTTTCTGCCGGAAGATTACGTGCAGGACGTTCATCAGCGGCTTATTTTGTACAAGCGGATTTCGCTTGCGTCCACCGATGAGGATCTGGCGGAAATTCAAAATGAACTTGCCGACTGCTACGGCGAGCCGCCGCAGACGGCGCAAAATCTGCTGCGCGTCATCGGCCTGCGCAACCGGTTAAAACCGCTTTCAGCCAAAAAAATGGGGTGGGACGGCAAGTATTTTTATATTTTCTTCCGGGAGTCCTCGCCCATTGATCCGGCAAAAATTATTGCGCTGTCGCGAAAGAAAATCAAGGACTTGCGATTCACACCCGATTTCAAGCTCTTTTGGCCGGCCCAGGCAGCCTCGCCTTTGGAGATTCTGGACGGCGCCGAAAACCTCTTAAAGATGCTTGCCCAATAAACGTTATCACGCTATAGAGCGCCATGACCAAAATGAAGCCGCAGGTTCCCCCATATTTCTATCTTTTGCGCCGGCCCGTCAGGCTTGGGGCATTGATGATTTTGTTGTGCTTTTTCAGCGCCTGCGGACGCGGCGATCTGCTGGGCCGCGCGTCCGTTGCCACGGTCAACGGCGAGAAAATTTACCAGGAGGAACTGGACCTGCGTTTAAGCCTGCAAAAAGGCATTCTCTCCCCCAAGGCTTTTGCCAATTCGCTCAACAAGCGAGACGCCCTGGAGGAGGAAATTTTAGACGCCCTCATCACGGAAAAAATCATGCTGCAACGCGCCCGCGCGTTGAACCTGGCCGTCGCAAAGGAGGAACTGGAAGGACGCCTTACCGAAATCCGCAAGGATTACGGCGAGGAATTCTTCAATCAGCTGGCCGCCCAGAATGTGCGCTATGAGGACTGGCGCGAACAGATGAAACAGGAAATGCTTCTGGGCAAACTGGTGGCGGCCGACGTCAACGCCCGCATATCGGTTTCCGATGAAGAGGCTAAGGATTATTACGACGAAAATCCGGATTTCTGCAAGTCGGAAGCGCGCGTGCGCGCGTCGCAGATTTTTATCCGCGATGCACAAAAAGCGAAGGACATCAAAGAGCGGCTGGACCGGGGCGAAGATTTCGCCAAACTGGCCCGGGAGGCGTCCATCGGGCCGGAGAAGGCACGCGGGGGCGATCTGGGCTGGGTGTCGCGCCAGACCATGCCGGAGCCGCTGGATCAGACGCTTTTTCGCCTTGCGGCGGGCGAAACAAGCCCGGTCATTAAAAGCGCGTACGGTTTCCATATTCTCAAGGTCACGGAAACCCAGCGCGCCCGCACAAGAAATTTTGACGCCTGTAAAGGGGATATCGTCGCCACCATCCGGGCCGAAAAGGAAAACGAGGCCTTCTCGGCCTGGCTTTCGGCGCTGAAAGCCAAAGCCGTCATTAAGAAGGAAAAGAGAACCAACAATGATAAACCGGCAAAGTAAATCGCCGACAGGGAGGAAATTTGTGAACGTTTTAAGGCTGTTTTTCACGACCGTCTTGATGATGATTTTAATGGGCGCGGCCGCGCGGGCCGAAGTCGTGGACCGCATCGTGGCCGTGGTCAACGACGACATCATCACGCTGTCCGAGCTCGACCGGGCCTTTGTTCCCTACGCCCGCAATATTGACGCCACATATAAAGGCGCCGACAAGGCGGGCGTCATCCGCCAGACCAAAGAGGCGTTTTTACAGCAGATGATCAATCAGCTTCTGATCGAACAGGAAGCGACGAAAGCCGGCGCGGGTGTCGCGGCCGTGAAAGACGAAGAGGTGGCGGAAGTTGTCAAGGACATCGCCGCCAAGAATAAGATGACCATGGACGAATACACCCGCAAGCTGGCCGACGAAGGGCAGACGCTGGAATCGGTCAAAAAGGAAATCAAGTCTCAGATGCTGCGCGTGCGGCTGATGCGCCGCGAAGTGCAATCCCGGATTATCGTCACGAATGAAGAAATCGGCGAATACTACGACAAGCACCGTCAGGAGTACGAAGGCAAAGAGGCGGCGCGCGTCCGGCAGATTTTTCTTCCGGCGCCCGCGGACGCGGACAAAATCGCCCGGGCAAAGACCCGGGCCGAGATGCAGCAATTGCGCGACCGCATTGTGAAAGGCGAATCGTTTGAAGCCATCGCGGCGCAGTATTCCCGCGGACCGGCCGCCAAACAGGGCGGCGACATCGGATACGTGGAAAAAGGCGTCATCGTGGCCGAAGTGGAAAAAGCCGCCTTCAGCCTGCCTGTGGGACAGTTAAGCGACGTCATCGAAACGGACGTGGGCTGCCATCTCATCGTCGTGCTGGACCGGCGTGGGGCGGGGCTCAAACCGATTGCCACGGTGCGCGAAGAAATCAAGGCCAAACTGGAAGACGAAAAAGCCGCCAAAAAGTTTGACGAATGGATCGGCGACCTGCGCAAGAAAGCGTTTATCGACGTCCGGTTGTAATTAACGGTGCCACGCGTATGGATGCCATAAGAATCAAGGGCGCGTCCCAGCACAATCTGAAACACGTCACGCTGGACATTCCGCGCGACAGGCTGGTGGTCATCACCGGCGTCTCCGGCTCGGGCAAGTCGTCGCTGGCGTTTGACACGATCTACGCCGAAGGCCAGCGCCGCTATGTGGAATCGCTGTCCGCCTACGCGCGCCAGTTCATCGGCCAGATGGACAAGCCGGAGGTGGAATCCATCGAAGGCCTCTCGCCCGCCATCGCCATCGAACAGCGCGCCGCCAGCCACAATCCGCGCTCCACCGTGGGCACCGTCACGGAAATTTACGATTACTTCCGCCTGCTTTACGCCGGAATCGGACATTGCCACTGCCACCGGTGCGGACGGGAAATTTCCTCTCAGACCATCGACAGCATCGTCGAGAGCGTGCTGGCCCTTCCCGAAGGCGCGCGCTTCAGCATCCTCGCGCCCATCGCACGCGGGAAAAAAGGCGAATTTCAAAAGGAGCTCAAAAAGCTCCAGAAGGAAGGCTTCGCGCGCGTGCGCATCGACGGCGAAATTCGCGACCTTTCCGAAGACATTGTTTTGCCCAAAACCAAACGCCATTCCATCGATCTGATCGTCGACCGGCTGATCATGAAGGACGGCGTCCGCAAGCGCCTGCGCGATTCTCTCGAAATCGCGGCGGCCAAAAGCGACGGCCTGGTCTGTATTGCCGACGCCGCAGGATTCGAAACGCTGTATTCCGAAAAATACGCCTGCCCCGACTGCGGCATCAGCATGCCGACGCTTGCTCCGCGCGTTTTTTCCTTCAACAGCCCCTACGGCGCCTGCCCGGAGTGCAACGGCCTGGGCACGCGCATGCGCTTTGCCGAAGACCTGGTCGTACCGGACGCGGGGCTTTCGCTTCGGGACGGGGCCATCGCGCCCTGGGCCAACCGCAGCTCGCTTTACTACTACAATCTGCTCGACGCGCTTTCCGCGCATTACTCCTTCGACCTCAACACCCCGTTTAACAAACTGCCGGAAAAAATCCGCCACGCGCTTTTGTACGGATCGGGACGGGAGCGCATTAAATTTCACCATGACACAAACGACATGCGCTATTTCGCCGAACGGCCCTTTGAAGGCGTCATACCGCAACTGGAGCGGCGCTGGAAGGAAACGAATTCGCAGGCCGTCCGCAACGATCTGGCGCGCTTCATCGACTTGAGCCCCTGCGAAGCCTGCGGCGGCGCAAGGCTCAAGGAAGAAACCCTCGCTGTCACGGTGGGCGGAAAAAACATCTACGAACTGTGCCTGATCTCCATCCGGGAATGCTTTGATTTTTTTCAAAACCTGAAGCTTACAGCGCAGGAGGCGAAAATCGCCGAGCGCATTCTCAAGGAAGTCCACAGCCGCCTTTCGTTTTTGCTCAACGTCGGCATGGATTATCTCAATTTGGCGCGCGCAACCTCAACGCTCTCCGGCGGCGAGAGCCAGCGCATAAGGCTCGCCACGCAAATCGGCTCGGGACTGATGGGCGTGCTCTACGTGCTCGACGAACCGACCGTCGGCTTGCACCAGAAGGATAACCTGCGGCTCATCGACACGCTCAAGAAGCTGCGCGACATGGGCAACACGGTTTTGGTGGTGGAGCATGACGAGGATATGATGCGCTCCTGCGATCAGATCATCGACATGGGTCCCGGCGCGGGCGAACAGGGCGGCGATATCATTTTCCAGGGCACGCCTGCCGAAATTCTGACAAGCGAGGCGTCGCTCACCGGAAACTATCTGTCGGGCCGTAAAGCCATAGCGCTTCCGGCAAAGCGCAGAGGGATCGGAAAACGCTTCATCCATCTGGAAGGGGCCGCGCAAAACAACCTCAAGAACATCGACATCAAAATTCCCGTAGGCGTGCTCACCGCCGTGACAGGCGTCTCCGGCTCCGGCAAAAGCTCCATGGTCATTGAAACGCTCTACCGGGTCATGGCGCGCCGCCTCAACCGCCAGACCGGCGGCATGGGAAAAATCAAGCGCGTGCGCGATCTGGGCGACATTGAGCGCGTCATCATGATCAACCAGCAGCCCATCGGCCGCACGCCGCGCTCCAACCCCGTCACCTATACGGGCATCTTTTCGTTCATCCGCGATCTGTTCACGGGCCTTCCGGAATCCCGCATGCGCGGCTACAAGCCGGGGCGTTTCAGCTTCAACGTGAAAGGCGGGCGCTGCGAAGCCTGCGAAGGCAACGGGCTGATCACCATCGAAATGCATTTTCTGCCGGACGTGTACGTCACCTGCGACAGTTGCCGGGGCCGCCGCTTCAACGCCGACACGCTCGACATCAAATACAAGGACAAAAGCATCGCCGACGTGCTGGACCTGACGGTCAGCCAGGCGCTGGATTTTTTCGCCAACATCCCCTCCATCCGCTCGCACCTGCAGCTTCTGGCCGATGTGGGCCTGGGTTACATCCGGCTGGGACAGTCGGCGACCACGCTTTCCGGCGGCGAGGCTCAGCGCATCAAGCTCGCGCGCGAGCTGGGCAAGCGCGTCAACCGCAACACCCTCTATATTCTGGACGAGCCGACTATCGGCCTGCATTTCGCCGACATTCAAAAACTACTCGACGTGCTCATGCGCCTGGTGGATATGGGCAACACCATGGTCGTTATCGAACACAATCTGGACATCATCAAATCCGCCGACCACATCATTGATCTGGGCCCCGAAGGCGGCCCCGGCGGCGGCTACATTATCGCCTCGGGAACCGTGGAAGAAATCGCGCAAAACGAACAGTCCTCCACCGGATATTTTCTGAAAAAGATTCTCAAAGAACAAAAAAACCGGACGCCGAAATAACCTGACGCGCCGAAATAACGCCTCCATTGCGGTTTCTTACCCCCTGGGGTTGCAACCCCTTGTTCTATCAAATATTCTTATCAGCGCTGCCATTAGTTAAGGAAAAACATCCCCTCTTTGCTTTTTTACTCTTCAGTATCCAGTAAAAGCGCCGATATAAAGGATAACAGCTAGAAACGTTTTAACGCAACAAAAGGTGCAACCATATGAATTCTTTACCATTGACGCCCTTGAAGTATCAGCATTCCATCCTGGTCATCGATGACGAGGAAGCCATCCTCGACATCATGACGATGATGCTGGCGGACGAAGGATACGATCTGCACACGGCCAGTTCCGCGGAACAGGGGCTGAAAATCCTTCAGGATAATCCCAATTTTTCGCTTATTATCTCCGATCAGCTGATGCCCGGCATGACCGGCGTGCAGTTTTTCACCCGCGCCAAAGAGATTTGCCCCAACGCGCTGCGCGTGCTTCTGACCGGCTATACGGACACGGACGCGATTATCGAAGCCATCAACTCGGGCGGCATTCATCTGTATCTGACCAAGCCCTGGCGCAAGGACGATTTGCTGTATTCCATCAATCAGATGCTTTCCAAAGCCGAACTGATTATCGAAAACCGGCGTCTGGACGAACTGGTCAAAAAACAAAATACCGAATTGATCGAATTGAATAAACACCTGGAGGAAAAGGTCCGCCTCAAAACGCTGCATCTGGATCAGCGCGCCGAAGAACTGCGTAAAAGTTATGAAAAAATCCGGGTGATCCTGGAGGGAACGGTGCTGGCCATGTCCAAAATCGTGGAAAGCCGCGATCCCTACACAGCGGGGCATGAGCAGCAGGTGGCCCGCATTGCCGCACTCATTGCCGGCAAAATGCCGATTCCGGACGATCAGATTGAAGCCATCCGCGTGGCCGGATCGCTCCACGACATCGGCAAGATCGCCGTGCCGTCCGAAATTCTGACCAAACCGGGACGCTTAAGCCGCTTGGAAATGGAAATGGTCAAAACCCACTGCCAGAACGCGTATGATATTCTCAAGACCATTGAATTTCCCTATCCCATCGCACAGATCATCTTGCAGCACCATGAACGCATGGACGGATCCGGATATCCGCAGGGGCTGCACGGGAAGGACATTCTCCTGGAGGCGCGCATCATCGGCGTGGCCGACGTGCTGGAAGCCATGTCGTCGCACCGGCCTTACCGGCCCGCCCTGGGCATTGAAACCGCCATCGATGAAATCACCCGCCACCGGGGCAAACTCTACGACCCCGACGTCGTGGACGCCTGCCTGGCCATTTACAACCAGGAAGGCCAAAAAGGATTCCAGCAGTTGCATGCATGAAAAATGGGCTATTAGCCTAGAAAAGCTCCACATTATCTCCCAGATCATCTTCGGCGGGTTTTTCCGCGCCCTCTATGGCGGCCGGTTTTGTCTCCTGACTGCGGGGGACGTCGCCTGACGCAGATTTCGGCTGCGCGGCGCTTGCGCCAACCGACGCACTGTGCGTTTTCCGTTCCCGCTGCATGGTGTAGCGCGACGATAAATCCGCCAGCATGCGGGCTTTCTGTTGTGAAAGATCCTCCTTCCGGCCGATATTCAGCCGGCCTGCCTGGGCGCGCAAATACGACTCGACCTTTTCCATGTCCGCGCCAAGCGATTCGTGCATCTGTACGGAAGCGAGCAAGGCTTCAATATCGGAGGAAAGTTTCTTGCCGAATTCTTCAACACGCGCCAGTTGCTTGCCGATTGCAGCCTCCATTTCCTTGAGAGGCGCAGACAGGCCCAGAAATTGCGCGCGGATATTGTCCTGCCCGGATTCGCTTTCCACGCCCTGGGCGCAGGCCATGCCCGCAAGGCTCGCGGCGTTTTCAACAACGGCCTGAAGATGGACGGTCACATTCGACACTTTTGACGTCGTATCCTGCGACATCTGATGAATGGAATCAGCCAGCACGCCAAGCGTGGCGCCTTCATCGCCCAGATGGGCGGCATGAACCCGCGCATTGAGCGCCAGCCGCTGCATTTCAACGCCGATGACCTGCATATCCTTGGCAAAAACGGACATGCCTTCAGCGGTTTGAGACATGACGGACATCGCCTGCGCCAGATCCTTTCTAATCCTGATCATTTCGTCGGCTGACCCGGCCAGAGAGTCAATTCCCTTCTCGAGTCCGATGAGAAAGGACTCCGAGTTCCGGTCGTTCGTCCGGCCTGCGGCGGCGTATATTTTTTCCGAGATGGCGGCCGCGTCCCGGGCCACCAGCCGAAGGTTTGTAAAGACCCTCTCAACGGCATCCGTCATATCCTGTCTGGCGCTTTGCAGCTGCGCCGCCTGCAATTCAAAGGTATGGGCGACCAGTTCCCTGCGTCGAAGGCTGAACAGAGGCAAAGCGCTTGTCCCACCCTTTCGAACCGCCCTCTTCCCGGCGGCCAACTCCCGGACTTTGCGCGGCAGTTCGTCGAGCGCTTCCACCACGTGCTCCAAGCGCTGACGAGTGATATCGTGAAATTGCAGAGACAAAACAACTTCACCAATATGATCCGAAAGATGCTTCCAGGTGTCGCGAATCTCCTGAATGGTTAGAACGGACTCGTCGTGCTTGGCTGAAATGGCGGAAAGACTCGCGCGCACGTTCTCCAGAATCTGACGGCTTTGCTCATGCTGCCTTGCCTTGCTTTCCTCCATCAGGGCGGCATTCTTCTGCAAAGCGGGAACCGCCGCCTCGGCCTGTTCGGAAAGAGAGGTGATTTTATTGCCGATCACCTGCGCCATCTGCCTCACATCCTGCGACAGTTTGAAAAACGACGTGTCGCTCAGCGCCAGATGAGCGATTTCAATTTTTATGAAATTGCAAAGCACATTCAGAATGCGGACAACTTTTTCAAACTCCTCAAGCGGCTGTCCGAGCCCTTTAAAATGACTCAAGATCAGACGAATGGATTCCTTTTCCGATTGCATGCCGCCGGAAAGCCGATCGACCAGAGACGACATGCTTTCAAATCCCGCGCGGACATTATTCATTTCGGGTCCGGATATTTTTTCCGCCACGTCCGAGGCCCAGCCGGAAATGTCATTGGCGCGGCAATGAAATTCCTGAAGCTTCTCGCCGATCATCAGAAATTCCTGTTCCGTCGATCCGATCATCCGGCGCAACATGGCGGCATGAGGCTCCAAATCCTCCGGAATCGCGCTTTTTCTTTTTAGAAAAGGTATATTTCTTAAGATTGCCAGCATGAGGCCCCCCGTCCTAAACAAAATAAGATATCCAAAAACATAGCATTAAGAATGCCAAAGCCCCAATCGTCTGCTTAAATGTCAGGCCCGATCCATGACGAGAGGTCTCATCACAACTCCGACCGTATCATTACCGTAAAGGCGGCCATCCGGAATATCCTTAAATTACTGGATTCCCGCCGGATGTTTACCAGGCGAATGCCGGGCGGGACTGACATACGCCGGTCCAAAATGATTTATTTCACGTTTATCCGAAATACATATTTTAAAGAAGCGCGGTGTGAATCTTCAGACTTCAAGGAAAAAAGTACGCCGAACCGGGAGGCAATATCCGTCGTGGGCGGAAGAAGTCCGGAAAAGACGGACGAGGAAAGGAAGGTTCAAGGTGCAAGGTGTTATTGAATTCACCCCAAAGGGGTGAAATGTTTATAGCTATTTGAAATCATTTTTTGTACGACCCCGACGGGGTCGAAGATTTGAGGGCGCAATTGGCGCTATTAACGTTCCATCCTCTCGGGATGGATTTATCTTGCTCTTGAATCTTTTCCCTTGATCCTTGTACTTTGAACCTTTATTTAACATTTAATCGCGTACTTTTTAATGAGTTCATAAAAGCGGGAGCGCGAAAGACCGGATAGATCACAGGCTTTCTTGACGTCGCCCGCGGTTTTGGATACGAGTTTGGACAGATAATCGTATTCCATTTTGGCAATGGCCATTTCGCGGGCGTCATGAAATTTTTCCAGACCGTGTGAGGACGCATCCGCGTTTTCGCCGGAGGCGCCGCTTACGTTCACAAAGGACGATGTCGCCACCTTGACGCGCAACTCCACCGGCAGGTGCTTGCCAAATAGCATCGGGGATGACCCTGCCTCCGCCATAGCGCGCTCCAGCGTGTTAAAAAGTTCCCGGACATTGCCGGGCCAGTCGTAGTGATTTAAGTAATCTAGAAATTCCGATGACAGGCCCTTGACGGGAATCTCCTTGCGCGTGCAAAGCCTAGCCACATAAAATTTGACCAGTTCATGGACGTCTTCGAGTCTTTTTCTTAAAGGAGGCATTTCAATGTGGAAGGCGCGGATGCGATACAAAAGATCGCTGCGAAACGAGCCGTCGGCAACCATCGCGTTCAAATCGCGGTTGGTGGCGGCAACCAATCGGAAATCGCTTGCCACTTCATTTTTGCCGCCCAGCGGGCGGAACTTGCGCCCCTGCAAAACACGCAAAAATGATTTCTGCACGGCAAGCGGCAGTTCGCCGATTTCGTCCAGAAACAGCGTCCCGCCGTCCGCCTGGCGAATCAGACCCTCCTGCGCCTTGTCCGCGCCCGTATAGGCGCCTTTTTCGTAGCCGAAAGCGCCGCGCAATCCACCACGACAAAATTGCCGCCCGCGCGCGCTGAATTGCTGTGAATCGCCCAGGCGATCAGTTCTTTGCCCGTTCCCGTTTCCCCCGTAATCAGAATATTGGCGTCGGACACAGACGCCCGCGCGGTCTGATCCAGGCAGGCTTTCATGGCCGTAGACGATCCGATAATATCGTCGCGTTTGAACGTCGACGGCGGCGATACGGTTTTTTTCGCCTCGCGGTATTGCAGGGAACGCTCCAGGGGAAGAATCAGATTGTTGATGGACGACGGCTTGGCGACATAATCCCACGCACCGCTTTTAATGGCCATTTCCGCTCCGTCGGCTCCGGCATCGCCGGTCATGATGATGATTTCCGGTTCGGATGAGCTCTCGCGCAGTTTGGCGATCGCATGGAGTCCGCTTCCGTCCGGCATGTTCACATCCAAATAAATGACGTCAAACGCTTGCTGCCGGCTGATGGAATACGCCTCGCTGAGCGTATCGGCGTAATGAACTAAATGCCCCATGCTTTTGACCTTGTGTGAAAGCATTTTGCCAAACATTTTATCGTCGTCAACAATGAGAATGTGCGCCGGCATAAACACCCTGAAACCTCATAAAAATTTTGAACCGGAAAGAAACTCTCGCCCCTGCCTATATCGGCAACACGCCGCCATTGCTTAAGTAAAAACTCTTCCGTCCGCCGTCTTCGTTTCTAAATGAATCCGCCAATGCAAGACTTCGTCCGGACTTGGCGGACAGTTTCCGCCGTTTCATCTCCGTCTCCGCAGGGACTCATTGCAATGAATTGTATGACAATTATCGTAATCGCCTGATTCCATAATGATTATTTTCTCACATCCATCGGAACCCATCAGGAAAGAATTCTGGCACTCTTAATGCTTTTACGTTTCGCATGCACGAAGGTGATAACATGAAAATTGCTTATTGCTGCCCCGGCGCTCACGCCGGCTGTGAAAAAGTAAAACGGATTCTGGAAATTCTTGTCGCGGCCGATTCCTTTGAAATTTTTTCCACATTGCCGGACTTCGAAAGATTTCTTCGCCATGACCTGACATCCGGACATTTGATCATCCTGCACGCCAGTCTTATGCAGCATTTAGAACAATTCGTATCCTTGCGTGAATGGCTGATCGACCACCGGGTGATTTTAATATTGCCGGATCACAGCCGGGACAACATTATTCGGGGACATATGCTGCGCCCCCGATTTATTACCTACAATGACAGCGATTATCTGGAAATGGCCGCCGTTTTACAGAACCTCCTCCATCCGCAAACCGCGGACATGCGACTTTCATCGCCGGGAAAACTCTAAACCGGCTTTTCACACAAGGGGAATGCAGGCTTATGGAATTGATCATCGATAAAAAAGCGAAAAACGGAAGGCTGATCCTCACGGACGAGTTGACCATCAACCGCATCAGGCAACTGCGCGACGATCTGGATGAGGCGCAAGGCAAAGTAAAAAACCTGATGGTGGATATCGAAAAGGCCACGGACATCGATCTCACGTTCCTGCAGCTTCTGTGCTCGGCGCACCGGAGCGCCGTCTCACAAAATAAAACGCTGACACTTTCCGGCAAAATCAATCCGGCGATGGAAAAAGCGATTCGGGAAAACCATTATTTGCGTCAGACAGGGTGCATACCGGATAAGACCAATACCTGTTTGTGGATGGTAATTGAACATGAGTAAGGTGATTATGACCGTGGACGATTCGGCTTCCGTGCGCCAGCTGGTGGGCTTCACGCTCAAGCAGGCGGGATACGGCGTGGTGGAGGCCTGCGACGGTCGGGACGCGATCAATAAGCTTAGCGCCTCGTCCGTCCACATGATCATCACGGACCTGAACATGCCCGTGCTCGACGGCATTGGCCTGATCAAAGCCGTCCGCTCAAGCGCCACCCACAAGTTTCTTCCCATCGTGATGCTGACCACGGAATCTCAGGATTCGAAAAAACAGGAAGGCAGGGCAGCCGGCGCCACCGGCTGGATTATTAAACCCTTCAAGCCGGATCAACTGCTGGCTGTTGTCAAAAAGGTGCTGGGATGAGCCAACAAGCCATTGACATCTACCGGGACGAAACCCACGAACTGCTGGCGGAACTGGAAGGCTCTCTTCTGGAACTGGAAAAAACGCCGGCGGACGAAGAAGTGATCGGCCGGATCTTCCGCGCCATGCATTCCATCAAAGGGTCCGGCGCCATGTTCGGCTTCGACGAGATCGCCTCGTTTACGCACAACATCGAAACCATTTTCGACCTGATCCGCAACAAAAAAATAGCCGCCGACAAAAACATTATTCAACTGACGCTGTCCTCGTGCGACCACATCCTTGCCATGCTGGATCATCCGCACGACGTCGACCGTCATGCCGTAAAAGCGATCGGCGACGCGTTTCAAAAATTGATCCCCAAGACGCCCGTGGATAAAAAGGAAGCGGCGGCCGCCCCAGTGGCGAAGATTGACGCCCCGGAGATCACCTATCGAATCCGGTTTCAACCCGAAACGGATATTTTCGCCACGGGAACGATGATCGCGCCGCTTCTGGCCGAGCTTGCCGGCCTCGGCCCCTGCAAAATCATCGCACAGACCGACAACATTCCCCGCCTTTCCGACATCGATCCGGAAAGCTGTTACATTTTCTGGGATGTCGTTTTGACCACCAACCGCGGGATAAACGCCATTCGTGACGTTTTCATTTTCGTGGAAGACCGCTGTAAACTGACGATTGACGCCGTCGACAGCCCACAGGAATCGGACGAGGAAAGCGTCTACAAAAAACTGGGGGAAATTCTGGCCGAACGAGGAGATGTCAATCCCGACGCCGTCCGGAAAGCCGCGGGCGCGCAGAAACGCATCGGCGAAATCCTGGTGGAATCGGGGCTGGTTTCGCCGGATCTTGTCAGCTCCGCACTGATCGAACAGCAGCATGTCCGCGAAATACGCGAAAAACGCAAGGCGGCTCCGGAACAGGCGGCGACCATCCGTGTTCCCGCGGAAAGGCTGGACCGGCTGGTCGACATGGTGGGAGAGCTCGTCACCGTCCAGTCGAGACTCTCACAGCTTGCGTCGCACATGGCCGACGCCGACCTGGCGCTGGTCGCCGAGGAAGTCGAACGGCTCACCGCCGAGTTGCGCGACAACACGATGAGCATCCGCATGCTGCCCATCGGCAACACCTTCAGCAAATTCAAACGGCTGGTGCATGACCTGTCCACAGATCTGGGCAAGGACATCAACCTGGTCACCGAAGGCGGCGAAACGGAACTGGACAAAACCGTCATTGAAAAGCTCAACGATCCGCTGATCCATCTGATCCGCAACAGCGTGGACCATGGGATCGAAACCCCCGACGTTCGAATGGAAAAGGGGAAGCCCGCCTGCGGCACCGTAAGGCTTTCGGCCGAACATTCCGGCGCCAATGTCCTCATTTCCATCTCCGACGACGGGGCGGGCATGGACGTAGACGCCGTCCGGCAAAAGGCGCTTGAAAAAGGCCTGATCGCCGCCGACGCCAGTCTTTCGGAAAAAGAAATTCTGGAATTGATTTTTGCGCCCGGTTTTTCGCTGGCTAAAACCGTCACCAGTGTTTCGGGGCGCGGCGTGGGCATGGACGTGGTCAAAAAAAGCATCGACTCTCTGGGCGGATCGGTGGCGATTGACAGCCGGCCGGGCCGGGGAACCACCATGACGCTTAAGCTCCCGCTGACGCTGGCCATCATCGACGGCCTGCTCGTCCGGATCGCGGAGTCGTTTTTCGTCATTCCGCTTTCCGCCATCGAGGAATGCGTGGAGCTCACAAGGCAGGATGTGAAAAACGCGCACGGCCGCGATCTCATCAACATCCGCGGCGACATGGTGCCCTACATTCATCTGCGCAAACGCTTTGCCATAGCGGGGATGCCGCCGGATATCGAACAGATCATCATCAACCGGGTGGGAGACCATCGCATAGGCCTGGTTGTGGATCAGGTGGTCGGCGAACATCAAACCGTCATCAAGAATCTGGGGAAATTTTACCGCCGCATCAAGGAAGTCTCCGGCGCGACCATTCTGGGCGACGGCACGGTGGCGCTGATTATCGACGTTCCGCAGCTGGTGGCGCAGGTTACCGAGGATGCGGGGTAATTTGAAGTTCCCCCTTTTCAGGGGGGATGAAGAGCGTTTATGGTTCCCCCTTTGGGACTGTGTCGGAAAAGAGAAAAGGGGTCATACCGGCGAACGCCGGTATCCAGCCTTATTGAATTGGACCCCGGCGTTCGCCGGGGTGACAATCGTAATGAAACCGCGAAAAGGAAAAAGGCAACATGGCGTTTACATTCTTTTTTAGAGATCAGAAACCGCTGGAGCACGCCGTGGCGTTTTTAAAGGACGCAGCCGCGGGGCGCGTCCGCGTGCGCATCTGGGACGCGGGCTGCGCCATGGGGCAGGAACCTTATACACTGGCCATTCTGCTTGCCGAAAACATGGGACAGTTTGCGTTTCGCAATGTGCAGATTTACGCGACGGATTACGACGCTCCTCTGTTGAAAGTTGTAAGCGACGGTGTTTACCCCTGGGAGGAACTGCAGAGAATTCCCAGTGAACTCTTTAAAAAATACTTTCGGAAAAACAGCCGGGAAGGCCACTTCCGCGTCGCCGACGTCATCAAGGACCGTGTCACGACGCATCACCACGACCTGCTGACGCTTTCGCCCGTTCAAACCGGCTTCAGCCTGATTGTCTGCAAAAACGTGCTGCTCCATTTTTCCTACGAACAGCGCGTTTCCGTCATCAGGATGTTTCATGCCGCGCTCGAACCGCAGGGCCTTCTGGCGATGGAACACACACAAAAAATGCCGGAGGAACTGTCCTCGCATTTTGAGCTTCTGGTAAACGACGCCCAGGTCTATCGCCGGCGGGAGGTTCGATCATGATGATTATCGGCATTCCGACGGCCCGGCATTTGTACAGCTCTAATGTTTATCTGGTTCTGGGCGAATGGAAACGCATTGAAGACATCAATACGCTCGTCGATGTGGGAAGCGATCCGGACATCGCAAAAGCCATCAACACACTCGACACGGGGATAGGCAAGGTAAAAGTCGAACAGGTGATTCTGACCCATTGCCACTCGGATCATACCGCCGCCCTGTCGGCCGTCCGCGAGGCCTATCGTCCGCGGGTTTGCGCTTTTTCCCCTCATGTGGAAGGCGTTGATCATATTCTGAAGGACGGCGAAACGCTCCGCGTGGGAGAGTATATGTGCGAGGTCATCCATACGCCCGGCCATTCCAGCGACTCGATTTGTTTATACTGCGAAGAAGAGAGCGTGCTGTTCGCGGGAGACACGCCGGTCGTCATCCACGCCGGGGGCGGCGCCTATGAGGAGGATTTTCTGGAAGCCATGATAAAGCTTTCGCGCCGCAGGATTTCCAAAATTTATTTCGGCCACGGGGCGCCGCTTCTGCAAGACGCCCAGGGGGCCATTCTGGAATCACTGAGCCATGTCAGAAAGAGCATGCGCGATTACATTCGGCATCATGCGTCGCATTGATCAAAAGTATATCGGCAACCGTCTGAAACAAGATCGTGCCGGAGGGCTTAACTAAATAACAGCTTCATTATCAAGTCAGGAGGATAAACATGATCAAGAACATGAAAATCGGAATGAGATTGGGCATCGGCTTTGCCGTTATCGCCTTATTACTGATCATCGTTTCCGCCGTTTCGCTGACGCGGATGAACGCCGTCGGCACAACGGTGCATCTTTTAGTGACGGATCGCATGCCGAAAGTGACGACAGCAAACGCCATCATCAATGAAATCAACGTGGTTGCGGGCGCCATGCGCAACATGCTGCTTCTGGACAGGAGAGAAGACATCTTAAAAGAAGAGGAAAAGATCAAGGAAGCGGCCAAAAACGTGGGGAAATATCTCGACGACCTTTCCAAAGTGATCTACACGGAAAAGGGCAAGGAACTCCTTGCGGAAGTGGTCTCGGCGCGCAAGAACTATCTTGCTCCGCAGGCCGAAGTCCGGAAACTGGCCCTGGAAGGCAAAAAACGCGAAGCGATCGAAGCCCTGGTGAACAATGTCCGCGCTCCTCAGGCCGCCTATATTGACGCCGTTGAAAATCTTGCCAAGTATGTAACCGCCGTCATGATGGATGACGGCAAGAAGGCGGAATCCCTTTACAACACCGCTCTTATGATTGTCATCGCTCTGTGCGTCATCGCCATTGTCCTGACCTGCATCATAGCCTGGTGGCTGACCCGCAGCATTACGCGTCCCATCAATACCTGCATGGACATCGCCACGAAAGTGGCGCGCGGCGACACCGCCGTCGATATCCAGGTCACTTCCAAAGACGAAACCGGC
Organism: uncultured Smithella sp.; assembly: GCA_964525155.1. Lineage (GTDB taxonomy): Bacteria > Desulfobacterota > Syntrophia > Syntrophales > Smithellaceae > UBA8904. The sequence continues at coordinate 581 of CAZGDK010000063.1, read as the reverse complement.
CAGTTGCTTTCCGCCATGAATCAGATGGTCAAGAATATCCAGGCTATGGTGTCCGACACGGAAGCTCTGTCGAAATCCGCCGTTGAAGGAAAGCTTGCCACCCGCGCCGACGCCTCCAAGCATGAAGGCGATTACCGGAAAATCGTTCAGGGCATCAACGATACGCTCGATGCGGTCATCGGGCCGCTCAACGTCGCCGCCGAATATATCGACCGTATTTCCAAGGGGGACATCCCGCCGAAAATCACCGACTCCTACAACGGCGATTTCAACGAAATCAAAAACAACTTAAACCAGTGCATCAGCGAGATCGGCGTGCTGGTCGATGAAGTCGGCGTGGTCATCAGCGCCGCAAAAGAAGGCAAACTCGCCCAGCGCTGCAATCCGGACAAGGTGCAGGGCGTCTACCGCAAGCTAGCGCGCGGCATGAACGACACGCTCGACGCCGTCATCGGGCCGCTCAACGTCGCCGCCGAGTATATCGATCGCATCTCCAAGGGGGACATCCCGCCGAAAATCACCGACTCCTACAACGGTGATTTTAACGAGATCAAAAACAACTTAAATCAGTGCATTGACGG
>CAZGDK010000062.1:8449-17604 GCA_964525155.1 uncultured Smithella sp. | reverse complement strand
AGTTCCCGGAGAAGGTTGATTTCATTACCTCCGTGGGACATCTAACCGGCGGCAACTCCCGCCGGGAGGCCGGTCTCATCGGGAAGGGCCCCGCCGCCGTCATCAGCCCGTGGGGTGTCTATGACTTTCATCCGGAAAGCAAACGCATGCGGGTAAAGACGCTTACGCCCGGCGTGACCTTTGAACTGGCCCAGCAGCTCACCGGCTTTGAACTGCTTAAGCCTGATGGAGCAATTCCCGAAACGAAGCTGGTCACACCCGAAGCGTTGAAAATCATCCGGACGCAGGTTGATCCGCGCGGCGTCTTCACAACCATGCCGACGGAATAAGAATCGAAACGAAAGTGAGCATCAGGGTTGGCATCCCGAAACAAATTGATCCCAGGATGCCAACCTTTTTTATTTGCTGGCGCGCACCGGAAGCGCCCGCGTGGCGTAAGTGTGGGATTGGAGATAAGGAGAAGCTGCGCCGTAAACGAAACTGAATTGGACCGCGTCGTGGCCTTTGGCTTCCGACGTCCAGGCCGCAAAACAGGTAATGCCGATTGCCTCCGTGACGACATGAATCTCGAAGTTTCCGGCGCACGGCGCCTTGCCGGTCTTGCCCGCGTCATAGAGGGTGGCAAGCTCTGCGGCGGTCGGCATCCGCCAGTCCCGGTAGCCGCCGCCGCTGAAGTTCTCGCAATAAGCTTTGGCATTGGTCCAGCTGATGTCGCTGCCGTTGTCTTTTGCCGCCCACATCAGATGAGTTTTGGTATCCAGAACCGTCCCGCTGGAAGAATTCATGACATAACGTTCGCCCGCTCCGGCGAACCCGATGACCGCCCCCGCAAGGACAATCGCCAGAAACGCCAACACCGCTTTTCGCGCAGTCTTCATATCAACCTCCTTTTATTTTTGCCGATAATATCATAAACACCATTTGGAGTCACTTGCCATGACCCGGCAGAAAACGCCTTCTGAAATTGCGGAACTTTTAAATTCATCCGATCCGGACCTCCGGGCGCTGGGCTACGATTTGTTTCTCGGCAGAACCCACTGGCGGGAAGGCAGCACGCCCGACGATCTCAAAAAGCTCGCCTGCCGCCTGCTCTTTCTTGATCCGGAAATGGTTCAGGCTTCTTCCCCAATTTTCCTTCAGCCGGAACGGCTCTGGGCCAGTCAGACCAAGTTGGAAAAAGAAAAAGTGGACATGGTTGAAGCGGCGCACCGATATCTTGCAACCATCGGGGGACATCTCCCACCCGTTGTTGTCTGGGACTTTTTTGATAACCGCCCGATCCGCTATGTGGTCCACGACGGCCACCACCGCTGTTACTTCAGCCATCTGGTCCATGCAACGGTTTCAACGGTTATCCTGGAACCGCTGGGCAACTACCGTGAAGCGGAAGCCAGAATGACACTTGCATTTCAGATTAAAACCCGCGTGATTCACCTGCGGATTAAACACCCATCCCCTGAAAAAAGATAAGTCCCATAAATGTTTCATATTAAGTATCAATATTCGCAAAACGATACACTAAATGACACAACCCAGTCCGCATTTCACAACCATTAAATATTAATACACATATATATTAAATACTTAGATAGCATAAATAAGAATTGGCATATTTCTCGCTAAGGCATCTATCAAATTTCTTTACTAAGGAGGATTCATGAAAAAAGTATCATTGAAAGGAAGTGTGTGTATTGCATTAATTGTACTGGTGTCTTTGTTTTTGGCGTCATCTGTTTTCGCGGCGGATACGTCCTGTAAAACCAAGTATCCGATTATTCTGGCTCACGGCATGGGTTTTTACCCGACTCCTACATTACCGAACAGTTTCCCCGGCATCGTGGAAGCCCTGAGAGCATGCGGCGCTACCGTTTATATCACGCAGGTGGAGCCCCTGGGAACGTCAGCCGAAAAGGCTGCACAGTTTGTCAACGGTTATACGTTCAATGGCGTGAAGTACGGCAACTTCAAGGGCATTAAAGCCGCCAGCGGCGCCGCAAAATTTAACATCATCGGCCATTCGCAGGGCGGTCTGTATACCCGTTACGCCATCTCCAACCTGGGTATCGCTCCTTATGTAGCCAGTCTGACCACCGCGGACTCGCCACACAGAGGCTCGCTCATCGATACGATTTTGGCCGCTGAAGCAAAGTTAATGCCTGATGTGGCAGCCAAATTAACGGTCGCCCTCAATCCGTACAGCATCGCTTACCTTGCCAAAGCCACCGGCGATTCCGCCGCAACCGTGGCAGCCAAGTTGCAGATCAATCAGACGGACCTGTCCGTCGAAAACATGACTTTAAAATTCAACCCCAATACACCGAACAAGGCGGGTGTCTATTATCAGAGCTTCAGCTGCGCCTATAAAGTGTATACCCCCATAAAGTCCACTCTGGCAGGACTGCAACAGATTATTGATCTGTACACCAACAGCCTCCCGAAAGCGCCCAATCCTGAAGACGGTCTGGCCATTTCCAACTACCTCCAGGCCGGCATGCAAAACTATGCATCCACTTGTTTTCAGTTCGGCGGCGGTTTGGGCGACGGACTGGTTCAGGTCAGCTCCGCCAAGTGGGGAAATTATCTGGGAACACAGCTTGGCGCTTGGTACAACGTCAAAGGCCTGAATCATTTCGACGCCATTAATATCAACAAAGGCGCAACGTGGGACGCCGTCGGCTACTACGTGCGGGTCGTTAAAGGTTTGAAGGCCAAAGGTTTCTAAGCTGATTCCATCATAAAAGTTGAAACAGGAAAGGGGATAGTTCATTTTATCCCCTTTCTTTTTTATGGCCTTGCCGAAACCCCGTTATTGGATTATACTTGCGCAACTCATTTGTATTCATGCTTATGAAAAAAGAAATTCCGATCTTCCTGAAAATAGCGCTGTTGACAGCCGGTATTTTTTTCTTTCCTGTTCTTCAGCAAAACGCCTTTGCCAATGCGGAAACGCACGCTTTTTTGGAAAATAATTATATCTACGATAAAAATTTTTTGGCAACTCAAATTTCAGCGGCATCCGCCGAAAGCCCCTACCTGTCCGGAGAAACGGTCACACCGGAGGCGCTTGGCCTATTTCGAGCTCTGGAGAGGCAATTTGCGGTCCAATCTCTTACCGAGCTGGACGGACATTATGAACAGGTGCGGCAGGATCTGTTCGCCCGTTTTCCAAAACCGGATGCACAGCGCCTTTTTGAATATTACCGAAGGTATCTGGACTGCCAGATCATCGTCGTCAACGACAGCCGCTTTGAGACCACATCCCTCGAGCCCAAAGAACTTCTGCTTCAACTCTATCAGATTCAAAGTTTCCGCCGGGAAAAACTCGGGCGGGAAACCGCCGACGCCCTGTTCGGCCAGGAGGTCAAAGAGCATGAATATTTATTGAGACGGCTGATCGTGATCGGCGATTCCGGACTTTACGGGAAAGAAAAGGAATTGAAGCTGCACAAACTCAAAAGCGACATGTGGGGCAAAATGGCCGTCTCCCTCGGTGAGGATCAGGAACCTTACAATCTGTATGAACTCAAGCTGCAACTTTACGCCAGAGACCTTGCGGAAATGGATGAAAATCAGCGCAAACGGGCCATCGAAGATTTCCGCAAATATTTTTTTTCGCCGGAACAAGTCGAGAGGTTGCGCAAAGCCGATGCGGAGGTTGCCGCGGAAGATGAAAATTTAAAGCGCTATCGCGCGGAAGAAAAGAAAATTCTCACGGCATCCGGCCTGTCCCGGAAGCAGCGCGATCAGGCAATTCAAGCGCTGCAGGATCGGTATTTCGGAGCCGAAGCCGACGCCTTCCGCCGCAGAGAAGCCATCCAAAAAGAGCCCGAAAAATAAGCGAATATGAGACAGGTTGACGCTAAACGAGTCTTGGCGCGACAACGTCCCGGCCTTGATTCGCTTGAGTTTCCCGAAGAAACAGCCGTCTTTTCAAATATCTGATCAAGAAAGTTAACAAAGGAAACAGCGCCTCTGTGTTCTGCACGGATTTAAGACCGGTAACCGACCAACCGATACATTCTTTAAGATTTATTGATGATTTGACGGCACCGCGTGCTCCTTTTCGGAACATTGATCATTGATGCATATGACCTCTGAAAAAAATATTTATGAAATTTTACCCCATAAAATATCCGGCTCTTTTGATGTGCTTTCTGATGGCTGTGGCCTTTCCGGCTTTCGCCGACGAACCGATCGCCAAAGACACATCGCTAAAAAACTGGTCCGTTGCTTTTCAGACAAAGTACTTTTTCCAAAGCCACACATCCTACGAATTCGGAAATCCCTTTCCACCTTATCAGGCGCCGCTGAGCCGCCTGGAATTTCCGCTAAACACCTGGTGGGCAGGCGCTTCCCTGCGCCGGGACTTTCCGCGTTTTTCGGTGGGCGCGGAAGTGTTTCGCAACATCGACAACCGGACAAACGGCGTCATGATGGATTCCGACTGGGACGATGATGAGCATCCGGAAATCAAAACAATTTATTCCGAATCTTCCTGCCGGATGGAACCCAGCTATATGGTGCGGGCGGATGTGGATCTGAAAATTTCAGACTGGCTCAGGCTGCCCCGATGGCTGGACCTGCGCCCTGTTGCAGGTCTTGCCTGGCAGCGTTTTTCACTGGTTTCATACGACGGCGTCCAGACATACCCCGCACCGGAAAGCGCACAACCACCGACTCCTCTGCCCGGCGACGGCATCAGCTTCGAGCAGACTTACCGGCGGTATTTTGCCGGCTTGAAAGCCGGTTTTGATCTGGGCAAGCCGTTTCACTTAAACAGCCTGAATTTGCTAACCCAGTTCGACTGGGCCTATATCACGGCAACTAACGAGGACTATCATTTGCTGCGAGGCGGCAAACGCATTACCAATGACACCACCACAGGCGATGCCTGGCATGCGATGATGACTTTGAAGGTCGGGCTGACATCTTGTTTCAACGCAAATATCGGAGCGGAGTACCTGCGCATCGCCACCACCGGCACGCACCGCCTCATCAACGAATCCTACGGTTTAGACGTAAGCTTCGACCATGGCGTCAAAGTCTGGTCGGAACAGGTGAATGTGTCGATGAGTCTGGAGTATCTGTTTTAGGAATTCCATGCCGGAGTAATCATGGTGATTGCTCCGAAATGGTTTCACACAAGTGGCAGGACCGGACCAGCGGCATTCCAGTGAGTATTCTATAAGGTGCGGCGATGGAGTCGGGACGGACCATCGCTCAATGTCCGCGACTGTGGCGCTATGCTTGCTGCGCGACAGCCGAAAACTCGCCCTTCTGCTCACACAGTTTATCAGTCTTATGCTCCACAACGCTTCGCGCCACAACGTCCCGGCCATGATTCGCTTCCGGCCCACCCCGACACCACCGCCGGATATTATTATTTGTGATCAGTTTTGTTTGTTTCTTCCTGAAATGTTGATTTTACCTTTTCTGTTCACAATGCAACCTTTCAAGCGATACTCATTAGCATTGTTTTCTTTACGCTGGACAAATTTTTCATGATATACCATCTTGGCTCAAGCGACATATTGCCACAAAATACCAAGTAGCAAAAGTTCATTATGCCCGATATTTAAGCACTTTTTTCTTTGCATTATTTTTCTAAAAGATTAATATCGCACTGAATTTCGGGAAAAACCAAGTTGGTATATTAATTGTTCGGCGGGATGAGCCTGCTGAATGTAATAGAAGGAGTAAGACATGAAAAAGAGCTACGTAGTTGGGTTAGCGGCACTCCTGTTTTGGTCAAACGGACTGTTTTCTATCGCGAACTGTACTGTCATAACGACACCATGGAACTCAAGCATCTCCGTCGACTTAAGTACTGGAATGGAATGGCTTGATGTGTCTGAAACGATCGGCATGTCATATGATGCTTTAGTAGCCAGGATGACCACTGAAGGTGATAGCCTGTACGGCTGGCGATACGCCTCTGGATCTGAGGTGAGTTCATTTATGGCCTCAGCGGGAGTGGTCGCGGCCGGGGGAGAAATCAATCCTGAAGATGTGGATTTTGGCAATGCCATGGACTTGATAGAAATTTGGGGAGGAACGGAGTGGGGATCGCCAGCTAAGGGATATGCCGGGTACGGTGGTAATTTCATCATGGCAGACGACGGACAGTGCATGTACGGTTATGTGCCCTCCGGGTATTTGTGGGCATATCCTGCAGGAGGATTGCAGATATTGGATATTGCTAATTTGCGAATTGGGGGCGTTGGAGGTGTAATTGAAACTGTTCAGTCCAATTTTCCATATGGAGGTTGCTACGGTTCTGCATTAACGAGGGCCGGCACTGGAGGCACTACCCCCGTTCCGGAACCTTCAACCCTGCTGTTCCTTAGTTCAGGGATTGTTGCTTTGGCGGGTGCCAGAATAAAGACGAGAAGATAATCGCAGAACTGACGTTGGAGCCAGTCGTTAAATAGGTTTTGCCGCTGACGCGGCCTTTTAGGGAGGAGTGACTTCCGATGATGAGAAATAACATGACTAATCACATAACCCCTCTATCACGAGCATTTTCTTCAAACCCCGGTTCGTACAATCTGGCACTTCTCATATCCGATCCGATCGTTGATCCTGGTGGAAGCCTTCAGATTGAGGTTTATATTTCCGGTTACGGCGTCATCCAAGCCGCCAAAGTTGCATTCTATCCCTCTCCGAATGTCTTCGACATTGACAATTCGACCGTATGGCACAGCCTCAAGACTTACGAAGATGGCAAGATGGGGTGGGGTGCTGAGCAAGCCTCTTTAGATCTAGTCGGAATGGTTTGTTGTCTCAGCGGAGGAATGGTTTACGAGAACAATACTTCACAAAAAGCAACATGGTTTTTCGACGCAAGGCCAGAAGAAGAACGAGAGAACTACCAGATATCCACTGAAATAAAACATCCCAAAGGGAAATCCCCACTATTTATGGATTTGCGTTTGCATCGCAAAGCACGGTCAGGCCAACAATCTATAAGCTTCGTATTCACCTATTTCGACGGAAATACATGGCGCAGCTGTACCGATAAAGCCGATTTCACCGTACGCAGTTTCTATGAGAGGCATCAAACCTCTGTCTGGCTGGTCGGTGGGCTGATAGGTGGTATTGCAGGACTCTTTTCTACTCTGGCCAATGCTGTAAAGCTCTGGCCCCATGCAAAGGTATTATGGAATACAATCCTGTGCCTGTTTTGACCGGCTTTCCACTAAGACTTACAGGGTGTGCGCAAAGCCGGATCATTCAAGATAAAGAGGCCACATAAGATTGTTCTGGAGAATAATGCTGCCGAACCAACGCATGAACCGGATCGGCAACAAAGGGCGTTGCCTCCCGGTTATGCACATGTTAGCCTTTCAATTGGAAAGAAACACATTACCAGACATAACAATATTGCATTATTGTAGGTGTACTCACCAAAACGCAGGATTTATTTTAAAGACGTCCGGCATTTCTTGTTTCGGACAGATTACTTTTTATTAACGGTCTCATAATAGTATTAACGTGGGTCATTCCCGCGAAGGCGGGAATCCAGACTTATTGAGCTGGACCCCGGCCTTCGCCGGGGTGACGATAAAAATGCAATTTGATTAAATGTCGTTACTATTTTGAGACTGTTAATAACTGCATCATCTCCAAACGTCAACAGCCCGCCTCTTTTGTGAAGAGACGGGCTGTGGTTATTTTGAAAGCGAAACTTATTTTCCCGACTGAATCGGGTCCCAATCGTAGCCCCAGATAGCGCCGCCCATGGGCATTTTGTAATGCTGCCGGTCCCGGGAAGACGGATAACGGCGGTTTCCGCCTTCTTCGGGGTGGAAGTTCACCGGGAATTTCGGCGGGATGAGGCCGTTTTCCTTGGCTTCCCTGGTGAGCCATTCCCGGTCGTCCGGGTGCGCAATGGAAATGAGCGCCGAGGCGCGTTCATAACCGTTTAAGCCCCGCAGATTGACGATGCCGTATTCCGTGCAGACATACTGGGCAAACTGCGCGGGCACATCCACCGCCGTGCCGGCGGGCAGGAAGGGCACGATGCGCGGGGTGTTGTGCTTGCTGCGCGAGGTCATCGCGGCGACGCTGCGGCCGCCTTTGGACTGCGCGCTGAAAATGATGAACTGGAAAAATCCGCCCGTGCCGGAAATCGGCCGCTTATCGTAGAAAGAGCAGGACATCTGACCCAGCAGATCGACGGCCACGGTGTTGTTGATGGCCACCATGTTGTCGATGCGGCGCAGAATGTCGAGGTTGTTGGTGTAGTCGATGTCGTATGCGGCCAGCGCCTGATTGCGATGTACGGTTTCGTAATACCACATCACATCCACGGGAAAGGCAAACGTCCAGACGCTCTTGCCCTGATCCAGATTCTTGTATGCGTTGGTCACCTGACCGGATTCGATCATCTTGATGAGGCCGTAGTTGAGCATTTCGGTGTGAATGCCCAGGTCTTTAAACCCCGCGTCCGCCATGGCGGCCACGCACGCCGACGGGAGCGACCCGATGCCCAGTTGCACAACGTCGCGGTCGCGCATGATGGTCATGACGTGTTTGGCGATCTCCTGCTCCACCGGCCGGGGCGCAATGGCCTTTTCATTCATCTGCGGCCATTTGTACTTTTCGCAGTCGACCTCGACCCAGTAATCGACCTCGTCGATGTTAATCGTGTTGAAGCGTCCGCCCTCCGCCCAAGGATAGTCGGAACGGACTTCAAAGACAATCTTTTTGGCGGTCTGCCTGAAAATATTGCTGCTGTTGGTGCCGTAGGACATGTTGAAATAGCCGTGATTGTCGGGGGCGGTGGCGGCGTTAAACCACCAGTCCATGCCGCGCTTGCCGCGGTCGCCGTGGGCGAAGCGGTAATGATGCGCCCAGGTCCCGCCCGCCCAGCCCCAGGGCGTCCAGCTGGTCACGCCGTTGTCTTCGCGGGCCTTGCGGTTCCAAGGGAAGAAGAAATGTTCGTGCACGCAATGATACTGCTGAAGCGGATCGATCTGCTGCAGTTCCGGATGCGGATAAAAATTTCCCGCCAGCCAGAATTCGATGTCGTGGAGATCGCCCGCGCCCGGACCCAGCCGATGGGCCACGGCTTCGGTGCAGACGGTGGAATCGCCGCCGACCGTGCCGTGGTTGATCCAATCGCCTGATTTCACCATGTCGGCGATCTGCTT
>CAZGDK010000062.1:0-8349 GCA_964525155.1 uncultured Smithella sp. | reverse complement strand
TTGTCCAGACCGCCTTTTTCCATCGAGGAAACCGCTTCAAGTTCGCCCGCGTCCAGCCAGACGCCTTCGCAGCCGGAGCACTTGTCGATCTTGATGCTTTTGTAATCGATCTCAATTAAATCCAGGCCGCACTTGGGACATTTCATGTAGTGAAGGGCTTGAAGTTTGGCCTTCTCGTCCGACTTCATGTTTTTGTTTTTCTCTTCTTCGAGTTTTCTCTTTTTTTCGTATTCCTGACGGGCGTAATATTCTTCTTCTTTTTCGCTGGGTTTCATAACATCATCCTCCGTTTTAATATCGTAATACCGGGGGTTTTATACACGATCACTTTACATTTTTCAAGACGAATGGGCCCTTGCCCTCACATCTTGCGCAGCTCTTTTTTCAGAATCTTTCCCACCAGTGTTTTGGGCATCGCCGAAAGAATGACAACTTCCCTGGGAACGAAAAATTTCTTGAGCTTGCCCTGACAGAATTCCACAATGTCCTGCGGGGTCGCTTTTTCGCCCGGCTTGAGCGTCACAAAGGCTTTGATTTCTTCGCCGTAAACCTTGTCTTTCATCCCGATGACCGACGCTTCCGATACGGCCGGATGGGTATAAAGAACTTCTTCGATGACGCGCGGCGATATGTTTTCACCGCCTTTGATGATAATGTCTTTCTTGCGGTCTGTGATGTAAAAATAACCGTCGGCGTCCACGTAGCCGATGTCGCCGGTATGCAGCCAGCCGTCCTTGATCACGTCCGCCGTGGCTTCAGGCAGGTTCCAGTATCCTTTCATGACCATCGGGCCTTTAAGAACAATCTCGCCTTCCTGTCCCTGCGGCAGATCCTTGTCGTTGAAATCGACGATCTTCATCTGCATGCCGTCCATCGGCTTCCCGATGGAACCGGGCTTGATTAAATGACGGCCGACATTGGTGGAGTTGTTGGCGCCGGCTTCGGTGAGCCCCCACCCTTCCGCGATTTCATGACCGAATTTTTCCTTGAACTGCTTCCAGGTATCCAAAGACAGAGGCGCCGATCCGCAAGGCCAATACTTGACGCTGCTGATGTCATACTTTTTGTAATCCGGGAACATCAGCATGTAAACCACCATGGTGGGAACAATGGGCACGCTCTGAACCTTGTACTTGTCGATGTTGGCAAACACCTGTTCCAGATTGAACTGGCGCATGATGATGACTTTGCCCTTCAGGCGCAGAAACGATCCGTTCATCATGGCGACGCCGAACGAGTGGCATAAGGGCAGCATGGCCAGTGAAATGAGGTCCTGCGGGAGATTGGTGGTCTCCTGCTGCCGGTAAGCCGAATAGGAAAGCCCCGCGTGCGTAAGCATCACGCCTTTGGGGGTGCCGGTCGTGCCCGACGTATAAATCATGGTGGCCACGTCGTCGTCCGCCGTTTGCGCCAGTTCCAGCTCCTCGGAGCTCTCCTCAACAAGCTTCCTGAAATTGTGCGTACTCTCAACATCCTGATCCGCAACCAGGATAATGTTTTTGACGGCGCCGGATTTGGATTGCGCGGTTTTAACCTTGTCCAGATATTCCGGTGAGGTAATCACCGTATGGACGCCGGAGTCTTTGTAAATAAAATTGATTTCTTCCTGACCCACCATGTAATTGATGGGGACGGCAATGGCGCCGATTCGCCAGATGGCCTGAAAGGCCTGCAAAACTTCCGGCGTGTTGGGCATCTGCATGATGATCCGGTCGCCGCGGCCGACACCCAGTTTTTTGAGCGCATTGCCCAATCGCTTCGCGGCCCGGTCCATCTGTACATTGGTGATTTCCCGTCCTTCAAAAATATAGCTGACATGTTCCCCAACGGCCAAATTCTTTAAAGCCAATTCCGCAATGTTCATGATGTCGCCTCCTCATTATGTTTATGTGACAAGATCAATCATGTTTTTGAACATCTCATGCTGCTTTGTCATGAAAAAACCTGTGCCTGCGATGAAATAGATGGCGGTTAAAATAGCGCTGATTGGATTTAAGTGCAATATTTTCTTTAAGCCGCAGGCCGCCGTATAAAATCATCCGGAGTTTTTTGTTTGGGCACGGACACACACCGTAAAAAAGGGATAAACACCGTACCAGAACAAGGGGTTGCAACCCTTGTTCAAAAATCAAGACGATGGGCTAAAGTTATGCGTGTGGATGTCGATAAAATTCGTATGCATTCTTAACGTTGCCGGTTTTTCGTAAGACGCCCATAATATTAACAAAAAAGAAAGAGACCGAACCTATGGCAATTGATCAGACAATAAAAATTCTTCTGGCCGAAGACGGCGCAACCATGCGTAAAATGGAAGTCAAAATTCTCCAGCAGATCGGTTATACCAATGTGATTGAAGCGGTGGACGGAGCCCAGGCCATGGAAAAACTGGAGTCGGAAAAGGATGTTCAACTGGTCATTTCCGACTGGAACATGCCCAACAAATCCGGCATGGATGTCCTCGCCTGGATGCGGCAAAACCCGACGTACAAAAGCACGGGATTTTTGATGGCCACCGGCCAGGGCGATAAAATTTACGTCAAGCAGGCCATGGAGGCGGGCGCCTCCGGCGTGGTGGCCAAACCCTTTTCTCCGGACGAACTCAAAAGCAAAATTGATGAAATTTTCGGCGTCAAGCCGGAAGCCCCCGCCGAGCCCGCCGAAGCCGCGCCCAAAACAACGTCCGACGGCCGGTCCGTCCTGAAAGTGGCTCATATTCAAATTACCGATCATCTGGCCCTGGGAGTGCTCAAACACCGTATTGAAACGGGGCAGCTTAAGCCGCATGCTTTTTCGCTGAAAACCCAGTGCATGATGAGCTGGAACCTGGTTCAGGACGCGCTTGAGCGCGGCCAGGTGGACGCGGCCTTCATCCTGGGGCCCATCGCCATGGATTTGTTCAATTTCGGCGCGCCGATCAAACTGGTGCTTTTTGCGCACCGCAACGGGAGCATCATGGTGCGCAACAAAGCCATGGACTACCGTAAGCCCTACCAGCAGTTTTTCAAGCATAAAACATTTTTCATTCCGCACCGCATGTCCATTCATAATATGCTGGCGTTCAAATACTTCTCTGAAATGGGATTGAAGCCGGGCGTGGTGGGCGCGGGCGCGGTGAACATGGTTTTTGAAGTCTGCGCGCCGGTCAACATGCCTGCGTTTCTTACGGAAACGCCCAACGCCTGCGGCTTCATGGTGGCCGAGCCCATCGGCTCCCGGGCCATTGCGGCGGGCATCGCCGAAAAACAGCTTCTCTCCAGCGAAATCTGGGATCATCATCCCTGCTGCGTCGTCGTCTTCCGCGAGGAATTCATCTCGCGCAATCCGGACGCGGTGCATGAGTTTACCAACCTGCTGGTCGATTCCGGAAAATTTATCGTCAGCCACCCGCAGGCGTCCGCCGACATCGCCGTGTCCTTTTTAGATCCTGAAAAGAAAATCGGTCTGGACCCCGCCCTTCTGCACCGGGTGCTCACCGAGCCCAACGGCATCACCACTGATAATTTGTATCCGGTGCTGGAAGACCTGGATGTAATCCAGCGCTTCATGAAAGATCACATGAACATCGGCGGGATTATCGATCTGGAAAAATTTGTGGATCTGCGTTTTGCCGACGAGGCCTGCAAACTGGCCGCTCCGGCGCAAAAAACGACTGAAGCGACAGCCGAGCTTTCCACCGCACAAGCCGCGCCCTGCAAACCGCAGCCCGCGCCGAAGATCGGCTTGAAGGAAAAGATTCTGGTCGAATCCAGCCGGGAAGGAAAATACATCATTTTCAATCTGGCCGAAGAACGCTACGGCGTGCCGGTGCTCGACGTGCGGGAAATCATCCGCATGCAGCCCATCCGTTCCATGCCGCAGCTGCCCGCATACGTCAAGGGCGTCATCAATCTGCGGGGGAAAGTCATCCCCATCGTCGATCTGCGCCTGAAACTGGGCATGGACGCCATTGAATACAACGACCGCATGTGCATTATCGTGGTGGACGTGGCGGGTCACGGCGGCTCCACGCGCATCGGCATGATCACCGACGCCGTACTGGCCGTAGCCGACATCAAGGAAAACGTCATTGAAGACACGCCGTCCTTCGGCACGCGGGTCAATACGAATTTCATCACCGGCATGGCCAAAATGACCGACGGCGTGACCACGCTTTTGGATATTGAGAAGATATTGTCGGGAAGTTAGATTTTTTCGTCGAGAATCGACAGGACCATCCGGATGGCTTCCGCGGTGAAACCTTTGCATGTCACGATGAGATTCTCATCGATAAATTTTTTCCGGCCCTCTTCCGTCGCCAAATCACACTGGATGAGTTCAAGACAGTTGGTCGAACCGAATGTTTCTTTAAATCTGCTTAAAAACGTCTGGACCGGGGGATAGCAATCCGTCAGCGCCACGGAGGGATCGTTGCGCCCGTAAAACATGTTCAGGGCCAGCACCGCGCCGGTCACCGCGCCGCAGGGTCCCTGGGTGCGCGATATCCCCGCGCAAAAGCCTGTGGCGATTTTCGGAATCAGGTCGGATGAAATGTTTTTGCTTTCAGACACGGAAAGCATCACGCTTTCCGCTCAGCGATAGCCCGCGGTAAATAATTCATCAACTCTCCCGGCGATGGAATCAGTCACGGTAAAATCCTTTCGTAGTCAAAGTTGATTTCATCCAAATATAAATCCGGAAATTTATCAAGAATGAAATCATCGAGCCATTCGACCGCTTCAGAAAAAGGGGTCGCCCCTTTGTTCCATGACGCGAACATTAAGCCGCCTTGTGCTCCCGTCCGGTCTTTTCCAGATAATAGTCGTAACTCCCGTTGTAAATGCGCATCTCGCCGTGATCGATTTCAAAGACCCGGTTGACAAGCGAGCGCAAAAAGTGACGGTCGTGGCTCACCAGCACGACCGTCCCGGTAAACTTCTGCAAAGCGGCAAGCAGCGTCTCGCGCGACGAAATGTCCAGATGGTTGGTCGGCTCATCCAGAATCAGCAGATTTATCGGTTGCACCAGCATGGTCGCCAAAACCACGCGGCTTTTTTCGCCGCCGGAAAGTTTGTCGATGCGCTTGTAGATATCGTCGCCGTAAAATAAAAACGCCGCGCACAGATTACGCAGCACGCCCAGGTGCGCCATCGGCATCGCGTCTTGCACGGTTTCCAGAATGGTCTTTTGCCCGTCCAGAATATCCATGGCATGCTGGCTGAAATAGCCGGGGTAAACATTGGCGCCCAGTTTCAGGCTGCCCGAGGAGGCTTGGGCCTGACCCGCCAGCACTTTTAAAAACGTGGATTTTCCCGCTCCGTTTATGCCCACCACGGCAATCTTTTCCTGCCGCCTGATGATGCCACTTATGCCGCCGAAAACGGATTTTTCAGTTCCGTCGGGCCGCGGCCAGACCTTGCCGACATTGTCCAGTTTGACGACGTCGTCACCGCTTCTGGGCGGTTCGGCAAATTCAAATTGAATGCGGCGCGCTTCGGGCGGAATTTCAATGCGTTCGATTTTTTCGATCTTCTTGACGCGGGACTGCACCTGCGAGGCGTGCGAGGCGCGCGCCGCAAAGCGGGCGATGAAGTCCTCTTCCTTGGCCAGCATCTCCTGCTGGCGGCGGTAGCTCGCCTGCAGCTGTTCGCGCCGAATCTCCCGTTCGCGCAGATAAAAATCGTAGTTGCCGCCGTAAGTCGTGATCGTGCGGTTGGCCACCTCGATGATGCGATTCACCACGCGGTTCATAAATTCCCGGTCGTGGCTCGTCATCAGAAGCGCGCCTTTAAACGAGTTTTGCAGCCATTCTTCCAGCCAGATGATCGATTCCACATCCAGATGGTTGGTGGGCTCATCCAAAAGGAGCACGTCGGGATTGATCGACAAAATTTTGGCCAGCGCAATGCGCATCTTCCAACCGCCGCTGAAACTTTCCACCGGATGGTGGTAATCGTCCGGGCCGATGCCCAGGCCGGTCAGGATGGTTTGCGCGCGGCTTTCCAGATCATACCCGCCGCGATGCTCGAATTCGGCCTGCGCATTGCCGTAACGCTCCAGCAGATCGGCCATGTCTTCTTCGTCCATCGGCTCGCACATGGCCGCTTCCATTTCCGAAATCTGCGCGCCGAGTTTCACCACATCTTCCGAGGCGGAGATGACTTCGGCAAGCGCCGATCGGCCGGACATATCACCCACGTCCTGCGAGAAATAGCCGCAGACGGTGTTGCGCGCTTTGGTGATGTCTCCCTCGTCAAATTCCTCTTCGCCCATGATCAGGCGGAAAATGGTTGTTTTACCCGCGCCGTTGGGACCGACAAGGCCTGTACGAGATCCCGGCAATATTTGAAAACTGGCGTCCCGAAACAGAATTTGCGGGCCGTGCTGCTTGGCAATGCCACTGAAATGAATCATGAACAAAATGCTCCTAAAAAAGTGCCGGATGGGTAGCACATCGCCTGTGCCGCTGCAAGTCAATTCGGAGGGCGGATTGCGCTTGCCTGTGTTCCCTCATGCTTTCACTCTTTTGTTTTGTTGCCAGAGATGCTAGTGTAGTGCGTCAGAAACACCTTTCTGTCATTCCGGGCTTGACCCGGCTTGTGCCCTTCAGGGTAAATCCAGTGATCTGCGCAAACACTGGATTTCCGCAGGATGTTTACCCGGCGAATGCCGGGCGGAAATGACAAAATATGGCATTAGATCTTTCATGATGTAAAGAAGCGTTGGACCCACTACACTAGATTGCATATGACAAATTTTTAATTCCCCCGGCGCGGAGATGACGGACGTGAAAGAAAGGAAAACACCGACCCCCAAAGAAGAGATTGCGATCCTGCGCCGGAGAGTCGCCGAATTAGAGCAAAATGAAATCAAGCTCAAGTATATTGAAGAAATGATGCAGGCCAGGAAGGAACGCCTGAAGATTCAGTACCGGCTGACCAATATCCCCACCATCACCTGGCAGAAAAAAGGAGACGATTTCATCATTGCCGATTATAACATCACGATGGAGGATTTCACCGACGGCCTGATCGGCAATTTTCTGGACAAGCCCGCAAGCATCATCTACGAAGACCGGCCCGACATCCAGGCGGACCTGCACAAATGCTTCAAGGAACATGTCATCATCAAGCGCGAAACACCGTACCGGATGTTCACCAGACAAACCGAAAAGATCGTCGTCCTGACGTTTGTCTACATGCCGCCGGATTCCGTCATCAGCCACATGGAAGATATCACCGAGCGCAAAGTGGCCGAAATGAAACTTCTGAAATCGGAAAAGCAGTTGCGCGCTCTTTCCGCGCAGCTCATCAGCGTGGAAGAGCGCCAGAGAAAACACATTTCCCGCGAACTTCACGACAGCATCGGCCAGTATCTGACGGCCATCAAGTTCAGCATGGAAAACACCCTTCAGCAGCTCATCGAAAAACAGGATATTGCCGGGGCGGCCAAGCTCTTGGAAACCGGAAAAAATCTGCTGAAGCAGACCATCGAGGAAGTGCGCAGAATCATGATGGACCTGCGGCCGTCGATTCTCGACGACCTGGGCATTCTGGCGACCATTTCCTGGTTTTGCCGCGAATTGCAAGCGGTATACGGCGGCATGCAGGTGGAACAGAACATCCGGGTCAAGGAGGAAGATGTCCCCGAGCCCCTGAAAATTATTATTTACCGCATCTTGCAGGAAGCGCTCAACAACGCCGCGAAACACAGTGAAGCAGATCGAGTAAGGGTAACGCTTACGCAAGTCGACGGCCGCATACAACTGGCCGTGGCAGACAACGGCAAAGGGTTCGATTTAAAGCAGGTGGCCGGAAACTATGACATTCCCGTGATGGAGGGTTTGGGCTTAATGAGTATGCGGGAGCGCGCGGAACTGACCGGCGGCATGCTGCGCATTCACACCCACCCGGGCAAGGGCACAACCATTATTGCCTCGTGGTAACGGGAGGAAGAGCTGAACATTGATTTGTCCCTCAAGCAAGCTTTCTCGATAACAAATGTGAATATCTTCAGTAAACGTCATCCCAAAAAGTAAATTCCGTTTGACATCTTATTCCAGCGGCAGTACATTGTCGTCAAACATTGCTTGTGAATCTATCGCACGGATAGACATAAACAGGCCCTACGAGATCTGAGAAAGTTGGTCTCCTGAGTTTTTACTCACGGAGGCCATTTTTTATTTTGGAAATATGCCTCCCGGAAGTGATGCTCATCATTTTCGGGAGTTTTTTTATTTGGTGCAAAGGAGAATATACGAATGATGGATGTCAAAAATATTTTTGAAATGATGGGAACGGTTGGTTCGATCATCATGTGCGCCAGTTCCATCCCTCAGATTATTAAAACCTACAGGATGAAGTGCGCCGAAGG
>CAZGDK010000061.1:0-17745 GCA_964525155.1 uncultured Smithella sp. | reverse complement strand
TCCTTTAAACGGCGTGTTGGCGGTGATGGCGCCGATGGGCGTGGTGCCCGAGCGCGGCACGCCCGTGTTCATATAGCCTTCGTTGTCGTAGCAAAAATAAATGAAGTTGTCGCCGCGCTCGGCCGCGCCGGACAGGGCCTGCAGGCCGATGTCGCTGGTGCCGCCGTCGCCCGCCCAGGCGGCCACGGTGGTGTGGGTATTGCCTTTTGTCTTGAGTGTGGCAAGAATGCCGGTGGCTGCCGCCGCCGTCGAGGCAAACGTGACATTAAGGCAGGGCAGTTTGGTGGAAGCCACCGGAAACAATCCCTGCAAAACGGTGAGGCAACTGGGAGGGACGATCAGCATGGTGTCTTTGCCCAGGGCCTTGAGGCCCACGCGGTAGGCAATGGCCAGAGCGCAGCCCGTGCAGGCACGCGTTCCCGGATGAACGAATTCTTCTTGGGGTAAACTTAAAATCGTACTTTTCGATGACATGGAAAACTCCTATAACTTAAGCCCGATCCAGACGGGCTCTTTGGCCACCCGGCCCTGGGTCGCGGCTCTTAACGTGTTGGTCAGATCTTCGGTATGGATGTCGCGCCCGCCGATGCCGGCGATAAAATTCTGAACGAGCGGCAGAGGGCCGGTCCCGGCCAGATGATCGTAAAGCGCCGCTTTCAAATCGGACATCAATGCGCCTTCATACCCGTAACTGAGCGCTTTTTCAAAAACGATCACGCCTTTCTTTCCTTGCAAGGCGCTGGCCACGGCTTCATCCGGAAAGGGCCGGTAGAAGCGAAGCCCCATCACGCCCACTTTGATGCCTTCTTGTCTTAGCGCATCGACCGAAACACGCAACTGATACGTGAGAGACCCCATCCCCACGGCGACATAGTCGGCATCGTCGCACAGATACGGCTCGATATAAGGATCAGCGCTGCGGCCGAAGATTTCCCCAAAGCGTTTTTCGGCCTCGGCCGCCACGGTAAGCGTTTGGCGCATATCTTCGTGCAGGAGATAGCGGATTTCCATATAGCCGTGCGCCAGTTCGCCGTGAACGTCCATTCTCACATCCGGCAGCGTTACGGTGTTGAGGTTGGCGGGCTCTTCGGGATTAAGCGCGTAGTCCGGCTGAAAGGGTGGCAAAAAGGCATCGACCTTGTCTTGTTCCGGCAGATCAAACGGCATGTAGGTATGCGACAAGATATAACCATCGTAACAGACCATGATCGGGATGCTGACTTTTTCCGCAATCCAGTAGGCCTTGATGACGGTGTCGATAATCTGCTGATGATCCGCGCAGTAAATCTGAATCCAGCCGGTGTCGCGCTGAGAGATGGAGTCCTGCTGGTCGTTCCAGATATTCCAGGGCGCGCCGACCGCGCGGTTGACGACACACATCACGATGGGCAGACGCGCGCCTGCGGCCCACTGGACCTGTTCGTGCATATAGAGCAGACCGTTGGCGCTCGTCGCCGTCGAAACCCGGGCGCCGGCCGAAGCCGCGGCAATGCACACGGCCAGAGCGGAATGTTCGCTTTCCACGGGAATATATTCGGCGTCCATTTCGCCCGCATCGACATATTCGGAGAGCCGCTCCGTCAAAGGCGTCTGCGGGGTAATGGGATAAGCCGCAATCACATTGGCGCGGCAGAGTTTGACGCCCATGGCCGCGGCAACATTTCCGTTTTCAATAATATGCATGACGTTTACTCCTTGTCCTTGTCTTCATCCGCGAATTGCGCTTCGTCCACCATGGTAATGGCTTTGGTGGGACATTCTTCGGCGCAGATACCGCAGCCCTTGCAGTATTCCAGATTGATCGTCGGCGGAATCGTGCGGGAAATGACAACTTCGGGACAAAAAAGCCAGCAGATGAAACAGGCTTCCTTGCCGCGCTTTGCGGGAATGCAGACACTGCGGTCCACGACCGGACGCTCGACACGCCAGGAACCGGTTCTTCCGCCGTCGCCGGGGCCGGATTCGCTGTGCGATGTTTTTCTTCGATAATTTCTTGTTCCCATGTTCAACCTCCCGTCACGGTGCGTTCAAAGGCCAGTTTAGCCGCCAGCGTATTGCGCTCGGGCTTGCGAGCGCGAAATTCCTCTTCGATGCCTTTGATCAGAATATCGATGCCCAAAAAGGCAATGGCTTTTTCCAGCGATCCGATGATGCCGGTGTTGACCATGCCGTGCGGCAGGCCCGCTTCCACCGAAATCGCCGTGATATCCGCCGTGGCCAGTTGAAAATCCTGAAAAGAATAGGATTCATGAGGCATCGGCGTGTTCAACACAATGACCCCGCCGGGCTTGAGACCGCCTGTGACATCCGCTTCCTTGAGCAGCAGATGGTCGAGAACCACGACAACGTCCGGTTTTTCGATGGGAGACAAGTCGTAAATTTTGGTTTTGGAAATTTTAAGCGACGTCATCACCGGCGCGCCTCTGCGTTCCGTTCCGAAGCTGGGCGCCATGACGACGCCTGCGTAGCCCGAGGCAAAGGCCGCGCCCGCGACGATTTTAGCCGCCGTGATCGCCCCCTGCCCGCCGCGCCCGTGCCAGCGGATTTCAAGATAATCTTTGTTCATAATCGTGTCCTTATGTTTTGTCATCCCGGAGGGATGCAAGGTTTATAGTAATCAGCAAAAAAATCTGCGACCCCGACGGGGTCGAACTTTTATCTCCTTTTTCTATAAACGTATAACCCCTTCGGGGTTTATATTCTCTATCTCCTCGCTTAGAGACTGTGTCGCAATTCCATTTTCGTCATTCCGGACAAGCGAAGCGCGATCCGGAATCCAGGAATATTAAAGAGTTCTGGATTCCCGCCTTCGCGGGAATGACCGCGTTTTAACATTCTGACACAGTCTCTTAGCGCTTAACGTGTTGATCCGCTCTTTTCTTTCTGCGTTTTATGATTAAAGCAACGCCTCCGATCAGCAGCAACATGACAATACCCAGCGCCACCGCCAGCAACGTGGGTTTTTCCGCCCTTGAGAGCAGATTGACCGGGTTTAGGCTCGGTATTTCCACAATGCGGCCCAGCTTTTGCGAATATTTTTCCGGCACATCGGGCAGACCGTTTCCGTCAACATCCTGAAAAGACCTTACGTAATTAATCAGACCCAGC
Organism: uncultured Smithella sp.; assembly: GCA_964525155.1. Classification (GTDB taxonomy): domain Bacteria; phylum Desulfobacterota; class Syntrophia; order Syntrophales; family Smithellaceae; genus UBA8904. The sequence goes on along the minus strand of CAZGDK010000061.1, from coordinate 14,637 downwards.
CATTCCTTGAGCTCCTGGATGCCCGGCCTGGCTTTGTCCGCATCCACCACCCCCTGCGACAGGTCGTCAATGGGCCTGCCATTTTTGTCTTTGGGAATAATTTCCAAAAAAGAGTACGTGAACTGGCCCACCATTTTTAAAAAGGTGGCGTTATAGATGTTGGCGGCCACGCGATAGAGATTTTTGTTGGATTTGCTGTAATCCAGAGGCGAATAGCCCTCTTCGTCGCTGCCGATTTCCATTTGGGTCACACGGTCGAAAAACATCCGGTAAGGGTTGTATTGGAATCGAAGACCGGAAACCTGCAAGAAATAGTCGTCATTGTCTTTGAGCGGACGGACGCTCGTCAAAATTTCCATCGCCCGTTTGATTTCATAGCCGTATAGATAAAAACTGATAATGGGATACCCCATGGATTGATCCGGACCGATGCCCATGGGAAACGTGCGGATCAGATCGCCCACGGCGACTTTACCGGTCAGGCCTTTCATCAAATCGTCGCGGATAATGCCGTTGGATTCCACGGCGACTTGCACGCTGCTTGATGGATCGGCGGGATCGGCATCAGCTTGATTGACGGCGCGGCGGATGGAATCGGCCAGCAGATTTCCCAAAGGTGATTCTTCCGCCCTGTTGGTCAAATCCCACTTCGTTTCGGCGATCACCCGATCGTAGGAGAGCTTAAGGGGCGCAAGGAAGTCGGCGTCGAGTTTTTGCTTGAACGATTCAATGACGCGCTGAATACCGGGATCGGCGGCAATGGCGCTCGTGATCCGCACCGGCGTATATTTTTTCACGGCTGTTTTGCCGTCGCGGATCGCCAGATCCAGAATGCCTGCCTGCTTCCCATAGCACCAGGCCTGAACGATGATGGTATTGCCGGTGATGATCGGTTGATCCAGTTTGGTGTGGGAATGGCCGCTGATGATCACATCGATGCCTGGAACATCTTTGGCCAGAATTTCGTCTTCCGAAAATTTGGGATTGTCGCTCAAACCGCCGTGCGACAGGCAAATGACCAGATCGGCTTTTTCCGATTTGCGTAAAATATCGACCATCCTGCGCGCGGTCTCGATCGGATCGCTGAAGGTCAGAGGTTTGGCAAACGGGGAAAACTCGACCGCGCTTTTCCCGAAAAGGCCGAAGATGCCGATTTTCAGGCCGTTTCGTTCCAAAACGGTGTAAGGTTTGACGCCCGCATCCCGAAACGCATCCGCAAGCGATTGGAGCTCAGGCCTGGCCGGATCGAAAACCGCCGAGGCGAAAACAATTGCGGGCAGGCCGTTTTTCGCTTTCGCGCTTTGCAGCATGGCGGCCAGTCCCGCGGGCTTGAGATCGAATTCGTGATTGCCCAGCGTCACAGCGTCGTAGCCCATCGCCTTGAGAAGCCTCAACTCAAAAGCTTCTTCGCGCGTCAGCATGTGAAACAGCGACCCCATCGAGAAATCGCCGGCATCCAAAACGAGCACCGGATTGGTTTTTTCTTTGCGGGTTTTGAAAATGACAGAGGCCACGCGCGCCCAGCCGCCGTCCGTTTTGTCGGAACCGCCCTCGAACGGCCGGTAGTCGATTTCCGGCGCAAAGCCCTGGAAATGAGAATGCATGTCATTGGTATGAACAATCGTCAGGATTTTTTCGGCGGCAAAACTTCCCGTTGAAAACAAAAGGAACAACAAAATAACAAAAACGCGAAATAATCTCATGACATTCCTTACAACCTGCAACCTACAGCCTACCGTCTAACAGCCTACAGCCTATTCTTCCGTAGCATAATTCTCCCGCTGTGAACAGACCGCATTAGGCAGGGCCGCTTCGATCTTTTCCAAAAGCCCCCAAAGCGTCTTTTTGTCCAATGCGGAGACGGCCACCGCTTCAAACCTCCGGCAAAGCGCCTGAAGGTTTTCCTTGTCCTCGAAACGGTCCGCCTTGTTGAACACGCGAATGGCCGGTTTATCGCTGATATCCAAATCTTCCAGAATTTTTTCCACGGCCGCGACCTGCTCTTCGAATCGTTCGTTGGCAACGTCAATGACATGCAACAGCAGATCTGCCTGATGCAGTTCGTCGAGCGTCGCCCGAAAGGCGCTCATGAGCTCTTTGGGCAAATTGCGGATAAAGCCCACCGTGTCGGTAATGACAGCCTCCGTGTCGCGGGGAAACCGAAGCCTTGCGCTTTTGGTGTCGAGCGTGGCAAAGAGCTTGTCTTCCGCCAGCACCGCGCTTTGTGTGAGCGTGTTGAGCAGCGTCGACTTGCCCGCGTTGGTGTAACCGACAATCGAAATCACCGGCAGGCCGGACTTTTCGCGCCGCCCCCGTCGCTGCCCGCGCGATTTGGCAATCGACTTCAAATCTTTTTCCAGCCGGGTGATGCGTTCGCGGATGCGCCGGCGGTCGATTTCCAGCTTGGTTTCGCCGGGGCCCACGCCGCCGATGCCGCCCGCCAGTCTCGAAAGCGACGTGTCTTTGTGCATCAGGCGGGGCAAAAGGTACTTGAGCTGCGCGAGCTCCACCTGAATCTTGCCTTCGCGGCTGTGCGCGCGATGCGCGAAGATATCCAGAATGACCTGTGTGCGGTCAACCACTTTCATTCCTGTAAAATCGCTGATGGAACGCACCTGCGCAGGCGTAAGTTCATGATCGAAGATCAGCAGATTGGCCCCGATTTGCGTGGCGCGTAAATCAATAGTGGCAAGCTTTCCCCGCCCCACCATGTATTTCGGATCCGGCTCGCGCCGGTATTGAATTTGCCGGTCAAAAACCGCCACGCCGCAGGTTTCCGCAAGCTGCCCCAGTTCATCGACCGATGCTTCGGCATCCGCCGACGGATTCGTTTCCAGCCGCACCAGAATGGCTTTTTCCGCCGCATCGATTTTCCGGGTCTTTTGCTTTTTGGCAAACTCGTCTTCGAGCGCGGCCATAAACGACTGGAAATTCAAATCCAGACGGTGCGGCTCCTGCGGTTCATGAATCAGCCAGTAATCGCCCTGCGGATTTTCGGGGATGAGATGCGCCCAGAAAAGTTTGCCCGGCGATCCGTCGGGACGCACTTCCAGCGCGCCTGCCAAATCCAGCCGCAGATGCGACATGTCGGTTAAGTCTTCGTCGGAGAGTTCTTCGCCGGAAAGATGCGTGTGGATCAGGCGCAACCCCTTGAAGCGCGTGGACGCCGCTCGGAAGGCATCGAGATTGGGAATGAAAATGCCTTTGGCGTCGCCCAGGATGACGATGCTGATTTCGCCCCGGCGGTTGATTAAAAGGCCGATTTGCCGGTTGAGCGAAAAGGATTGGAACGCGATTTCCCGCGCCAGTTCATTACTCACAATATTTTCCGGCGGGATGCCCCGGCGGTAAAGTTTTTCCAGGGATTTGACGGCCTGGGCGCCAAGCCCCGTTGTATTGCCGAATATCTTATTGATGGCGAATCTTCCTTCTTAAAATCTTACTCCAGACCGTACTCCTTGAGCTTGCGGTAAAACGTGCTGCGGGCCATGTTCATTTTTTCGGCGATCTTGTTTCTGGGAATGTCCATTTTCATCATGCGGATGATGGCGTCTTTTTCCTTTTCCTTGGTCGATCCGCCGTTTTCCGCGGTAAATTCGTCTTTGTACTGCCAGTGCAGAATTTCATCGGGCACCATATCCAGCGTCAGTTCATTACCCTGCGCGACATTCATCATGCGTTCAATAACATTTTGCAGTTCACGGATATTGCCCGGCCACGGATAGCTCTTCAGAATCCTAAGGACGTTGTCTTGAATGCGCAGCACGCGCTTGTCCATCACGCTGCAGCACTTTTTCATGAAATTATCCACCAGAAGAGGGATGTCGTCGCGCCGTTCCCGAAGCGGAACCGTTTCGATGGTAAACACATTGAGACGGTAGTACAGATCGGATCGGAACGTCCCTTTCTTGATTTCATCCAGAATATTTTTGTTGGTGGCCGCGATGATGCGGACATCCACCGGGCGCATGCTGGTGCCGCCCACGCGGACAATGGCCCGCTCTTCGACGGCCCGCAGGAGCACCACCTGAAATTCCAGAGAGGTTTCCGCAATTTCATCAAAGAAAATGGTGCCGCCGTCGGCCAGTTCAAACTTTCCCGTATTGCCGCCGCGCCGCGAGCCGGTAAACGCGCCTTCGGTATGTCCGAACAGTTCGCTCGCGATCAAATCCCGCGGGATGGACGCGCAGTTGATGGCCACGTAAGGACCGTTGCGCCGTGTACCCGCGTTGTGAATCGCCTGCGCGAAGATATCCTTTCCCGTTCCGCTTTCGCCCAGAAGCAGCACGTTGGAATCGCTCTTGGCGGCGATTTGCACATGTTCCACCGTCCGGACAAATTTGGGGTTGCGGCCGCGGATGTCATGGATGTGAAAGTTGGCCTTGGCGCCGATCATTTTGGTGACCAGCTTCTTGACCCTTTTAAGCTCGCTGAGGATGAGAATCTTGCCGATCGTCTTGCCGAGCGTGCAGTGAATCGGGCTGGACGACACGGTAAAGTCATTGTTCAGAAACTTGGAACTGATGTGGACTTCGGCGTCCGTCACCATTTTCTCGCCTTCCACGATATTGAAAAAATCGGTATTGTCCGCATCCAGCAGATCACGAATATAGCGGCCTTCTACATCCGTCCCCAGTTGCAGCATCTTCAGGGCGTTGGCATTGACCATCGTGACGATGCCGGTATTGTCAAACGCCATAATGGCTTCCGGAATGGCCGAGATCACGGCCTTTTGATAGCTGTTGGAGATGCGGGCCGATTCCAGCGCCTCTTTCGCCTTCATGCTGTTTTCAATCGCCTGGGCCATGGAGACGGCCAGCACCAGGGTATGAGGGTTCGTTCCGAAATAATTGGAAACCAGCGAGATGCCGCCGATAAAATCTCCCTGCGGATTGAAAATCGGCGCGCTGGAGGATGTTTCGCCGTGATAAGCGCGGTTGTAATGCTGCGGACCGAAAAATTGAATCGGTTTTCTCTGGTCCAGCATGACCGAAAATGAATTGGACCCGACAATATCTTCCGCCCAGAGCGCGCCGGGAACCAGTCGGGTGGACTGCGCCAGTTTTTCATATTTATCGTCCACCCGAACTTCCAGAATGTAGCCCTGACGACTGAACAGGCAGACCAGCATGCGATGGACGTTGCTGAATTTTTTAAAATTATTGATAAACGGCATGCCGGCGTTGATCAGCAGTTTATTGTCATCGAGAAGTTTCTGAAGCTCCGGAGCCGTCAAAATGGGCGGAGATGGTTTTTTTAAGGGATTCAATCCCAGTTCCCGGCAATGCTGCCATGAACTCAGGATGTCCTGTGGAATGATGGATGTGTCAATGTCTGTGCGTCCAGCGACAAATTTTTCCCATTGGGCCCTGGTGACTTTGAACTTGTCTTCATAGTACTTGTGCAAAGTCGAAAGTCGCTTCTTATAGGGTACGATATAGTCTGTTCGCGCGCTACCGTCCATTGTATCCTGTTCTTTCAATAACCACGCGCTTTTCACCCGTTTCTTGCGGCCCCAAAGCGCGGTATATTTGCAGCAGTTATGTAATCTTCGTCTTCCCCCGTGAAGATTTCCATACAACGTATTCGGCATGGGAAAGGCCTTGCGGCCCGTTAACTGTCCCATAAAGTCCCAGGATGGGACACATATGTCTCACAGTTATGGACACCTCTATCAAGATTCCTTGCAACTGTCAATAAAAACCTTTTCAAATCGGACTCATATAAAAATCAAGCAGATGTGGCACAAACATTGTAATAGAAATGACTCACATAAGAGGCAATAAAGGGGATTAAGGCCAGACTAAAAAACGCAGTTGATGGTTCAAAGTTGTTTTTAAATTATAATTATTTGATTTATTTTGATTTATTATGTTTTTTAGTCTGGCTTTTATAAAGTAAAACATCCCTTTTCAAACAGTTTTTTCTGCCTGGCTTAAAAGGGGAGGACATAAAAGATCCGGCAATGGATTGCCGGATCTCCTCCTCGGACATCAGACAGGACGAAAAAAACGAAAAAGGGTGATATCAGATCGGAACGGACGGGGGAAAGGCGCAATCAAGATGCGTTGGAGTTCGGCAGAAACCATTCATTTTCTTTGAGAAGCGGCGTTTGGGCGAGGGATCATTGCAGCGCAATCCAACATTGAAAAACGGCATTAAACCGGAAGGCTTCTTTGTAACGATGATGCCCTTGTCAGGCGATGGTGTCGCCAGCAAAGCGACGCCTCATTTTGAAATGTATCGTATTGGCACAGATGTGTCCCATAATTGTTTCACCTCTAACGTGAGAAAAACGGACTTTTCCACAAGAGAAATCTTTCAGTAGATTCGGAAACAAGGGGCGGGGGCAGGGGGCGGAATCCCCCTGCTCTTCAGAAATCAGACACGGAGCGAATCGGAAAGCTGTGGCGCATGCCGCGGCTGAAGATATTCAGGGCATTACACCAGGGAATCCGGCTTCCCTTTAAACAGCCGGCAAAAGCAAGGTGGCAGGCAAACCTTATTCGGTGTCATGGAATGGAAAAATAAGGGATGCGTAAACCAAAACTATTAACACCACAATTGAAAGGGGAAGGATTTTCATGGAGAAAAGATCAGTTCGTAAACTTTTAGTTCTGGCAGCAATGTGCCTGCTAATCACAGGTGTAACCGTCTCAACCGTTAACGCGCAGTGGTGGTGGTCATCAAGTTCATCGAGTTCATCAAGTTCCTCTTCAACTTCATCATCATCTTCGTCCAGCTCTTCAGGAGCGGTTGTCAATGATCCCGGCGTAACCGGCCCCAACTCCGTGTGCACGTATACGCCGCCCGACACAACAGGTTATAACGGCGCAAAAGTTTATTATCCCTGCAATCTCAGCGCCCCGACAGGCGCCACCACGCTGACCGGCGGCTACACCAACACCTATTCCGACATGGAATGGCTGGCCAAACATGTCGCTTCCCACGGCTATATCGTTTTCGGCATGACGCCGAATAACACGCTGGGAACGAATCCTTCCTGGACATCCGCTCATAAATCCGGCATCGCCCAGTTGAAGAAAGAAAACACGCGCAATGCCAGCACCACCCGCCCCAACCCGATCAAAGGCAAAGTCAACACGGCCAAACTGCAGATCATGGGCTTCTCCAAGGGCGGCGGCGGAACGCTTCTGGCATCGGCTTCGTTGGGCTCCGGCGTAAAAACAACACAGGCTCTGGCCCCCTACATGGACTATACCTACAGCTTACGCGGTATCACAGCCAAGACCGCCTGCTACACCGGAACGGCCGACACGATTGCCGCGCCTTCCGCCGTTGTGACCATGTACAACAACCTGCCGTCTTCCGTAACGAAGTATTTGGTTTACTTCAACAGCATGAGCCACACCGACTGGATGACCGGCAGCTCCGCCAACACGTACGGCAAACGCGGCATGAAGTATATCGTATCGTTCATGAAATATTACATGGACGGCAACTCTTCTTACCAGACCTATTTGTTGGGCGCGGAAAACAGCAAGGATAAAAACAACAACTGGTTCTATCAGTACAAGTACGCCAATCAATAAATAGTTTCTGAAAATTTATCACACGCCGGATGATGCCCTGCTTTTTCGCGGGGCTTCATCCGGCGATTACATTACAAGCGTCATCCACAGACATTAAACGATATAAAAAAGGGGAAGGTTTTTTATGGAAAAGAAATCAGTTCGCAAGCTTTTCAAGTTGGCGGCCATGGGCCTGTTGATTGCGGGCATGGCTGTCTCCACAGTCAGCGCGCAGTGGTGGAGTTCGTCCTCCAGTTCGTCGTCATCCAGTTCAACAACATCAGGATGGTGGTCATCCTCATCTTCGAGTTCATCGTCCTCGTCCTCGTCCTCGTCTTCCTCGAGTTCCAGCTCTTCGGGCTCGGTTGTAACCGATCCGGGCGCCACCGGTTCTTTCACCAAATGCACCTATACGCCGCCCACCAACTCCGGATATTCGGAGGCTCAGGTGTGGTATCCCTGCTCGGGGGCGGGCCCATTCGCGGCAACCACCCTGACCAGCGGCTACACCGGCAAATATACGGACATTGCCTACCTGGCTGACCATCTGGTCACCCACGGCTATATCGTCTTCGGTATGACGCCGAACAACAATTACGGCAACAACCCCGAATGGACCTCCGCGCACCGGGCCGGCATCGCCCAGTTGAAGAAGGAAGCCACCCGTTCCGGGACATCGCTTAGACCCAACCCCATCAAAGGCAAGGTGAATACGGCCAAGTTACAGGTCATGGGGCACTCCAAGGGCGGCGGCGGCACGTTGCTGGCGTCAAATGCTCTGGGGTCCGGCATTAAAGCGGCCCAGGCGCTGGAGCCTTACATGGATTACAGCTACAGTTTAAGCAGCACCAAGGCCATCACCAACTGCATCACCGGCACGGCCGATACGATCGCCTCGCCTTCCGCCGTTGTGACAATGTACAACAGCCTGCCCAATGCCATTGACCGAACGCTCATGTATTTACAGGGTGCGGACCACATGATTTTCACCACGGACGGAAACCAGCCCTATAAAAACCGGGCAACCAAGTACATCACGGCCTTCATGAAATATCATCTGGATGGAAATTCATCCTATCAGACGTATCTGTATGGCGCGGAACACACCAAGGACATGAATGCCGGCTGGTTCTACGGTTACGCGCACAACGCCGACTTCTAACCACATATCAATTCCAGCGATGCCGGCCGTCTGCGGCAAAGGTGGATGAGAAAAATATAAACCGCCGGGGCATGACCGTCATGCTCCGGCGGTTTTTTTCTTCCTTACAGAACTCCGGGAATAAACCGGTATTTCACTTGCTTGCAGTATTCGCGGTAGTAGGGGTCGGCGCTCAGATGGCGCTCTTCGGTGATGGCTCGCAGGTAGTACACCCAGGTCATGAAGACCAGGCCGAGAAACTGGATAACCGCCGTGCTCAAACCGCTCTGAAAAGCGCTGTAGACCACGGCGGGAAACATGATGCACCACCAGGCGAAGTTCTTGGCCGCGTAAGCCGGATGCCGGATAATGGCGTAGGGCCCCTTGCGAATGATGCCCCGGTTGGTAAGATTGGAAAAACGCACGCCGAACCACAGCGTCGCGGACATGTAGACGACATAGCTCAAAATCATCATGACGGCGAAGATCGTGACAACCCACGGCTCGGGAAACTGCATGATGGCATGCTCCGGCGGCGCCTCATAATAAATGCCCAGCACCCGCTGAAACGGCGGATAGCAGGCGACGCACACCACCCAGCCTAAAACGGTGGGTTCGGCGGAAAGCGTCTGGTTGCCGACCCAGCGCGACGAAATTGTATAACCGCACCACGCCAGGGCCACGTCAATGGAGGCGATAAACGCCAGAGAAACCGCGATCAGGTCGTTATTGAATTGGGCGTGAACGTAGCCCGCACCGGCCAGGAGGCCCGGAACCGTATCCGTCAAAAAACCGATGCCTTCGATCAGATTGGGAAATTGGCCGGCAAAAAAGACGGTCATGAGCGGCGTGAAAAACATTTTGACCATCAGCCCCCGCGCGGCTTTTTTGTCAATCTCGTTGAATTCGGGCCTGAACCGCTTCAATCCGGGAACAAGCGACGTCAGAAAGTAAAGCATCCTGAGCATCAGGGCGGAGAAATCCCGGCGGTCGGACACCGGATCGTGCTTGACGGCCCGGGTAATCAAAACATACGGCAGTCCGCCTAAGAGATAAGCGCATAAAGCCAGGTCCAGAAATCGAAACCACGCCTGGTAATAATCGTTTTGGTTCACATAGCCGTACTCATGGGCTGTGCGAAAAAAAATGACCGCCAGCCCCAGCAGGATCAGATATGAAAGCCAGTTGCCCAGCGCTTCGGCAATAAACTTTCCGTAACGCCCTTTTTTCAGATGCGGACTGACCGCAAAGAAGTTCTGCGGGTCGCGAAGCCACAGGCGAACGAGTTCCACCCCCAGCATCACCAGGGCAATAACCGCCAGAGCCAGAAGCAGTGAATCCGTCCGCGTGCCGGTAATCTGCGCGCCGGCCAGGCTCACGCCTTTTTCCAGAGCATTCGTCGCCCTGTAGAAAACAGCCAGGAGCACCACTGTCACGGCGCCGGCCAGACCGCACACCCAGGCGTAGTCGGTAATCCAGTTGCCTTCCTGGGGCGGCGGATCAAAAGGAAGATCGGTGGGTTCCGGTGATGTGGATTTGCTGTATTTGTCTTTACTCATAAACTTTTATATCACCCCCGGAATAAAACGGTATTTCACCTGTTTGCAGTATTCGACATAATAGGGGTCCACGCTCAAATGGCGTTCTTCAGTGATGGAGCGCAGATAATAAAGCCAGGTCATAAAGACCAGGCCGATGATCTGCACGGCGGCCATGGCCAAATGGGTATTGACCGCGTTGTAAATCACGGCGGGAAACATAATGCACCACCAGGAAAAATTCTTTGAGGCATAGGCCGGATGGCGGACAACTGCATAAGGCCCCTTGCGGATAATGCCGCGGTTGGTCAGGTTGGAAAAGCGCACGCCAAACCACAGCGTTGCGGACATGTAGACCAGATAACTCAAAAGCATCATCACCACGAAGATCGTCACAACCCAGGGATGCCCCATCTGCAGGATCTCCCGCTCCGGGGGAGCCGCGTAGTAAACGCCAAATATGCGCTGAAACGGGGGATAGCAGGCGATGCACACCAGCCAGCCCAGCATCGTCGGTTCGGCGGTAACGGTCTGATTGTTGACCCAGCGTGAGGAGATCGTATACCCGCACCAGGCCAGAGCCACATCGATGGAAAAGATAAAGGACAGGCCAACATTGAACAGGTCCATGTTGAATTGCGCCTGGGTGTAGCCGCTGCCGGAAAAGATGGCCGGAATCACGAAGCCGATAAATCCGACATTGTTCACCAGATGGGGAAATTGATCGGAAAAAAACACGGTCATGAGCGGCGTGAAAAACAGTTTCACCAGCAGTCCGCGTGTGACTTTTTTATCAATCTCGCTGAAGCCGGGACGAAACCGTTTGAGGCCTGGAAAAAACGAAGCCAGCCAAAGCAGGCTTCGCAGCATCAGCGTCGAGTAATCGCGCCGGTCGGAAAGGGGATCATGTTTGACGGCCCGGGTGATTAAAACGTAAGGCAGTCCGCCAAAGAGATAAGCGCTGAAAGCCAGTTCCAAAAGCCTAAACCATATCTGGTAATATTCATTATTGGAGGTGTAGCCGTATTCATTGGCGGTTTTGAAAAAGAAAACCACAACGCCCAACAGGCAAAGATACAAAAGCCAGTTTTTGAGCGCGTCGCCCAGAAAGGCGCCATAGCGCCCGTTTTTTAAATGAGGATGGATAACGAAAAAATTTTCCCGGTCGCGCAGATACAGCCGCGCCAGTTCCACCGCCAGCATTGTAAATGCGATAATCGCAAGCGCCAGCAAAATCGTATCCTGGCGGGTTTGGGTCAGTTGCCATCCCGCAAAAGAAACGCCCTTCTCCAGAGCGCCTGTCGCCTTGTACAAAACGGCCATTCCCAGCACCATTAAGGCGCCGGCCAGACCGCTAACCCAGGCGTAGTCCGTAATCCAGTTGCCCTCGGCGGGCGGCTCCGGAAAGGGAATATCGGGAAGGGAATCTACTTGCTTTGTGCTGTTGTCCGCACTGTGATGATCACGGCCGCTCTTTGTGGAATCCGACATAACGTACCTTAACTGCGCCGGGAAATAATCAAAGTCCGATGCCTTCCCTGGCGCGGCAATGCCGTCTTATTTTTTTCACTGGCATTGCTTTCCCGTGGGGAAAACATAGGAAAGTTCCTCCGGTCTGTCAATCACTTTATTGGAAAAGGCCAAAGATGCGCTCTTCTCTGTCCGCCGGAGCGCGGAGGCGCGCCATGCCCCCTGGTTACTTTCCTGTTTCGCGGTTGAGCTCGCGCAGAATACTCTGCATGCGCCGGTCGTAGGGAGTGTCCTGAAGGAACGTGCGCTCCCTTAAGGCCCAGATCGCGCAGCTTGTGGGATGCATGGTGCCGTAAGCGTTGTCTCCCCCCTCCCCCCAGGTGCCGTCCGGCTTCTGCTCGGCCAGAAGGTAATCGGTGCCTTTGCGCACAATGTCGTTATTCTCCTCCGTGTACCCCAGACTGCGGAAGATATCGACGCATTCTCCGATCAAATCGATATGGCCGATGGACAAAATGCCCTCGAAATTCCTGCGCAGGTAATCGTAGAGCCAGGGCGCGTCTTTTTCCTTCAGGCGCAGCGACGAGTAATTGCTGATCATGTATGCGGCGTGCGTGATAATAAACGCATCATCCGCCGCCGGGCCCTTATCTTCGGACGATATATCCTCGAAATTGATAAATTTTCTGTTTTTCAAATATTTGAGGACGTGCGCAAGCCGATAGTCAACCTTGAATTCGCCGGGCAATGCTATGTCCGCCTTTTCCAGAAAATAGGCGTAAAGAAGAGATTCAAAAGCGGCTTTCTGATCCGATTTTTCCAGGTTGTCAATCGGCGTGCCGTAAATATCCACCGTGTTTTTATAAAGCGCATAGTTCTTTTTGGCTTTGGCCACAAGCGGCGCGGCATCCGTCCGGCTGTACTCTTGCTTGCCGATTAATTCCAGCACCTGTAAAAAATCATGGCGGGATAAAGGGTCGTTCATCTCCAGGCAGTGCTTCAGGAGACGGGCGCCATACTTGTCGGCTGCTTTTTGCGCCAGGCTCCGAAGCTCCGGATTGACGGAGGTCTGCGCACACACATGAAAAAAATGATAAGTCTCAAACGGCATGGACTTGAAATGTTCATCGTTGTCCAGATACTGATCCATCCACTTGAGGCCTTTGATGGCGGCCTGATCGCGCCTTTGGGCAAGACGGGCCATCACCGGAAGACTTTCCTCTTTTTGCAAGGCGGCGCTCGACTGCAAGACAGGTCCGGATGCCGCGGATTCAGGACCTCCGGCAAATAATAACGAAGGATCAAGCGACGTGAAGATCAAAAAGAACAACAGGCAGGCGGCTTTCTTAAACATGATGGTCACTCCCGATTGAATTGCTGCACACAGTGCCCGAAACATAAGAAAGTTCCCGGAACGTGTCAAACATTTTTATTGCAACAGCGTGTGAAATCTGGCAATTGTATCGACATTGTCCCAGAATCGGACAAATGTGTCTTTCGTTGTATAACAGCATCTGAACAAGGGCGAATAATTATTAAATCTTCACGTTATTTCAAGAAGTTGATTATTCTAAATATTTTGGCATATATATTGTAAAGAATTTACACAGCAAATAAATACAAGCAGGCCACAAGTATGAAAAGAAAAAAAATGCGCATTACCTGTTGCTTCTTCATATTGTTTCTGCTGGCGCTCAGTTGTATGGCCATTGCACAGACCGATCCCGGAACCGCCGGTGCGTATACAAAATGCACCTACACTCCTCCCGCCAACTCGGGCTACGCGGCGGCTTTGGTTTGGTATCCCTGCAATTCCGGCGCGGCAAGACTTGCCGCAACAACGCTTACCAGCGGTTATACGGGAAGCTATACGGCCGTTTCGTACCTGGCCGATCATCTGGTCACCCACGGCTATATCGTTTTCGCCATGACCCCCAAAAACCGCTACGGCAACAATTCCAGCTGGACATCCGCCCACAAGGCCGGCATCGCCATGTTGAAATCGGAAAATACACGCCAGGGCACAACGGCCAAACCCAATCCCATCAAGGGGAAAGTGGATACATCCAGGCTCCAGGTGATGGGCCATTCCAAAGGGGGAGGCGCAGCGCTTCTGGCGGCAGCTCAGCTGGGCGCCGGCGTCAAAACGGTCCAGGCCCTCGAACCCTACATGGACTTCTCTTACAACTTAAGTAAAGCCAGAGCCAAAACCAACTTCATCACCGGTTCGGCGGATTCGATTGCTTCTCCCGATCTGGTCGTCGCCATGTACAACAGTCTGCCGGACACCGTCGACAGAACACTCATGTATTTTCTGGAAATGGATCACATGGTTTTCACCGCTTCAGGCGATGCAACGCAGAAAATAAGAAGCAACAAATACATCACGGCGTTTATGAAATATCACCTGGAAAGCAATTCTTCTTATCAGACCTATTTATACGGCGCGGAACATAAAAAGGATGCCAACTGGTTTTTCGGCTACGCCCACAATACAGATTTTTAGAATTCATTTGTGATATCCATCACATATGTCCCGAAGCTGTCCCAAAATCGGACAGAAGTGTCCAGCCTTGTTAAGCAAGCTGTCCCAGCCTCATCTCGACAGATAAATATTTAATAATATCAAATAACTGAAAGGGCATAGTTTCTGGCACACTAATTGTAATACTTCGTATTGCATCAACTGGGTGGAAAAATGATTTTTCCATGGAAACAAACAACAGTTACTTATCGCGTCGGGGTCTTTGAAGGAACTCATCGATCGTTATCAAACACGCGGGGTGGAAGAAAGACATCTTCCACCCTTGAAGAAAGAGGCTTTGTATGAAGATGAAAAATTTGATTGTTTTATGCGTCGCGGCCGTTTTCCTTATTTTGTTCGCCACGGCCTTAACCACAAGTAAACATCCGCACCCGAAGGGCGCGGCTTTCAATCAGCCCCCCATAGGGGGGC
>CAZGDK010000060.1:0-18287 GCA_964525155.1 uncultured Smithella sp. | reverse complement strand
AGGCCCGATCACCGCATCGAACCCCGGAAGAGGCGCTCGAAGAGCTCAATAAAAAAATGCGCGAACAGCAGCAGGAAGCCGATTCGGAGGCTTCCCGGTAAGAGGGGCGGTTGATGGCTGGCGCTACTATTCTCATAAAAGTATTCATATCTGAATTCATATTTTCTCTAGTTGTCTTCCCGGCGAATGCCGGGAACCAGTTTAAATAAGTTCTGGATTCCGGCTTTCGCCGGAATGACGAAAGCGAAAATAATGATGAAACGATTCATTCCTCATCGGTTGAGTTCGTCGCGGATGGCCAGGCCGATGGTTTCCATCTCATAGGGTTTCTTGATGTAGGCGCCCGCGCCCAATTTCAGGGCTTTTTTGACCCGGTCGGTTTCCGAAAAACCGCTGACGAGAATCGCTTTTTGCTTCGGTGAAATTTCCAGAATCCGCCGGTAGGTTTCCAGGCCGTCGATGCCGGGCTCCATGATCATGTCCAGAAGGAGAATATCCGCCCGGTGGCTTAGCAGATAGGTCACTGCCTCTTCCCCGCTGGATACGGCATGGACCTTGTACCCCAGCTGGGCCAGCAGGCCGGAGGCCACGTCGCGCTGGTCGGCGACATCGTCCACCACCAGGATTGTTTCGCCCCGGCCCGCGTATTCTTCACGGGGAACTTTTTGTCGCGGCGCCGAAAGTTTTCCCGCGGTGAGCGGAAAGTAAAGCGTAAAGGTGGACCCTTTTCCAACCGTGGACTGAACGTTAATGTGGCCGTCATGGTCTTTGACCGTGCCCCAGACAATTGAAAGCCCCAGCCCGGTGCCGCTTTTGCCCATGGCTTTCCGGGTGTAGAAGGGTTCAAAAATTTTCTCCTGCTCTTCTTTGGGGATGCCTGTGCCCGTGTCGGACACGGCCACAACTCCGTAATCTCCCTCTTTGAGCTCTTCGCCGCCGCCAATGGGGGTGTCCAGGTGCAGGTTATGGGTCCGGATGACGACGCTCCCTTGGCCGTCGATGGCCTCCGCCGCGTTGGACACCAGATTGACCAACGCCTTTTCCAGATGGACGGCCGAGCCCTTGATGGTGAGCGGCGCGTCCTCGCATTCAGCCGTAAAGGCGACGTCGGGATGATCGGTTTTAATTTTTTCAAACGTCGGGGATTTGAGAAAATCGTTTACGACCCGGTTGACGTTGAGCACTTCGGACACCGTCACGCCCCTTCTGGCCAGGGTGAGCAGGTCCTGAATAATCGCCGCCGCTTTTTTGGTGGATTGCATGATTTTTTCGGCGTTGTCTCTGGCTTTCTGGCCTTCGGGAATCTGCATGAGCAGCAATTCGGAATAACCCGTCAGGGAGCCCAGAACATTGTTGAGATCGTGCGCGACTTTTCCGGCCATCCGGCCCAGCACTTCCAGCTTTTCCGCCCGTTGCAGGCGGTCCTGCAAACTTTTTCGTTCTTCTTCGGCCCGCTTTCGCTCGGTGATGTCATTGTACAGGACCTGAAACTGCGGATCGCCGTTCCATACAATGTCCTTGCGAAAGACCTGAAGACGGCGGACGGCGCCGTCCTTGCGCACGATGCTGATTTCATATTCGGACGGCACGAATTCGCCCTGACGCCTTCGCGTTCGCCGGTTCAGATACTGGGCATAGCTTTCAGGCGTGTAGCGTTCCTGGGCGGTCATGGTTTGTAATTCCGAAATATCCGTGTACCCGTAAATGTCCAGAAGCGCCCGATTGACATAAATGGTGTCGCCTGCTTCGGACACGATGCGCGCCCCCAGCGGAGAATCGTCGAGAAAACGGCGGAAATTTTCTTCGCTCTTTTTCAGCGTTTCCTCGGCCCGCTTGATCTCGGTGATGTCGACAATGACGGCGATAAATCCGCGTATGGTTCCATCCGGACTGACATCCGGTATATACGTATTGAAGGCGTATATCGTTTCGCCTTTGGGATTGACAATCCGGGTTTCCGTGCTTGCCGTTTCGCCCTCCAGGGCCCGTTGCATAAACGGAAGAATGCTCTGGAAAACGTCTTTGCCGAAAACCTCGGAGACGGTATGGCCGATGACCTGGTCGGGGGTGAATCCGTGCACCTGTTCATACTGGTTGTTGATGAACCGGTAGCGGAAATTCCGGTCGATTTGCGCCACTCGGCCGGGGAAACTGTTGATAATCAGCAACAGCTGCTGGTCGAGCTCGCGCAGGGCTTCCTTGGTCCGGTTGCGTTCGGTGATGTCGATCATCGCGGTATAAAACCCGATAATTTCGTTATCCCTGTAGTGGGGTTCGTAATTGACGCTGATATGGCGTGGGGTTCCGGTTTTGTCGATCACCTCATTTTCATAAGAGACGCTCTGTCCGGAAAGGACCTTCCGGATATAGTATGACGCCCGCTGATAGACCTCCGGCTGCAAAATTTCATCGATCCGTTTTCCGACGAGCTCGCCCTTGCCCAACTTGTGCCACTTAGCGTAGGCTTTGTTGACAAATAAATATCGTTCATTCCGGTCCATGCAGGTGATGAGCGTCGGAACGCCGTCAAGGACGTTTTCCAGCATGTCCATGCGCTCTTGCAGGGCTTTTTCGGATTGTCTGGCGCTTTTTAATTCATCTTCCAGAAATTTGATTCGTTGTTCCAGATCGGCGCATGCCGGTTTTGTGTCCACGGAATGTCTCCTGAAGTCTTGATGCGGTTATTTCGCATATTTCGAAAATTTCCTCAACCGGCGATTGGTGAGGATTGGCCGGCAAAACATCCGCAGACAAGAGATAAAAAAGGCCGTTGTTTTGCCGCGCGGGCGAAACAACGGCCTGAAGCTTGTGCGATGCCAGGCAGTTTGATGATCTTGTCTGACTTTCCGGAAAGCGATGACCTGCGTCAGTTGGGCGGGATATCCGCGCGGGCGGCATCCACAATAATGTCGTGCGCCGCTTCATGCAGAATGTAGCCTGCCTTCAGATTGCGCATGGCCGAGGCGGCGACTTTTCGCACATAGTTCCCGTGGTTTTTGTAAAGGGACTGAAGCGTGATTGCGTCAAAAGGTTCGTAGGATCCGTAAAGCTGGCAAAATGTCGCGCCGGAGTTGATGCCGGTGTTGACGGCAATCGGCGCTTCCACGTCCGGCAGGCGGATGCCGCCTTGCGCCATGCCGAATTCGTCGCGGGCCATGACGGGTGGCGTGATGGTGATAAAATCGATTTTGGGCGCGGCAGGCGGCGCGATGCCGAATTTAATCCAGCGCACCAGATGGTCCAGCGATGCGTTGATTGAATCATAGCCCCGCACACGGCTATAGGGCGGCTTGTCGCAAATGGGCGGCCAGGGCGTCATTTGGAAATCGCGCAGCACCAGCGGCGTCCGGTAGACGTCGCTGACATAACTGGAATGCCCGGTGCCGGCCACTTCCCAGCTGCGGAAATGATCCGAATCCGCGATGCGCAGGTGGGGACGCAGTGCGATATCCGTTTCCGACAGATACGAAAAAACCTTCACATTCATATCCGTGCGCAAGCCGAGGCCGCCGACCAGCATGTAGTAGCCGTCAAAGAGATAGTGCAGCGGGTGGATCGAGTTGTGATAAACCACAAGACGCCCGGCGGATTGTGACGCGCCCACGGCCAGAATCATTTTCGGGTGAAGCTTGCCCAGAGGGTTGATCCCCATCGGTTTGCGGATGGACTGCGCCGCCTGCGCAAACACGTCATAGCACAGAGAATCATCAACAAGCGTTCCTCCGACAGTCAGGTCCAGGCTGCCGTAGCGAAGCGGGCACCAGTCCTTGAGACCGTAATAGGTTGTCGGATGGTTGCCGTGGACGCCGATGCGCTGCGCGGAAACGCCGACCCAGGCATAGCCGTGCCGGACGATGTGCTGCCATGACGGCGCCCAGTTGGCGTCGAGTTCATAGCCCGCCGTGACATTCTGCCACTCCAGAAGCACGATGCCGTTGAAGCGGGCGCGTGAGACCGGTCTGCGCACGACGATGCGCGTTTTATAGGGATGGCCGCTGGAAAGGATGCTGCCGGTCTGTCCGGTGGGCGTCAGATAGCGATTGGCGATTCCTTCGATAAAAAATTCTTCTTCGATGTAGCCGAATTTTGAAAGGACTTCCGCCGGCGTGAAATACACATAGTCATGCGATGGATCGCCCGGTGACGCGTTGACTTTTATCGGCCCCGTGACGAGCGGATTGGGAACCGCCCCGAAAGCGTATCCGGCAGACCAGACAAAAAGCATTATCATCATGAAATAAATCATTCCTCTTGCCACGATTTTCATTTTATCCTCCCTTTCTTGAAAAAAGTTGATTTACAGCAAAGGCGACAAGCCGATGCTCCTGATATCTTCGGGCAGGCCGTGAGAAAAACGGCGCATTCAAATTTCAGCGGCAGGAGGAAGATGTCACCGGAAAAGGAGAGTACGTACCAGAGGGATGCTGTAGACCGGACGGCGCAAATTCAGGCGCAGCGTCATTTCCGGGGGGCGGGCGTGAACCGCTTGCCCGGCCCCCCGGATGAGAATCATTTATTACCAGCCCGCCGACAGGCCGGTTTTGGCTGTGAGCGTTGTTGTAATCTCCACGTAATGATCGCCGGCGCTGGTGTAGGCAGGCCACGTGAAAGCGCTGGTGCTGGGATTTCCCGTTCGAGCGAAGTTGGTCCAGATGGTCATCATCATGTCCGAGACGGCGGCATCCGCCGCGCCGTAGGCGGCGTTTGCCCAGATATCCGCCGTATCGCCCGCCGTGCCGGTGACGCCGTTGCCGTTTAAATCACCGATCACCAGCTTCTGACTGGTGGCCGGGTCGATGACCAGGCCCAGCAGATAATGCGTCACGGCGCTGGCCGGATAATTGAACGTATAAACCAGCTCGCCTCCGTGATAGCTCAGCACGTTTCTGGCCGCCCAGCCTTCGGGAACCTTGCTGAACTTGTAGACGTACTGCGGGGCGCTGTTGTTGTCATAGCGCCAGGGCATCTGTTCCACCAAACCGGGAATCAGCCCCGCCATGTCGCCGGAATTGCCACCGGCCAGAAACGGCACGTCGCTTTCCAGACCGTCTCTAATGCCGTCGCCCAGGTTTTTCAGATAGTAGTGGTTGTCGATATTCGGACCGTAGGCGTCCTTGTAATCCCCGTTGGGATAGTAGGCAAGTTCCGCGTTGATGATCTCCGTCCAGGTTTTGGCGCGGGCGGCGGCCAGCGTGGCGACATTCAGTCTGTTAAACAGGGATGTTCCAACCGCTTCCGCCCAGGCAAGTGTCGGACCGTTTAAAACGATATTGGAGGCCGCCGCCTGACCGCTTTGGCAGATGGCCTTGTGGAACAGGTTTTTGGCCAGAGGCGAATTCATCAGCGACGTCACCTTGCCGCCGCCGCCCGATTCGCCGAAGATGGTCACGTTATTCGGATCGCCGCCGAAATGGGCGATGTTGTTCTTGACCCAGTTAAGCGCCATAATCAAATCCATCTGGCCGTAGTTGCCCGAGCCGTTGTAGCCGGATTCGGCGGTCAAAAGCGGATGCGCCAGATAACCGAACGGTCCCAGACGATGAACGACGGAAACCAGCACAACGCCCTTGGCCGGCAGGGAGTTGGCGTTGTTAAACGCTTTGGTGTTGCCGGTCAGGATGACAAAACCGCCGCCGTGGAACCAGACCATGACGGGAAGGCCGGAGGCGTTTTTCGGCGCGGTGACATTTAAATACAGGCAGTCTTCGCTCATAGAGCCTTCGCCGAAGGCTTCATACGTCGGATTCTGGGGGGCCTGATCGCCCCAGGCGATGGCGTCGCGCACGCCCGTCCAGGCGTCCGGCGCCTGGGGCGGCTTCCAGCGCAGGTCTCCCAGGGGCGCTTTGGCGTAGGGGATGCCCAGATACTGCCAGGTTCCCGCCGTGGCGGAATAGCCCTGCACCTGGCCGTATTGCGTATTGACGATGTGCCGTTCGGCCGTGGCGCGCGCAAAATGTTCCTGCGCTGACGCGGCTTTGCGGACCGAGCGATCGCGGGTGTCCGTGTCCGTAAAGACTTGGGCGGCGTTGAGCGCCGTCATCAGGGTTGCGAGGCTCGTTCGAAAATCGGCCGAGGCCTGATCAAAATTGATGGAGGCGGCGTGCGCGGATACAATCGCGCGGATGCCGTCCGTGATCTGAATGCCGTTGTTGAGATTGCCGTCGGCATCCAGCGTCTGCAGCAGGATCAGTTTGTTGGTGACTTTCGCCTCGGTTGCAGCCGTTGCGCCCGAGGTGATACTCAAAGGCGTTACCGTGGCGGCGCCTGCGGCCGACCCCAAAACGAGATTGCCGATGGAAAACGTCAGCGTGTCGCCGGGCTTATAGTTAAACTGGCCTGCCGCGTCGGTCCGGCCCGCAAGCGTTTGCGCGCCGCGATAATCCAGTCCGGAAACGATGCTGTCCATAAACACGCCCGTGGCCTGCGGACTGTCGCCCGACGAACTGCAGCCGATGAAAGCCGTCAATCCCGAAAGCAATAAAACCAGTAAACATGCCCGATGAAAATTAGAAAAACGTTTTGTGCAATTCCTGTCCATTTTTCCCCCCTTCTGAAAATCAATGAGTTTTTCCGGTTTTCGGAGGAACGTTTCCCGTCGTGATGAAACGTCCCTCCTCCATCCGTTGACCGTTATTCAACCGCTAAAACGCCGTGGCCAGGCCCACTTTGGCTTCCGGCGTCGCGTTGATGAGCGCATAGGTGTCATTGGCCGCCGTGTAGGCAGGCCAGGTGAAGCTTGCCGTGCCGGGCGCGCCGGTTTTGGCGAAGTTCGTCCAAAGCGTCATCATGTTTTCCACAACCTGGTCGTCGGTTGCGCCCCATCCCGTGGCGGGCATTGTGCCGGAAAGTCCCGTAAGCCCCAGCATAAAATGCGCCGTGAAGCTTCCGGGGTAATTGAACAGATAAACCAGTTCGATGCCGTGATAGGCGCCGACGCCCAGCGACGCCCAGTTGGACGGCACATGATCGAACACATAGACATAGGTATTGGCGCTTCTTTTATCGGCAAACCAGGGCATGTATTGCTTCAGCGCGGTAATGCCCAGATTGGGACCGTCCATGTCTTTTTTGTTCATGCCGGAGATGAAGGGAACGTCGTTTTGCTGTCCGGCTTCATAGATGTTGGCCATGGTGTCGGGCAGGTGCCGGCCGTCCACATTGGGAATGGCGGTGACGATGCTTCTGGCCGCCGCTTCCACCTCCACCCAGGATTTGGCGCGCGCCTGGGCAAGCGTTGTGACCCCCAGCGCGGTAAACAGGGCGCTGCCGTTTGCTTGGGCTGCCGCAAGCGACCGCGTATCGGGCGGATACATGCCGCTTTGGCAGACGGCTTTATGGAAGAGGCCCGCGGCATCCGGCGTGGTCAACAGGTAAAGGACCTTGCCGCCGCCGCCGGATTCGCCAAAGATGGTGACGTTGTCCGGATTGCCGCCGAAGGCGGCGATATTGTTTTTCACCCAGGTAAGCGCCGCCACCTGGTCCATCTGACCGTAGTTGCCCGAACCGTTATAGCCGGATTCCGCGGAAAGCAGCGGGTGCGCCAGATAGCCGAACGGGCCCAGGCGGTGATTGACAACCACTAAAACAACGCCTTTGGTGGGCAGTGACGCCGCATTGTTGAAGGCTTTGGTGTTGCCGGTCAGGGTCGCAAAGCCGCCGCCGTGGAACCACACCATGACGGGCAGATTAGATGCATTTTTCGGCGTTGTGACGTTTAAATACAGACAGTCTTCACTCATGCCCCCTTCGCCGAAGGCCTGATAGGCGGGATTCTGGGCGGCCTGATCGGCCCAGGCGACGGCGTCGCGCACGCCCGTCCAGGCATCGGGTGTCTGCGGCGGTTTCCAGCGAAGGTCTCCCAGGGGCGGTTTGGCGTAAGGAATGCCTAGATACTGCCAGGTTCCCGCCGTGGCGGAAAAGCCCTGCACCTGGCCGGACTGCGTGTTGACGGTGTGGCGCAAGGCCGTGGAACGCGTGAAATGCTCCAATGCCGCATTGGCCGTGCGAACGGTGCGGTCGCGCGAATCCGTGTCGGAAAAGACTCCGGCGGCGTTTAAAGCCGCCATTAAGGAAGTCAGGCTGGTCCGGAAATCCCCCGTTGCCTGATTAAAGTTGATGGCTGATGCTAAGCTGGACACGATGTCTCGAATGCCTGCCGTGATCTGGATGCCGTTGTTGAGATTGCCGTCGGCATCCAGGGTTTGCAGCAGGATGAGCAGGTTGTTCACCCGCTGATCCGAAGCGGACGCCGCCCCCGAGGTGATGGAAAGCGGCGTTATCGTCGCGCCGCCCGGAGCCGACCCCAAAACGAGATTGCCGATGGAAAACGTCAGCGTATCGCCGGGCCGGTAGCTGAACCGGCCTTGCGCGTCGGTTGACCCGGCCAGCGTCCCCGGTCCGCGGTAATCCAGACCCGAAACGGCGCTGTACGTAAACACGCCGTTTTGCAAAGCGGCATCGCCGCCTGAGCCGCTGCTGCAACTTAGAATAAAGACGAGACCCAGCAGGACAAGGTTAAACCTCATCGCGCCATTAAACTTCTGAAATCCATTTCTAAACATCTTGCACATACCCACCCTATTCCTCCTTCAATAATGTGATGTCTGTCGCCCCATGAAAAACTAATGAAACACCTCAAGCGCTTTCATCCAATCCGTCAGTGTTGCCGTATCCGTCTGTCCCAGCAATCGCCCTCGTTCGCGCCCCTGATCGAACAATAGAAACGTCGGCGTGCCGATCACACGGAAGGATTCCTGAAACGGCTTTGTAAACTCTTCCGCCAGAACGCCGACCTTCAATCCGCCGTTGAGGGTCCGGGTAAAGTCATCCAGGACGGACAGCACGGCGGGAAGATCACTGTCGTAGTCGCTGCACAAAACCAGCACGGGTTTTTTCTCGTCCAGAATTTCGCGTTGAAAATTATTGGCAAGGATCAGAGCAATGGGCTCTTTCTTCAATGAGGTCCTCCACGGAAAAAATTGATGGTTCAAAGGATGCGACGTATCGTCCACGTTCTTTGGCTGCAAGAGCAGACGAAACAATAATATCAAGAATTGTGCCACCGGACGGCCGGCAAAAACTGAAAGCCGGTTTTCTGGGAATGCGCGCCAGACGTACTATTGCGGCGGGGCGAGGTGGTGATGAATCAGAAGGGTCATGACGTCAATCCGTAACAGGTGTGGCAACATGTAACAACATGTCATCACGATCCGGAAGGCAGCCGGTATTGATAAATCTTCCGGTAGATTGTCTGCCGGCTTATGCCCAGAAGTCTGGCCGCCTTGGCCTTGTTTCCCCTGGCTTGCGTCAGAGCGTTGGTGATGGCTTCCGAGTCGCTGGGGGTGTTTTCGGACAACGCTTTGCCGGACAGTGGATTTGACCGTATGGATTCCCGAAATTCCAGGGGAAGGTCGTCCAGAGATATTTCATCACCCTGGCACAGAACAAAGGCATGCTCCATGATGTGCTCCAGCTCGCGGACATTGCCCGGCCATTTGCATTCCATGAATGAGCCGAGTACGTCCTGGCTTACGCGCTCAACCTGTTTGTTTAATTTTTCATTGAAGGTTTTCCGGAAATGCTCCACCAGAAGCGGGATGTCTTCGAGCCTCTCACGCAGAGGCGGCAGCGCGATTTCCACGACTTTCAGCCGGTAATAGAGATCTTCACGCATTTCTCCGCTCCGGACGCGCTCTTTGAGCTCCCGGTTGGTGCAGGTGATAATCCGGACGTTGGCTTTGTGCTGTTTGGAATCACCCACGCGCTCAAATATTTTTTCCTGTAACACTCTTAGAAGCTTCAGCTGAATCAGAGGTGAAAGGTCGCCGATTTCGTCAAGCAGAATGGTTCCGCTGCTTGCCGCTTGAAAACGGCCTTCCCGTTCCCTTGTCGCGCCGGTGAAGGCCCCTTTGACATGGCCGAACAATTCGCTCTCCAGCAGGCTTTCCGTGAGCGCCGAGCAGTTCACGGCGACAAACGGCTTGAAGGCCCGCCGGCCCCCGTAATGCAGCGCGCGGGCGACCAGCTCCTTGCCCGTGCCGCTTTCTCCCGTGATGAGCACGGTGGTATCCAGATCCGCGAGGCTTTCAACCAGCGCATAAATGGCCCTCATTTTTTTGCTCTGCCCGATGATGTTATGGAATTGATTGCGTTCGCGCAGTTCCCTTTCCATGCTTTTCAGAAGGGTGACGTCCCGGATGACCAAGACGGCGCCCAGAAAGTCTCCTTCGGAATTCAAAAGAGGGGAACTCGTGATATTGACCATTTGATCCCGGCCTGCCAGTCCGCAATTCACCCGGTAATCTCTGATGGTCGTTTTGTTGGAAAGCGTCATCCGGATCACCTCGCAGCAGGAGGCATTGCAGGGACCGACGCATTCGGGAAAGCTGCGGCCCCGGATGCCGGAAAGACGGATGCCGCAGATGTTCTCGGTGGATTTATTGGCTTCGAGAACCCGCATCTCAGTGTCCACGGTAATGATGGCGTCTTTCACGCTGGTGAAAATGGTCTCCAGGCACATGCGGTGCTCGGCCAGCTGCTGCTCTGTTCTTTTCCGGTCGGTGACATCCCGGCTTACCACGCGAAAGCCTGTGGGGTTTCCCGCGGAATTGATCATCAGGGAGACCGAATCTTCCACAAAGCGTCTCTGGCCGTCTGTCCGTATGATTTCATAGGTCACTTTTCCCGGCCGGCCGGTTGAATAAATTTGCCGGTAGGCGTCGCTGACGATCTGGTGATACGCCTTGTCAACATAGCAGCGATAGTTTGTTCCAATGGTCTGTTCCCTGGGCGCGCCCCATATTTTCAGGTTGGCGTTGTTGTTGACGGACAGGATATTGCCCCGCAAATCCACTTCCGCCAGAACGTCTTCCACATCATCGATGATCGTTTTATATTTTTCCAGGGCGTTTTCCAGGGAGGTGCGCCGGTTGACGGAGACGGTGACGTCCGTCAGGCAGCCGATTTTTCCGGAGCCGGATTGCGGCGACAGGGGACGAATGTCCAGGCGCGCCCAGACAATGCGTCCGTCTTTGGCAAAAAAGCGAAACGGATCGTCATCGGAGGGATGCAGGCTCCAGTCGCGTTCCCGGAATCGCTTTTGATCCTCGGGATGGATCAGGGTTAAAAGAGGTTGACCCAGTACGTCTTTGGCCTGTTTGTAGTCCAGACAGCAAAGAAACGCGGTATTGACAAAGGTCAGCGTATCCTCTTCGAGGACAAAAACGCACAGTCCCAAATAATCGAGTAATTGCCGGGAAGGGGTCGGGTCGTTTGCATCCGGCTTTGAAAAAAAATCATTTTCCTGTCCAAAAGGAGTTGCTAAGTCTGCTGTCTTCATGTATATGCATCCATAAATAGTATTGATTTAAGTAACTTAAACCATTCCGTTTCACTCAGTGGGACAAATGTGCCTTCATGCGGTACAAATAGCACGAGGATGAATCTAACGTCAAGGTAAAAAAATTATGTTGCAAAGCGCGCAGACGACCCTGCTCATTTTCGAAACCGTTGCCAATTCCGAACCCATAGGCGTCAGTGAAATCGCGCGCCGCACCTCGATTGCGAAGTCGACGGTGCAGCGCTGCCTGCAGGTGCTGGCCGAAACAGGCTGGATCAAACCCTGTGAGCAATCACGTCAGACCAACTGGATGATTACCACCAAGGCGTATGTTCTCGGCCAGAGGGTGACCGAACAGGGCTATTTGAAGGTGACGGCCATGCCGTTCATGGAGAAGCTGTGGCTGGATGTCAGGGAATCGGTTGTCCTGTCGGTGTCGGAGGGCGACAAGGTCGTTCTGGTTGAACATTATGAGGGCGCCTCGCCTGTTAAAATGCAGATTCCACGGGGGTCCTGGGCGCCGATGCATCTGGTCCCGAGCGGAAAAGTCATGCTCGCGTATTCCGATCCCAAAACAGTGGATCAATATCTGGCGGGGGATCTTGCGGCGATGACCCCGAAAAGCGTGACGGATCCCAAAACGCTGCGCAAGGAGCTGGCTAAAATTCGCAAGCAGGGATGGACGATTGCAATCGATGAACTGATGGTGGGAGCCAGCGGGCTTGCGGCGCCGGTTTTCGGATGGAAAGGAAACACGATTGCGGCGCTGGCGATCGTGTTGCCGACCGGCCGGTTTTTCGAATCCGTCCGCATGAAATATGTGAAGCTGCTGGTGAAAGCCGCGGAAGAGATCAGCCGTCAGCTCAATAATATGTAAGAAAGCCATTTTATCCGGCGCGGCCATTGCATCGGGAAAATCAACACCGGAGAAAACCCGTATGAACCATGTCGATGTTCTGAAGCGCTCAACCATTTATTGTTACGGATCCGTGGCCCTGCCTTTAGCCGTGATCGGCTATCCCATTGCGATTTATCTGCCGCCTTTTTACGCTCAGAGCGTCGGCGTCAACCTGGCTTGGGTCGGTCTGGTTCTGATGATCGCCCGAATTACCGACGTCATCACCGATCCCATCGTCGGCGCTCTAAGCGATCGATGGCGGACCCGGTTCGGGCGCAGGAAACCCTGGGTGATCGCGGGCGCGGCGCTCATGGTGATTTCCGCCTGTCAGGTCTTTATACCGGCCAAAGGGGCGGGCGCGTATCATCTTCTCATTTGGGCGTCGCTTCTGTATCTGGGCTGGACGATGGTGATGATTCCGCACAATGCCTGGGGAGCGGAGCTTTCCCAAGCTTATCATGAGCGAAGCCGCGTCACCGCGGTAAAAGAGGGCTTCGTTCTGGCGGGGCTTTTGCTTGCCGGAGCGGCGCCCGCGCTGGTGCAGGCGGTGGGCGTGCGGTTTTATGAAGGAGACGCAGGCGGCGTCTCGATGCGGATCATGATTTTTCTTTTGGGAGAAGGTGGTGAGCCGGGTGTGGGGCTTGCGCCCATCTTGCGCGCCATTTTCTGGATCATGGCTTTTGCGCTGCCTTTAACCGTATTGCTGGCTGCAACGTGCGTGAAAGAACCGCCCGTGCGCTCCGTGGGCCGCGTGCAATGGAAGAAAGGATTTGCGCTCCTGAAAAAGAACGGCCCTTTTCAAAGCGTTCTTCTGATGCTGTTTTTTCTGGTGACGGCCGAATCGTTTCGCAGCGCCCTGTCCGTTTTTTTCATCCAGTCCGTGGTCAACATTCCCACGAAAATCGGTTTGATGTATCTGATTTATTTCAGCGCGGGCATTGTGGGCATTCCTTTCTGGCTTTTGCTGGGAAAAAGAATCGGCAAGCACCTGGCGCTTTGCGCGGCGACGCTTTGCGCGGGGACGGGAATTGCCGCCATGTTCTGGATCGAATCCGGGCAGATCGTGTTGTTCTCGTTTTTGTTTGCCCTGAAAGGGTTTTCCTTCGGGGCGTTTCAACTGCTGCTTTTATCGATGCTGGCGGATATTGTTGATCTGGATACCGCTCGCAGTGGCGAGCAACGCACCGGCTTGTTTTTCGCCCTGTCCGGCATGGCGACGAAAATGTCCATGGCGCTGGGGGTGGGAGCGTCCATGGGCCTGCTGGCGTATACGGGCTTTGACGCTTCAAGCCTGGCGCATACCGGCGGGCAACTGATGTCTCTGCGCCTTCTCTATATTGTTGTTCCTTTATTCTTTTACATCGCCGTCTTTGCTATGGCGCGGCGTTATCCTCTGACCGCAAGGCATCAGGAAAAGTTAAGAGCCATCATTGCCAGGCGCAGCGCCCGAATGTAAAATCCGGAGGTTTCCCGGAAAAATGCGTTTCGGATACGCGTATCCTGTTAATTCTGTAATAATATGTCACAATACCTGATGATTTTGTGTTTCATTCGTGTATCTTGCCGGGACAGATGTGTCCGAATGAAGGACAGACAGCGGCCGTCATAAAAACGGGCCTCATGATATAAATAATCTAAATTCGGCAGGATAGGACCTGTTCGGTTTTGCGCCTGTTCATGGTGTGTATATTGCATGTGCTCAGAACAACTCAAATTCAGTATTTTGCAGCAAATAAAAAAGAGGGGGATTTCTTATGGAAAGAAAATCATGGAAAACGGTTTGGCTTGCGGTTGCAGTGTGTCTGTGCATGGTCGTTTCTATGGGGCATGCGCAGTGGTGGACATCATCGTCGAGCTCATCGAGCTCAAGCTCGACCACATCGGGCTGGTGGTCTTCATCGTCGAGTTCTTCATCGTCGAGTTCTTCATCGTCCAGCTCCAGCTCAACATCGTCCGGTTTAGGGCCCTACAGCGTGGTGACAAGCAAATATGCCGATCCGTTTGCGATTGGTGTAAGCTCGATGAAGAAGCTTTCGTCTATTGCGACGGACAGCGGTTCCATCACCTGGAATAAAGTCAGCCTGCCCAGCCCGTGTGTGGACGGAGAAGGCAAATCGACCTTCATTGCGGTCCGCAAGGGCAGCTCAAACAACGTGCTGGTTTACCTGGAAGGCGGCGGAGCCTGTCTTGACTACACATCCTGCGGCAGCATGCTGTCGGGCGGCTCGGTGACCACGCTGTCTCCCAGCTACTCCAATGTATCGCTTTTGTATTCGTCCGGCATATTCGCCACCTCGAACACCAGCAATCCGTTTCGCACCTGGACGATCGTCTTTGTTCCTTACGGGCATGGCGATCTGCACATGGGCAACCGGGTCGTGAAGTACACCAGCGGGTTATCCAGCAAGACGGTTTATCACACAGGCTATGTCAACGCCATTGTCGCCATGCGCTGGATCGCCGGTCAGGGAACCTGGAATAAAGTGGCCGTCGCCGGTTCCAGCGCGGGCGGTTATGGAACGATTCTGCATTCCTATTCCATGTATCAGATTTTCAACAAGCAGGTTTTTACCATTGACGACGCGGGACCCGGTCTGGTGGCCTCATCGAGCGGCAGCATGCAGAATGATGAAGCGGGAAACCGTTGGGGCTCGTGGCAGAATTACCCCGCGGGGGCCATAGGCGATACCTCCAAGGCGCTATTGTACTTTGCGGAATATACGCTCAAGCAGTGCCCGACCTGCTATTTCGGCCTGTACGAAGACCAGCAGGATTCCACGATTTCTTCTTTTGAAAATCTTTCAGGCGCGGAGCATCGGGCGCAGCTGCTTTCGGTTTCAAGCGACATCGACTCGCGCAATGAAAGCCGGTTCTGCATGTATTTCCCGAATGCGACCAATCACACGGTGCTGGGTTCCAGCCGGTTTTACTCCACGCAAGTGGGCGGCGCTTATCCCTACGGCTGGGTCAACAATATTTTGAATGGCGTGTGCCAGGATTACATCCAGTAAGGCATCATCGCCTTTGCCTTATGGCAGGCGGCATGAAGCAATTCGACAAAGCATGAATCTGAAAAAAACAGCCGGAGGGCGTTACCTCCGGCTGTTTTTTTTTGCCTGATATTTATTCCGTTGAGATGCCGATGCTGTTATGTATCCGCCAGTCCGTATTTTTTGATTTTCCGAAATAACGTGACGCGGGACATGTTGAGCCGGTCGGCAATTTGGTTTTTACGGAACTTCAGCGTCAGCAGATGGTGGATCATCTTCTTTTCCGCTTCTTCGGGCGATTCAATCTTTTCATTTTTCCGCCGTCCGCCGCTGGAACTTTTGATTTCCGGCGGGATGAGATCGACGGTGAGCTCGGCCGAAGACGCGTAGTTGATCATTCGTTCCACCACGTTTTGCAGCTCGCGCACATTGCCCGGCCAGGCATATTTCATGAAAACGCCCCAGATTTTCTTGTCGACCCGAGTGATTTTCTTGTTGAGAGCCGCCGAGTATTTTTGCACGAAGGCGTCCATGAGCATCGGGATGTCGTCGGTCCGTTCCCGCAACGGGGGTATGGAAATGGCAAAAACATTCAGGCGGTAGAAAAGATCTTTGCGGAAATTGCCTTTGCGCACCTCTTCGACCAAGTCTCTGTTGGTGGCGGAAATAATCCGGACGTCCACGGGGCGCACGTGGCCTTCGCCGATGCGGACCACGGCTTTTTCCTCGATGGCCCTAAGCAACACGGCCTGCAGTTCCAGCGGCGTTTCGGCGATTTCATCGAGAAAAATCGTGCCGCCGTCGGCCAGTTCGAATTTGCCCTGATTGCCGCCGCGGCGCGATCCGGTAAACGCTCCTTCGGAATAGCCGAACAGTTCGCTGGCGATCAGGTCGCGGGGGATGGCCGCGCAGTTAATGGCGACGTAGGGACCGTTCATGCGCGGGCTGGCATTGTGAATGGCCTGCGCAAAAATATCTTTTCCCGTGCCGCTTTCGCCCAGAATCAACACGTTGGAGGAACTCTGGGAAACGATTCTGGCCTGTTCAATGGCCGCGTCAAACTGCGGGTTATGGCCCTGAATGTCGGCAAACCGGTAATTAGCCTTGGCGCCGATGACTTTGGCCACCAGGGACTGAATGCGTTTGATTTCCGAAAAAATAAGAATTTTACCGATTTTCTGCCCGTTGGTTGTCAGAATCGGCTGGCAGGTTAGCGTGTAGTCGGCGTATTCGCCGCGGGAAAAGATTTGCGCTTCCACATCCGTGAACGATTCGTTTTCCAGAACCAGTTTGACAAACGCGGCGTTTTCCGGACCGGCAAAGACGCTTTGGAGGGCGTCTCCTTCTCCCGTGCGGCGCGTCGGAATAAATTTTTTCCGGGCTTTGTCGTTAATGATGGAAATCGAATTTTTGCCGTCGAGCGCGATCAGGGCTTCCGGAATGGAAGAAATGACCGCCCGGCGCAGGCTTGCGGCAATTTCCGTTTCGGAAAATGCCGCCTGGCAATCGGCCAGCGCTCGTTGCGCCTTTAGTTCGTTTTCAATGGCCTGGGCGGCGGCCATGACCATGCCCAGGGTGTGCGGATTGGTGCTGTAGTAAAAACCGTTTAGGAAAATACCGCCCATCAATTCGCCCCGCGGGCCGAAAACGGGAGCGCCCGACGCCGTAATGTAGTGGTAGATTTTCTTGTAATGCTGAGGGCCGAAAATCCGCACGGGTTTTTTCAGATGGAGCACGGCGGAAACGATGTTGGTGCCTGCTATGCCTTCCGTCCACAAGGCGCCGGGGACCCAATTCAATTCCGGCGATGTCTTGTCGACCGTTGCTTCATTGATAACGCTGAGCAGATACCCTCTGGCGTCGCACAGGCCGACCGTAAAAAAAGATGATTTTACAAATTGCTTGAGACGATTCAAAAACGGCAAACTGACGTTTTGCAGTTCCTGATTTTCATGAAGCAGTCTTTTCAGGGCCGCTCCTTTAAGAATGGCGTGTTCGGGTTTGCTGAAGGGATCGATTTTCATTTTGCGGCAGCGACGCCATGATTTCAGAATTTCTTGCGTCACATGAGACGGATTGATGTCGTCTGCGCCTTCCATGAATTTTTTCCATTCCTGTTTGATCTGATTGTGTTTTTCCTGATAAAAAAGATTGATTTTTGCCAAATCGGTAAACTCACTGATCTGCTGTTTTGCGGAATCGTTTAAAGTATTCATCTCTTATTTCTTCCTGTAAAAAACGATATGCCCTTCTTGTCGAAGGGATGTTTCATTTTTGTTACATTTTGGTTTCATGTACCATGATAAGTAAATAAATGAAACATCGGATTGTGAGTAAACCTCGGGAATGATAAGCGCGGATAATATTTTATTAAATAATATCGTTTGCATGTAATGATTTCGTCAAGAACGTTGAAGATTATGGCATGTATCGTGCTGAATCCTTCTTTAAAAGGAATATTGAAAGATTATAAAAACGATCTTCCCCTAGTCCCTGGTGAGTTTCGAGATTGGCCCGGGATTAGTAAATGGCTGCCGGGATCTGGCCGAACTGAGTCCCGGCAGCCGCTGGATTTGACGGAGCTTTTTTCAGGTTGAAGACGGATGAAGAAAACCTGGAAAAGCAGGATATGCGGGAAAGGTGGCAGATTTTTTAATCTCCATTGTGTTGGAAAAGGGGGGGCGGGCGCCTTGCAGCAAGGCGCCCGCCGAACTGAAAAAATGAAACGCGGAAATCGGGCAGACCTTTGCGACTGGAAAGGCATGAGGAAAGGGAATGCGTAAACAACAAAATATTTACATTCATATTACGGAAAGGAAGAATGTTTTTATGAGAAAATCAGTTCGACGAGTTTTAGTTTTATCTGTTATGTGTTTATGCCTGATCGGCGCATCCGTTGCTCAGGCGCAGTGGTGGAGCTCTTCTTCGTCATCATCATCTTCGTCGTCGTCAGGATCATCGAGCTGCCCGTCGGGCGCCATCTGCCGTGACGAAGCCCCCGGCTCTTACAGCGGCAGCGGCCCCTATGGCTACTCCACGACAACATCGTTACCCGGTGTGA
>CAZGDK010000059.1:0-18428 GCA_964525155.1 uncultured Smithella sp. | reverse complement strand
ATCGACGCGCTCATCTCCAACCACCAGGCCGAGCTTTTGAACAAGCAGGGAGCGTAAGGAACCGAACAGGCGGGTTCAAACTTGCAACTTGAACCGCAACACTTCTTTCATCGCGAAACCGTACCCGGCTCCGGAATCTTTTTCCAATCTTCTATTAAAAAAAGGCTGCTCTATCAAAGTTGATAGAGCAGCCTTTTTGTCAGAGCTTTCCCAAGATATTATCCGAACATTGCTTTCAAATCGTTATCCGGTGCGGAAAAATTTAACGCATGAAGGCGCGTTGTTGTTATTTTTTGTCCAACTGAATAAGCGGCACGGATCCGCCGGTCACATTGGGAAGCTTTCCATCCCATTTTTCGATGGCCTTTATTTGCGCCTCGATCTGGCGAAGCTGAATCAGCTCCGGTGAAATAACCTGCCGCTGCAATCTCAGCGCTTCGGCTTCGGCGCGGGCCGAAGTCACTTTCTGCTCGGCTTCAACCTTGATCCTTTCGAGATCCCGCTTGGCGCGCAGGGCGTTTTGTTCGGCGGTTTGCTTGGCTTCGATGGCCTTGTTGAATTCCTGCGAAAATTCAAAATCGGTGATCGACAGTTCGACAACGATGATCCCGTAAACCTGCAACCGGTCGCGCAGGTAGTTGCGGACTTCCGTTTTGAGGGTTTCGCGTTTGGTAATGAGTTCTTCAGCGGTGTAACGGGCGGCCGCGGCCTTGAAGCTTTCCTTTACGGCCGGATTGATGACCCGCTCGTTGAAGTTGAGGCCGATATTGGCGTACATCTGGCCGACTTTTTCCGGGACGAGACTGTAGTTGAGCACCATGGTGGTCTGCACGGTCTGAAGGTCGCGGCTGGCCGCCTCCGTCTTGGTTGTGGTTTTTTGCACCCTTACGCTCATGCGGACCACGCTTTCGGCAAACGGTATCTTAAAGCGCGCGCCGGGGTCAACAACCCGACTGACTTCTCCGAATCGCAGCACGATGCCGCGGTCGCCCGCTTCAATGCTGAAATAGCTCGACGCCGCAAGCACCACGATTACAATTCCAATAATACCGCCCAGAAACGCTTTTGTGGGTATTTTTTGTGGGTCCATTTTATCTCCTCCTTGTTATTAAAGTGCTATCTTGATGTTAATCGCGTCTTCAATATCTTGTCATGTAAAGGCCGGAATTGCGTTTGGGTAACTTATTCAGAATCGCCCACCCTGTCAATCATTATCGGTTTCTGATCGTTTCTTCTTTGTTATTTGCACGATTGATCTGAAATATCGGGAGCAATCATCATGATTGCTCCCATAGAGAAATTACGGATGAAAAGGACGCATTCGCGGATAACTTTTTGTGTCTTTATAACTACCGGTGCGAATCAAGATCCTCTTTGCGCTTATAGTTGTCCGTTCCCGTCGTGACCCCCTTTGCCGCAAGGACGGCAGACTGCTGCCTGCGGGTCAGTTTGTTGAAGGTCGCAGGTTCCATCAGTTTGTCCAGATACTGCGCTCCGAGCCACGCCGCCAATTCCTTGAAACTCTTTTCATACTCGCCTTTCATGACGCCGCAAACCAATCCGCTGACCGTCGCGGCGTTGTCGGCAATCGCGCCATAAACGGGAACAAGCTTCACCGCCTCCAACATCAGGTATTGATCTTCCGACGTGGCGTTTAGCGAACAGGCCAGGCTTTGATACCAGCTTTCGGGGTCGTCTTTACTCAGGAAAAGAAGGCTCTCGCCCCGGACCATCTTCTCCTCCAGGAAAGCGACCATCTGACCGTCTTTGTTCAGAACCGCGCCGCGGCCGTTGATGCGATAGGCGTGCTTGCCGTCCGATCGCATGATTACAGCGGGATAACGGTATTTGATCTGTGGCGGCGCATACCACGGCTCTTGGTTGGCCACAAGGAAATTGCTTTTGTCTTCACCCGCGACAATGTTGGCGGCGCCGGTGTAATAATCGTCGTGGACGGCCCCTTCGGGGCGGTTGACCCATTCCGTATAAAGTTTGAAACCCACGCTGTTTTTCCCCCACACGGCGGCCTGCCCGGCATTGAAAAGATAAGACACAACGTTGAGGTCCGGATGAAAGCCGCTTTTCACCTTCAGGCTGAAAGCGTACAGGTTTTTTTCGTAATTTTGACGAATGGATTTCAGTTCGTCGAAAACGAGCCCCAATCCCACCACAACAACGGCCTCTTTTGTTTTCCCGTCGCAGGAAACCCGAATATCCACTTTTAAAGGTTTATTCAAAAGAGTGCCGGATGAAAGGTAGCGATAAAAGACTTCGGCGCGGCCTGCGGCATCCGCCCCGGCAGTGATCCTTTTTCCGGATTGCCCGGCTCCGCTGAGCTCGCCGGGCGAGGCATCAGGCAGAGTGAAGGTCACCTGCGCGCCGGGCGCCGCCCCGCTCAATACAATCTTGGCGGGCAAATGTTCGGAGGCGGGAATCAGGCCCTCTTTCGACGGCGACAATCCCTTGTGTGGAAAAACTTCGACTTTTGTCTCCGCGGAAGGAGCGACGGCCAGCCGCGCCAGAATTGCTTCTACCGTCTTTTGCAGGTCAAGGGCCGGCCCAAACTGCTTGGCTTCAAGTCCCGGCAAATGACTGACGGAGATCCGGACATTGCCCGCCATCACCTCCATTTTGCGCCACACGGAGGTGTCCGCCATGAGCTGTTCACTGAGGTATTCGGAATAACTTCCATGGGGCTCGCCTTTTGCGGGCATCCGCTGTTCAAGAATTTTCACATTCTTTTGCCGGGAGTCAGAGTCAAAAAGATTCTCAAGGTCGCGAAACGCAGATGATGGCCTGAAAGGTTTGCCGGCAACAGGTTGAGGCGCGCGATCCGCGAAGACCCGCACCTGAACCCTTGCGAAACGAATATCCACGATATGATCCGAAACAGGCCCGCCCATGAATTCCGCGCGCCGCTGCTTCACGGGAACCGAAAAATCGGAGACTCCCGGTATTGGGACGGATGACATGGATGGCGCACGTTTCAGACCGGGGTGAACCTGACGCAAATGTGTTTCCGCCGCTTCCAGCAGCTCTTGTGCCGTTCCCGGAAAGTGACCATAGGTGCGTTCCTCAACTGCCGCTCTAATCGGCCATGCTGCCAGAATCACAGCCATGACCACCCATATGATGTTTTTTTTCATTGCATCGTCCCTCGTCAAAGAAGTCTGTACTTATTCCTCGGCAAAAAATGCGAATACTTAATGAGCAGGCCCCCAAAAAGACAAAATATTTGATTTCATCCGTGAAGATAGCGGCAACCCAAGGCAAACCCGCGTTGCCACCCAAGGCGGCCTTTTTGCCGATTTTGAGCGCCAATGATCTGGCGACATCCCGTCATGTCACGGACAAACCGGGAAAATGCCTGTCAGATCGTCAGGCGTTTCAATTTACAGCCAGGAAAAAAGTTGATGCGGCGATCGCTTACCGATTTTTCGTTTACCGACAAGGACACGGAACTCGATGCCCGAAAAATGGGCGAGGCAACGGCCAACCACATTTGCGCGAAAATGAGACAAAGCGGATACTGATGTTATCCTGCAAGCCCAATCAGGAGAAAACCGGGAACGGATACGGCGATTCAGATCGATTTTTCCCATCCCTGTCCGAAATCGGCAAGCGGTCTAACGCTGGAAATGGCAAACGTCACCGCCGCGTAAATCGTCTTTCCGGCCGCTTCGCCGGCTTTTTCGGTAACGTACTTCTTCATGGCGTCGAACGCCTCGCCGGAGGTCTGGCAGGCGGTCATCTTCAAATACAGGCGAACCCCCTTCCATTCAAAAATCGTTTTGCCCGGTTCCATGATCAGATAGCAGGCGTGAGGATTTTCCTGAAGATTGGCCAGGGTCTTATTCTTGCCCAGGGCCACCATGACGGTTGATTCGTCCATCATGCGCGGCGATCCGAAATACGCCGCATCCACCTCGCCCGCCTTGTTGCTTGTGCTCAGCACGCCCAGTCTGGGATGCCTGTTGAAATAATCCATCAACGTCAAAGACATGATTCGATCCTCCTTTCTGGTTAGAAAAATGGTTGAACCTTCGGGGGTGACGGCTCATCGAGCCCGGATGCGCCTGCCTCCTTTGCCCCCGAAGCTCCCGGCAGGGGAATTGTCGGGGTAATCCGCTGACATGTCAAGATTTAGTTTTGAAATTTGAGTCTCTTGACATCTGCACGGGAATCCTTTATCGTTTTCGCCGGAATCAAAAAGTTTTTGTCGGACAATGAAGTCATTCAACCCTGCCCCAGGAGCAAAAAGATGAGCTTTCCCCAGGCTGTTGACATTCTTCTGGTCGAAGACAACCCCCAGGATGTGGAATTAACCATCCGGGCATTGAAGAAAAACAACCTTGCCAACCGCCTTTTCACCGTTGAAGACGGCGCAAAGGCCCTGGATTTCCTTTTTTGTCGCGGTGAATACAGCACGCGAAACCTGGCCCATAAGCCGAAAGTTGTGCTGCTGGACCTGAAACTCCCCAAAGTGGGAGGACTGGACGTCTTGCGCGCCATGAAAGCCGACGAACACACCCGCCAAATCCCCGTTGTCATTGTCACCTCCTCCCAAGAAGACCCTGATATTAAAATTGCCTACGCACTAGGGGCCAACAGCTATGTCGTCAAGCCGGTGTCGTTCGACGCCTTCCTGGACACCATGAGCAAGCTTGGCTTTTACTGGCTGCTTTTGAATCAGGAACCAACATGAGCTGTTTTAAACACGATATTCGGAATTCATAACGCAAAACAAATAATCGATCCGCGCCCTGCGCCTGGAAACCGGGGATAAAAGGATGCAATTGACCCAGCAGGATTTAAAGAAGCTTCCCTGTCTTCATGAAGGCGTCCATTTTCTGATCTATCGCTGGGACACCTCCGGGTTCGGCAAACCGGTCACCGTTAAAATTCCGCACGTCAAGCAAACCGATGGCCGCGAGATCCGGATTTTAGAAAACGAACACACCTTAACAAAAGATATTTCGGAGGCCGGAATCCGCCGGGCGCTTCAATTAACTGACGTTTCCGGACGCCCCGCCTTGATTCTGGAGTATGTCGAAGGCCGCACCCTGGCACAGGCCTGCGGCAAAAAGCCGGGACCGATCGCCGACATCCTGCATACCTCCATTGAAATCGCCGGGTCTTTAAGCACAATCCACCGCCGCAACATCATCCATGGCAACATCAACATGGAAAATATCCTTGTCACCTCCGAAACAAATCAGGTCACGCTCATCGATTTCGGCCGGGCGATGACATTTGATCAAAGGCTCAGCTATTTCGCCGCCGACACCGTCTTGTCCGGCCGGCTGGCGTACATTTCTCCCGAGCAGACCGGACGCATGAACAGATCCGTGGATTACCGCACCGATCTTTATTCCCTGGGCGCCGTCATCTATGAGATGTTCGCAGGCAAGCCGCCCTTCCAGGCGGATGACGCTCTGGCTTTGGTCCACGCCCATATCGCCAAAACCCCCGTAACCTTGCAGGATATCCGGCCGGACATTCCGGCCGTTATTGCCGACATGGTCGCCAGACTGCTTTCGAAAAACGCCGAGGACCGCTACCAATCCGCCGCCGGTTTGCAGGCGGACCTTAAGGCCTGCCTGGATTATCTTTTGTCTCCCGCGGGACACGAAAACCCGCACGGCCTGTCTTTACAGTTGGGAAAGAACGATGTCCCCATGACCTTTCACATTCCTCAGAAGTTATACGGGCGCACAAAGGAGATCGCCGCGCTTCTGGTCGCCTTCAGCCAGGCCGCGGGCGGCAGACGCGAACTGATGATCATCTCGGGACACCCCGGCGTCGGGAAATCGGCGCTGGTGTCCGAAATCCATAAACCGATCACCTCCAAACGGAGTTATTTCATCAGCGGCAAATTCGATCAGCACCAGCAAAACATTCCCTTTGCGGCCTTCATCGGCGCTTTAAACCGGTTCTTTGAATCGATTCTGGCCGACGAAGACACCGCCGCAGTCGAGCTGAGCGATGACATTCTTGCGGCGACAGGCGCAAACGCCGCCGTATTGACCGATTTGCTTCCCCATCTTGAAAAACTGATCGGCCCTCAACCGCCCGTCCAGGAGCTCAGCGACGCCCAAAGACGAATACGCTTTAATCTGACGTTTCAGAAATTCATGCGGGCGCTCGGTTCCGCGCGTCATCCCCTGGTTCTGTTCATCGACGACTGGCAATGGGCCGATTCGGCTTCTCTGGAATTGCTCAAAGTCATCTTTTCCGCGGACATGCCGGGCCACCTGCTGATGATTATGGCCTATCGGGACAATGAGGTGTCCGCGTCCCATCCGCTGACGCAAACGATTCGGAATCTTGAAACGTCAGGCGTAAAAATCAACCCCCTGTCGCTTGAACCGCTTGCCGAGGCGGACGTCCATACCCTGATTACGGATTCGCTTACGTGCCGTCCGGATACGGCCCTGCCGCTGGCCCGGACGATTTATTCCATCACGCGGGGCAATCCTTTCTTCGTTCATCAATTCCTCAAGGCGCTTTACGATGAAGGCGCATTCCGCCTGGACGTCAAGCTCGGATACTGGACCTACGACGCCGAAAAAATCCGGAGGCTCAATCTTCCGGGCGACGTGGCGGCCTTCATGGCGCAGCGCTTGCGAAAGTTGCCGCCCGACACCCAGGAAACCCTCAAGCTGGCGTCATGTATCGGCGGCGCCTTCGATCCGGAAATTCTGTCGATCGCCTGCCAAACCCCTTTTAGCATCACCGCCAACAGTTTGAAAAACGCTCTGCACGAAGGACTGCTCCTGCACGCTGAAGAGGGGCGAATCCGCCCGGTCTACCGCTTCATTCATGACCGCATCCAGCAGGCCGCCTATTCCCTGATTCCCGAATCGCAAAAAAAGGCGACACATTTGACCGTCGGCCGTCGCCTGCTCGCCCATTTCCGTCAAACACAGCTGGACGAAAGGATTTTTGAGATCGTAAACCAGCTCAATCGCGCTATTGACTTGCAGAATCAAACCGGCGAGCGCCTGGAGCTGTGCGGATTAAACATGATTGCGGGCCAGAAGGCCAAGGCGGCGTCGGCTTTTGCCTCGGCCTGGAACTATTTCAAAATCGCCCTGGCCGTCCTGCCGCAAAACAGTTGGCAGAGCCATTACCCCGTCACCCGGAGCTTATACGAAGCCGGCGTGGAAGCCTCCTATTACAGCGGAGATTCCGAAGCAACGCATGCGCTGATTGAAGAGATTCTCCGCCGGGCCAAAACGCTTCTCGATGCGGCCCGGGCCCATGAAATCAAAATCCTGATGCTGGGAGGCGAAAACCGGTTTCAGGAAGCGATCGAAACCGGGATTAAGGTGCTTGCGCTAATGGGCATCGATCTTCCGGAAGATGCCGACCGGATTGATCTCCACACGGCGCTTCAGGAGGCTGGATCGCTTTACCGGGGAAAACAAATCGAAGATTTTGCCGATCGGCCAATGACAACCGACCCCCTGCTGCTGGCGGCGATGCGGATTCTGGAAAGCCTGTCGGGCGCAGCGTATCTGTCTTCGCCCAAACTGTACGTCCTGATCATTCTGAAACGGATGGAACTGATCGTCCGGCATGGCAACGTCCCGACCTCCGCGCTTTGCTATGCATCCTTCGGCGCCCTTCTGTGCGCCAGAGTCGGAGACATTGAATCCGGCTACCGCTTCGGCCAACTGGCCCTGGATTCATTGCAACGGATGAAAACGCCTGAATACTTCTGCCGGGTTACCTGCCTGGTCGACGGATTCATTCTCCACTGGAAAATTCATGTCGCCAAAACGCTCGAGCCGCTTCATTTGGCCTATGCCAAAGGTCTGGAAACGGGGGAACTGGAATTTGCCGCCTATTCGGCCATTCTTTACTGCGGCTTTACACTTTATTCCGGCGTCGAAAAGGATTTATCCGCGTTTCAGGGGGAAATGTCCACGTTTGGCCGGTCTTTGCGCCAGTTGAATCTGATGAGCATTTTTCATTATCTTCAGATGGTTCAGCAAACCGTACACGACTTGCGCCGGGGCCGGCCGGAAGCGAAAGTTCTGCAAGGAGAGTATTACGAAGAAGACGCCATGCTGCCGCGCCACCTGGAAGCCCACGACCAAAATGGCCTGTTTTATCTGCACGCCTATAAGCTTTTGATCAATTATCTGTATGGAGACTACAAACAAGCTGTCTGCGACGCCTCGCAGGCCGAGCCTTATTACGGCAGCATCGCCGGGCTGGCCCACGCGCCCATTTATAACTTCCTGTCCGCGCTGGCGCTTCTTGCCCGGCTCAGGCAGAACAAATCAAGCGATCAAGACGCCCTTTGGGTCAAAGTCAAAGGCCATCAGGACAATTTGAAAACCTGGGCGACGCACGCCCCGATGAACTGCCGGTATAAATTCGATTTGATCGAAGCGATCAAAAACCAGATGTCCGGAAATCCGGAGGCGGCGGCGGTCGGTTTCGACATGGCCATCAAAGGAGCCAGGGGAAACGGATACATCCGGGACGAAGCCATCGCCTGGGAAAGGGCCGCCGAATTTTATCTGGAATGGGACAAACCAGGCATCGCGGCTCAATGTCTGCTGGAGGCATATTCCGGCTATCTCCGGATGGGCGCCGTCGCCGTGGCGGAAAGATTAAAAACCCGATATGCAGTTCATCCGGCCCTCACGCATTTGACAAACCTGGCGAAAACCTTTGCCGCAACGGCGGATCCGGATGAACCGAAAGCGGGCTTGACTTCCCTGCATCTGGATCTGGCAACCGTCATCAAGGCAACCCACGCCATCGCCGGCGAAATCGACCTGGGACAGCTTCTGAAAAAACTGATGCGCATCGCCCTTGAAAACGCCGGAGCGCAGCGAGGCGTGCTGATTCTGGAAAAAGACGGCCAATGGGTCATCGAGGCGCAAGGCGATGTGGATCAAAGCGACGTTTCCGTGCTCATGGCGCGCCCCGTTGCGGAAAGCGACGCCGCGTCTTCGGAAATCGTGGGCCATGTCATCGCCGCCCGTCAGTCCGTTTTGCTCGACTGCGCCTTCGATTCCGGACCGTTTACGCATGATCCGTACATTCAAAACCATCAGGTCAAATCGCTCATCTGCATGCCGCTTTTCAATCAAAGCAAAATCAGCGGCATCCTCTACCTCGAAAACAACCGCGCGGCCAACGCTTTCAGCGCCGGGCGGCTGGAACTTTTAAATATGGTCTCCACGCAGATGGCGCTTTCTCTGGACAATGCCGGGCTTTACCAAAAGGCGCAAGATGAAATCGCCGAACGCAAAAAAGCCGAAGAAACCCTCAAAGAAGAACAAGCATACAGCCGCATGATCCTGGATACGGCCGCCGTTCCCATGGTGATCACAAGGCTTTCCGACGGAAAAGTGGTTTACGCCAACCCGGCGTTGGAACAAGTCGGCGGTGTCCCGGTGGATGCATTGCTGGACACTCGCGCCGACCAGTATTATGTCGATTCCACGGTTCGAAACGAACTGGTTGACATGCTCAAGCGGCAGGGTTCGGTCAGCGGTTTCGAATATCAACTGCGCCGCGCCGACGGAACACCCTACTGGGCGCTTTTGTCCGCCCGTCTGTTCACCTATCGCAATGAAACCTGCATTCTGAGCTCTTTTCTTGAGATCACCTTGCGCAAGGAAGCGGAAGCGCAAATCGAGCGCAACCTGCGCATTGCCCGCGCGCGTTTCGAAATCAGCCAGGCTCTGGCCGGCAAGGAAGCCGAAGAAGAGGTGCTGGACGTTCTCAACGGTCAGTTCAATATTTATCCTGAAGCGTACGCCTCGATCGGCACCCTGGATCAGACCGAAACCGAGACCGTGATCACCATCCGCCGGATCGCCGCGTCTTTAACCGGCGTGCGGGCGCCGATACCGGTAGGAGCGCACCTTCGTGCATCAAAGTTCAAAATAATCGAGGAACATATCATCCATGAGGCCTTAATATCGGACAATGTGTTTACGGATGAACGTTATGATGCGCAGACGCGCGAGTATTTCAGAGAGTTCGGGCACAAAAGCT
This sequence comes from uncultured Smithella sp., assembly GCA_964525155.1. Lineage (GTDB taxonomy): Bacteria > Desulfobacterota > Syntrophia > Syntrophales > Smithellaceae > UBA8904. Next base: position 8,402 of record CAZGDK010000059.1, on the reverse strand, counting down.
TCGGCGTATTCCGGATCAAAGCCGGTGACGAGGTGCTGGGATTTATCTTCGCGAGCGCCCGGGCAGGCGGATTTTTCGACGAGGAAAAACAGCAGGTCTTTAAAACTCTGGCTGAACAGGGCGCGGTGGCCCTGCGCACCGTCCGCCTGATTGAAACGATCCGTTCATCCAGGCAGCGCCTGTCGCTTCTAATTCGGCATTCGCCGCTGGCGATCATCGAGTGGGATATGAATTTCCATGCGGTGGGATGGAATCCGGCGGCCGAACGCATCTTCGGCTACGCGTTCGATGAAGCCCTCGGGCGGCATGCCGCCGACTTGATTATTCCCGAATCCTCCCGTCCGCAATTGGAGCGGGTATGGGCAGATCTGACGGCGCAGAGGGGAGGCACGTACAGCGTCAACGAAAACGTCACCAAAACCGGCCGCCGGATCATCTGCGAGTGGTATAACGCCCAGGTTTTCGACGCCAACGGCCGTATTACGGGGGCTGTTTCAATCGCGCAGGACATCACCGAACGCAAACGGGTGGAGGAAGAAATCCGTCAGTTGAATGAGGAGCTGGAAGCGCGCGTCATCGAGCGAACAGCGCAACTGGAAGCCGCCAATAGAGAACTTGAGGCCTTCACCTATTCCGTCTCACACGATCTGCGCGCGCCGCTTCGGGCCATTGACGGCTACACCCGCATGCTTTTGGAGGATTACGAGCCCAATCTGGATGATGAAGGCAGGCGGATTTGCGGTGTCATCAGCGCCGAGAGCCGCCGCATGGGACAGTTAATCGACGATCTTTTGGCCCTGTCGCGTCTGGGCCGCACGGAAATGCAGCAATCCGTGATCGATATGGAAACTCTGGTCCATTCCATATTTCACGAACTTTCAACCCCCGAGGAACGAAAACGCATTGACTTGCACATCGGCGCCATTCCTCAAGCCGCGGGCGATTCGGTGCTGATGCGCCAGATCTGGACGAATCTGCTGGGCAATGCCTTGAAATTTTCATCCCGGAACAACCGCAGCGAAATCGACATCACCGGCATCCGCCGGAAGGGCGAAATCGTCTATACGATACGAGACAACGGCGTGGGGTTCGACATGCAGTATGCCGACAAGCTCTTCGGCGTGTTTCAGCGCCTGCACAGCTTCCGGGAGTTCGACGGCACCGGCGTGGGCCTGGCGATCGTCCGGCGCGCCGTCGAACGTCACGGAGGCCGGGTATGGGCCGAAAGCCGCGAAGGCGCGGGCGCTTCCTTTTCATTTTCCCTGCCGGTTAAAGGAGATGCATAATGGATCATACGGAATTTCCACCAAACAACAAAGCGGTTAAAGTTCTGATTGTCGAGGATTTGCCCACGGACGCCGAGTTGACCCGGCGGGAAATCGGCAAAGCCATTCCTCAAAGCGTCTTCAAAATTGTGGAAACCCGCGAAGATTACTTAAACGAACTGGCAACGTTTGAGCCCGATATTGTCGTCTCCGACTATCGCATGCCCCGCTTCAACGGCATGGAGGCGCTGAAACTGGCGATGGAACACCGGCCCTTGATGCCGGTCATTATCGTCACCAGCGCCATGAATGAAGATACGGCCGTGGATTGCATGAAAGCCGGTGCGTCGAATTACGTCATCAAGGAGCATATTAAACGCCTGGGGCAAGCGGTTGTCCATGCTCTGGAAGAAGCAAAAACACGACGTCAACGCGCACAGGTTGAAGAATCGCTCCGAAAGAGCGAACTGGCCTTTCGTGGCCTGTTCAACGCCAGTCCTGTGGGAATCGCCCTGATTGTTCATCGCACCCTGCTGAAAGTCAATCCCTCCTGGTGCAGAATCACCGGTTACTCCGACTGCGCACTCGAGGGGAAATCCTTAAGGATGTTTCATCGCAATGACGAAAGCTACGAACGCACGGGTCATATGATTTATGATCAGCTTACTCACGCCGACCGGGTCATCACCGAATTGCCTTTGCGGCGACAAAACGGGGAAGATTTCGAGGCTCTGGTCTATATGAGCCCGGTCGATCCCCAGGATTCCTCTTCAGGTTTTATCTGCACGCTGATCGACATCACCGAGCGCAAGCAGGCCGAACTGGAGAAAGCAAGGCTTCAGGAACAGTTGAACCAGGCCCAGAAAATGGAATCCATCGGCCGGCTGGCGGGCGGCATCGCCCACGACTTCAATAATATATTAAGCGGCATCATCGGCTATGCGGAACTCGTCGCCATGCGCGCGGATGACGCCACACGGCAGTATGTCGAGCACATTCTCCAGGCGTCCGAACGCGCCCGCAATCTCATCAAGCAGATTCTCGCTTTCAGCCGCCGCGTCGAGCAGGACCGCAAACCCATGGACTATCGAAGCGTGGTTGCAGAGGCCTTAAAGCTTTTGCGCGCCACCCTGTCTACGACCATCGAAATGCGAAGCAAAAGCCCGGCCGCGCCGGTCATGGTGGATGCGGATTATACCCAGATGCATCAGGTGATTATGAACATCTGCACCAACGCGGCGCACGCCATGGGCGAAAAAGGCGGCGTCCTTGAGGTTTCTCTAAATACGGTAAACACAAAAGACGAATCGCGTTCGGATCGGTTGGACCTTCCGCCCGGCGCATACGCCAGACTGGCCATTTCGGATACAGGACACGGCATCGATCCGGTTCATCTCAACCGGCTGTTCGATCCGTTTTTTACAACCAAAAAACCCGGCGAAGGCACCGGTTTGGGATTGGCGGTTGTCTATGGGATCGTTCATAACCACGGCGGGTGCATCGCGGTGTCCAGCGCCCCCGGACAGGGTGCGACATTTTCGGTTTACCTGCCCCTGATTGAAAACATCTCCATACAAAACAATGGACACGAAACCAAAAACATCCCTCGCGGCCATGAGCGGATCCTGCTGGTCGACGACGAATCAGAACTGGTCGACCTGGGCTATCGCATCCTGTCGGGCCTGGGTTATCAGGTGACCGGATGCTCCAGCAGTTCCGAAGCGCTGCGCATCTATTCAGCCGATCCTTCCCGGTTCGACCTGGTCATCACCGACATGAACATGCCGTCGGTGTCCGGCAGCGAGCTTGCGATGGAAATGCTGAAAGTGCGCAAGGATCAGGCCATTATCCTTTGCACCGGGCACAGCGATTACATCGACAGCGAGAAATCGGCAAAAATCGGCATCAGCGCTTTTGCCTTGAAACCGCTCACGCGGGAAACCCTCGCAACTCTTGTGCGCACGGTGATCGACGGCCATATTGCCCCGAAGCCGGCAAGATGACGGTTCTTGTTTTCGTTTTGCTATGAAGCTCTGAATTCATGCTGACCGATCATTTCACGAATTTCAATCGACAAATCCTCGATGCCGAACGGCTTCTGAATAAAACCGCAGCCGCCCCGGTCAATGAGCTTTTGAATGTCTTCGTTGATGCAATAGCCGCTGTACAGAATGATCTTAACACCGGGCCGGATCTCCCGGAGCGCTTCAAACACTTTCAATCCCCCCATCCCCGGCATGACCATGTCCAGAATCACCAGATCGATGTCCGACGCCTTTTCCATAAAGACGGCAATCGCTTCCTGGCCGCTGCCCGCCATCAGGATGCGGTATCCGAGCATTTCCAGAATTTCCTTGGTCGTATCGGCAATGATGGCTTCATCGTCCACCAGGAGAATGGTTTCCCCGCCCTGCAGAAGCTCTTTTTTCTTCTGCGCCTTCCGAGCGGGCGTTTTTTCGGTTGCGGGAAGATAGATATTGAACGTCGAGCCCGCGCCCGCCTTGCTGTCGATGGTGACAATCCCCCCATGATTCTTGATGATGCTATACACCGAAGCCAATCCAAGCCCCGTTCCGGCGCCCTTTGTCTTGGTGGTAAAAAACGGTTTAAAGGCGTTTTGTATGGTGTCTTGGTCCATTCCGGCCCCGGTGTCCGTCACGGACAATTTGACATATCGGCCCGCTTTCAGGTTGAAGGGCCTTTCATCGCTTTCCTGCAAGAGGAGATTTTTCGTTTCCAGATACAGATCGCCCTCATCATTCATGGCGTAGGCGGCATTAATGAACAGATTCAGCAGGACTTGATCAATCTGCGAGGCGTTGGCTTCGACGGGCCAGGGATTCTCCTCAAGCCGCCACGCAATCGCAATGCCTTTTTTGGCTCTGGAGAACATCTCCGAACTTTTCCGGACGACTTCATTGAGATCCGTCGGCGCGGTTTCGTATGAACCGCCTCCGGACATGTCTAAAAGCTGGCGGGTCAGATGAGCGCCGCTGCGAACCTGGTTGTCAATGCCCAGCAGATGTTGAAAATTGGCGTCATCCGGGTTCATGTGCAGCTGGATCAAAGAGCAATGCCCCTGAATGCCGGAAAGCACATTATTAAAATCATGGGCGATACCGGCGGCGAGCGCGCTTACGGCCTCCGCCTTCTGGGCCCGGATAAGCTGCGCCTGGAGCGATTCCTTTTCCGCCTCGGCGGCTTTGCGGTCCGTGATGTCATATTGCGTGAAAATGGTTGCCGGCCGGCCGTTGTACTCGATGACTGTCGCCCCGACTTCCGCCCACTTGACACCGCCGCTTTTGGTCAAAACGCAAATTTCATAGCGATCCGGAACCGGTTTACCCGCCAGACGGTCTTTGATCCGCTGCATGATAAACTCCCGCGATTCCGGCGTAACAAAATCCCAGACGGGCCTCGACAGATACTCCTCTTCGCTGAATCCCGACATCATGCGCGTTGTGGGATTGGTGTATATAAAGCGCTCCCCGTCGGTAATGGAGATGCCGACGTTTGAGGCCTCAATGAGCTTACGGAACTTTTCCTCGCTGTGACGCACGGCTTCCTCCGCCTTCTTGCGCAGCGTAATATCCCGAATCGTCCCTTCAATACCCCGGGGACTGCCGTTGAAATCATAAACGTAGCGGCTGCTTGCGGCCGCCTGGATGACCGTTCCATCCTGCTTGCGCAGTGTAATTTCGTAGTCGTCGACAAAACCGTATTGTTCCATATTCGTCAAATAGGCTTTGCGCTCCGCCGGCTCGGCGAAAAAATCGGCAAGCAGGTTCCGGCCGATCATGGATTGGACCGATTCAAACCCCAGAAGTTTTGCGCCTGAAGGACTGATCATCTCAATGATGCCTTCGCGATTGATGTGGAAAAAAACATCCCGAATATTTTCAATGACGCTGCGGTAGAGTTTTTCGCTTTCTTTCAGGGCTATTTCCGTTCGCTTTCTCTCCTCGATGGGCCGCGTGCTGATAATCATGCCTTCAGCCTGATCGAGGTCGTCGACAATAACGCTTGACGAACTTTCCACCCAGCAATAACTTCCGTCGCCAAGGCGGTATCTAAACTCCAGAGTATTGGGTTCCCTGCTCAAAAGATGGTGGTTGAAAACGTTTTTGACAACCTCGACATCATGAGGATGAATGAAGGAAAAGGCCGACAAGCCCAGTCGTTTTTCCGGTTTGAACCCCAGGATTTGTTCGTGGGAGGGGCTGATGTAAACGAAAATTCCCTTGCTGTCCAATTGCGCAACGGCGGCGGACATATTATTTGTGATCAGAGAAAAATGTCTGCTTTCTTCGCGATATTTCTTTTCCGCCTTTTCCAATTGATCGCGGATGCCTTCCAGTTCCCTGAGTTGCCGGCGAAGATTTTCGATTTCCTTGATCAAGTGTTCTTGTTCCATAAAGACAACCTCGCTGGAAAAACGGATTCTGACATTCATGCGCGGCGGGAAAAACATCCCCGGCATACAACAGACAACATCCGGATATGAACAACAGGCATTTATTGCGTATATATATCGGCATTTGGCCTCATAAACTGCAATTTCTAGCCAAAGCGATATATAATATTGATATTATTATATATTTATAGATTTTTTTCAGGCTCAAACGAATTTTTGGCCGACCAGAAGGACGGCAGGTGCCGCAGAAGGTAAAGAAGGCTTTGACGATGCTGCCAGATGCGATTGCGAAAGCGCCTTCGCCAGCCGGGGTCGGAATAGAAACGCTTGACGTACTCGTTGTAGAGCTGATCGAGTTTTTCTTTTGATTCCATGCCTTTCGGAACAAAAACAAAGTTCAGGCAGTTCATGAGACGCCAGTCTTCGTTAAATGTTCCTTCCTCGCGGATGGTGTGCCACAAAGGCGCACCGGGAAACGGCGTGAACTTGGCCATGTTCATGTCGTCGAGTCCCAGAGAAATAATAAAGTCGGAGGTCTTTTTAACCGATTGCTCCGTCTCCCCCGGCAGCCCCATCATGAAAAGGCCCTTGGCGCGCAACCCCGCCTTTTGAATGCGCAAAACGGTGTCGCGCACATCGTCAAGCGCTACACCGGATTTATGGCGGGCCAGCATCGCCTCATCCGCCGACTCAATCCCCAGCGACACCATGAGGCATCCCGCGCTTTTGAGCATACGCAGCAAATCATCATCGGTGTAGCCCACGCGCACGGCGCAGTTGAAGTTCATGCCCAGCGGCCGGCGCGCAAGCGTCTCGCAAAGCTCGACGATGCGCTTGCGGTTGGCGGTGAACAGATCGTCATAAATGTTCACATGGCGCACGCCGAATGTGTCGCGCAGATATTTCAGATGATCGTAGATGTAGGCCGCCGAATTGTAGCGGAAGCCCTTTTGAAAAACGGAGCGGTCGCAGTACGAGCACGAGTACATGCAGCCGCGCGACGTGATCATGGTCGCGCCGGGCGTCTGAATGTAGCTAAACAGCGGCAGATGGTAGTCGCGAGGAAAGCCGCGCAGTTTTTCATAGGCCGGAAACGGCAGATCGTCCAGATTGGCGATGGGCTTGCGGGGGGCGTTCGCCACGGCAACGCCGCCTTCCCTGCGGATCAAACCGGAAATTTCGGCCGGATCAGCGCCTGCCGCCAGTTCGCCCATGGTCAATTCGCCTTCGCCTGCCGCCATAAAATCAAAGGCCGGATAATCGGCCAGCAGTTTTTCCTTGAGCGACGACACATGCACACCGCCGCAGACGGTGATGATATCAAAACGGGTTGCCTTAATCTTTTGCGCAATATCCGCCGCATCCGGAAAAGACGACGTGGTGGTGGAAAATCCGACCATCTGAGGATCAAAGGCCAGAATATCCGCCACCTGCCTGTCGGTATCCACCGGCGCGCCGGGGCCGAGGCAGTCGTAGACGAAGACATCATGCCCATCGCGCAAAAGCCAGGCGGCAATGGAAAGCATCCCCTGCGGCACCATCCGGTTGGCGATATCCGTAATATCGCGTTTCCCCGGAAACCAGTTGAATCCGCGGGGATGAACCAGCACGATACGTTTTGAGGAACGGTTTGAAACCATGGTTTGTTTCTACTTTATCTTGTGGTCGCGACGATGATCGCCGGTTTTCCCGACGCCGAATAATTATAATGCATCAGAAGCGATGACGGCCGGGTGCAAAGGGCATGCGCCAGCCCGAAGGCGGAGGCGGTCGGATGTATGCCGCAATATTTCAGATAATCATGCGTCTGCAAACCCTGGGGCGCCTCGGGACGCTGGACACGGAAGCCCGGAAGCCATAATCGCCTGACAGTCTTATCCGCGGCGCAATCGGCGGCGGTGTAACTTGCGTTTGAATGAGCGTTCGCTGGTGTGACGGTTTTTGAAACCATCTCGACGGCAAGAAGGTCGCCGATCTTTTCCGTCGGCGCTTCTCCCAAAAGCATCCAGGAGCTGCCCTCGCCGATCGGCAGTTGGCGGGAATTGTCAGGCAGAGCGTTCATCCGTTCACGGTATTCCTCGATGGTCGGAGTATAGACGTCGCAGCCGCCCACCAGCGCCAGATCAATCTCGCCTGCCTCCAGATACGTTTGGGCCAGCCACAGGGCCGACTCGAAAGACAGTTCCTCATCCGACACGGTGAGGATCACCCCTTTGACGTCGCACAGACGCGCCAGAAAGAAAGCGGCGGCATTGCTCACCGAATTGGCAAACTGATTCGGGCTGGGATACCCGCCGTCGTGCTTGAATACTTGCGTGACGAAGGGCAGAATTTCATCGCCGTTGCCCAGCCCCGTCGCCAGAAAAATTCCCGTCTTGCGTCCTTGAATAACTTCCGGCGGAACCTGCTTCAAACAGGCCATCGCGCCCGAGCAGACCATTTTAATAAACCGGCCGGCGCGGCGCATGGGCTGTCCTAAAACCTTCTGCACCAGTTCGTCGCAGTTGCCCGGCATCGACGCTTCATCCCAGTGCCCCTCTTCGTTGGGCAAAAGCGCAGGCCCCAGAAAACTGGCCGCGATAACAGGGATGGAATGTTGTATTTTTTGAATCGTCATATTTTATTTTTATTGATCACATACGCCGTGCACGTTGCGCCGAAACCGAAAAACGTGAATAAATAAGGGCCGCAGAGCGCGGGCCGGTTTTCCTGCGACGGCGCAA
>CAZGDK010000058.1:0-18705 GCA_964525155.1 uncultured Smithella sp. | reverse complement strand
TGTCCTCCGCTGGCGGAGGTGTCACGAAGTGACGGAGGTGGAGGAAGTGGCCCAATATGCAACTTATGAAAATATTTACGACATTATGAAATCCACCCCCTGCCCCCGCGAGCGGGGGACATGGAGTACCCAATAAGAGTAGTAATTTATCAAAACGTTTACAGCATAGTCGTCACCCCGGCGAAAGCCGGGGTCCAGTTCAATAAGTCTGGATTCCCGCCTTCGCGACTGTGTCGTAATTCCAATTTTGTCATTCCGGACAAGCGAAGCGCGATCCGGAATCCAGCATTATTAAGTAGTTCTGGATACCGGCTTTCGCCGGTATGACCGCTGTTTTTGTAATCTCTGCAATTGCGACACAGTCTCTTCGCGCGGCATGAGCTAAAAACGCAAAACGCGATTTGTGAGCCGCGTCACACCGTTTGCGAATTTTTTTCGGATAAAATTAAACTTCCCGAAAAAAAACGCCGAAATACCAGAAGCAAGTAATCGTTTCGCAGAATTCAAACGCTTAAAAAAGGGGTTCACATCATGGTCATGGATAAAAAAGCCCAGTTTTCCGAAGAAATACGAATACTTCGGCGTCAAGTAAACGATCTCCAGAAAGATAAGGAAGATCACGGGGAAACGCTCGAGAAACTCAAGGAAAGCGAAAAGCACTACCGGATTCTTGCAGAAAATACGCTTGACTGGGTCTTCTGGCTGGCCCCGGACGACCGCCTGGTCTACATATCGCCTTCCTGCCGGCGGATCACCGGCTATGAAGCGGATGAATTTCTGAAAGATCCGAAACTGCTGTTTAAAATCATCCATCAGGAGGACCGGCCTACTTTTGAAGACCACCGCCGTTTCATGCACAAAGCGAAGTCCCACGGCGAAGAGGAATTCCGCATCGTCCGCAAGGACGGTAAAACACGCTGGATCAGCCACGCCTGCCATGCCGTTTATGATGATGCAGGCGAATACGCGGGCATTCTGTCGAGCAACTGCGACAGCACCGACCGCCGGGAGGCGGAAGAAAAGCTCAGTTCCCTGAACGTGCCTACCGGTCGCAACGACGATCAGCTTAAGGCATTAATGGGCGCGGTTACTGAAAGCTTTTTTCTGATCGACCAGGACGGCCGCGTTTTGTTTGCCAATGAAACCGCCGCATCCAGGCTGGAAACCGATCTGGACGCGCTCATTGAACTCTCTTCGATTTTCGATCTCCTGCCGCCCGAGGTTGCGCGCCGGCGCAGACAGGTGGTATCGGAGGTCAAAAAAACCGGGCAGCCGCTTCGTTTCGAGGATCAGCGCCTCGGGCGGACGTTTCTCAATTCCATCTATCCCGTGAAAGACGAAGAGGGTGACGTCACGCAGTTTGCCGTCTTCGCAATGGAAATCACCGAGCGCAAGGCAAGCGAGGAGGCCTTAATCGACGGCCAGAATAAGCTTGAAGAAGCGCATCAAATGCTCAAACAGGTGATTGAAGCGATTCCCGTGCGCATTTACTGGAAGGACCGGCGCTCCGTTTATCTGGGCTGCAACCGCCTGTTCGCAAAGGATGCGGGCAGGGACCGGCCCGAACAGATTGTGGGCGACGTCGACGCGAACCTGTCCTGGGGCGAAGATGCCGAGGCGTTGCGCAGAGATGATCAGGACGTCATCAGCCGGGGCAAATCCAAAATACATTACGAAGAGCAGCTGACGCTTGCCGGCGGAAAACGAGTGACCGTGCGGTCCAGCAAGGTTCCGCTCACCGACGCGGGCGGGCGCGTCACAGGCGTTTTGGGAACCTACGAAGACATAAGCGACCAGAAAAAGGCCGGCGAAATTCTTGCGGAAAGCGAAAAGCGCTACCGGACGCTGTTTGAAAACAATTTCATGCCCATGCTGCTGATCGACCCGGACACGGCGGCGATCAAGGATGCCAATCCGGCCGCCGCCGAATACTACGGCTGGAGCTGGGAGGAGCTCGTCTCCAAAAAAATATCGGACATCAACACCCTGCCCGCGGCGGACATCGCCCAGACGATGAAAAAAGCAAAGCTGGAGCAAGGCGGTCAATTCATCTTCAAGCACCGGCGCGCGGACGGCTCCATCCGCGACGTGGAAGTTTTTTCCGGTCCACTGCACTTTTCCGGAAAAATGCTGCTTTATTCAACCATCAGCGATATTACCGACCGGCTCCAGACGGAAACGGTTTCGCGCCGCACCGAAAAACTCGATTCTCTGGGCATCCTGGCCGGGGGGCTTGCGCATGACTTCAACAACCTGATGACGGTGGTGCAGGGCCATATCGACGTCGCGCAATTGGGTCTGCCCGACGGGCACGCCGCAAAACGGCCTCTGGAGGCGGCCGGACAGGCCGTTGAAAAAACACGGGACATTACCGGGCGGCTGATTGTCTTCTCGCGCGGCGGAGACCCGATCACCAAAATCACCCGCGTCGAAGATTTTCTGGAACGCTCCATCAGGGAAGCCCTCGGCTCGTCGTCGGTGGCGGCATCATATGAATTGCCCAAGGGCCTCTGGCCCGTCGACGTCGATGAAGGGCAGATTCGGCAGTGCCTGTACAATCTGGCCGAAAACGCCGCGGAGGCCATGCCGGACGGCGGCGCGCTCAACGTGTCCGCCGAAAACGTCGAAGTCACGGCCAAAGACGCGCTTCCTTTGGCCGAAGGGCATTACGTGAGGCTCGTCATGGAAGACACGGGCCGGGGCATCGCTCCGAACAATCTCCCGCGCATTTTCGATCCGTATTTCACCACCAAGGACCGGGGCAAAACCAAGGGCATGGGGCTGGGCCTGGCGATCTGCTACTCCGTTTTGAAAAAACACGGCGGCTATATCACCGCCGAATCCATTGAAGGCGAAGGCGCCGCCATCAGCATGTATCTTCCGGCGCGGCCCGAACAGGCTCTGCGCGACAGGCTGCGCGAAGCCAAAAGCGCCGGGCCTTTGCGCAAGCGCCTCTTGGTCATGGACGACAACGAAGACATCCGCGGCCTGCTGCAAATGTACATCGAGCAGCTGGGCTTTGACGTGACCACCGTCGCCGACGGCCAGGCCGTCTTGGCGGAATACACCCAGGCGCTTGAGGAATCGCGGGCCTATCGGGCGGTCATCATGGAAATATCCGTCCGCCAGGGCTGGGGCGGCGCTGTCACGCTGATGAAGCTCAAAAAAATCAATCCGGACATCAAGGCCGTCGCCATCATCTCGGAAGAAGACGATCAGCGCCTCGACGAATACAAGGAAGCCGGATTTCAGGATGTTCTGGGCAAGCCCTTTCGCCTGGAAAAGATCAAGGGGATTCTGGAAGACATTTTAAAAGTTTAATCCCCCAAGGCGGCGACACGTATAACATTACGTATATATTACGATTATAATGATAACCATCGGGTCGCTATGCGCTGATTTTCTACAATGTACATAAAAATTTCATTTTATTTCTAAAGATTATGTCAAATTCAACCGAAAATTTAAGTGCATTGCAGTAAATTAATTTGAAAACATAACATAATAACCGGCGCTTCGATCTCTTTCCATTGGGGGGAACTCTCGCGGACATCCGATACAATGTACGCGTTGTTCCCTTGAAAGACGGCCAAAGGCGAAATCATGTGACGGCATCAAGCGACGACATCCAACAAGAGAGGGCAACATGAAACAATTGAGTATCTTTCAGAAAATCTGGTTGAGCGTGGGCATTCTCGTAATCGGTTATTTCATTTCAATGGCACTGGGATTCATTTTGGGGCTCACCATGGAAAACCGCTTAATTAACATCTCCCAGAGCCTTTTACCCGCCAGCGCTTCGAGCCTTGCGGCTAAAACCGCATTTAAGGATCAGCTTGATCTTTACATGAACAGTGTTTTGCTGGGCGACCCGGATAAAGTCAAGGCGGCCGAGGATCAGGCCAAGGAACTTCAGAAAGCTCTCGACGCTATTTTGGCCCAACCGAATCTGGACCGCGAATCCCTTGAGAACGTCAAAAAGATATCGGCCGATCACAAGGCCTACACGGAGGAGGCGCAAAAAGTTTACACGGCCGTGAGCAAGGGCGACCAAAGCCAGATGGAAAAAGTCGGCGCGCTGGCCGAGAAAAACGACGCGCTCAAGAAAAGCCTGGAAGCCGTCAATCAGGGATTCGCCACTCGTCTCCAGACCGATATCCAAACCAGCGTGGACGGTAGCCGCAAGCAGCGCTACACCAACATCATTCTTTTCCTGGGCGTGGTCATTTTATCGATCGTCCTGATTTACCTGATTGTCAAACGCTCCATTTACCGGCCGCTGCAGCAGGCCGCCTCCGAGATCAGCGACGGGGCGGCCCATGTCGCCGACGCCTCCACGCAGGTCTCCAGCGCCGGACAGGCGCTTTCGGAGGGCGCCTCCAATCAGGCCAGCGCCATCGAAGAAACGTCGTCGTCGTTAAACGAGATGGCGGCCATGATCCGGCAAAACGCCCAAAACGCCGAGGAAACCGACAAACTCATGAAAAAGAACACCGGCGAAGTACTGCGTGAAGCCAACGAGGCCATGACCCGGCTGACCCAGTCCATCGAAGACATTTCCGGCGCCAGCGAAGCCACGCGGCGCATTATCAAAACCATCGATGAAATCGCGTTCCAGACGAATCTGCTGGCGCTCAACGCCGCGGTGGAAGCCGCCCGGGCGGGTGAGGCCGGCGCGGGTTTCGCCGTTGTGGCCGATGAAGTGCGCGCGTTGGCCATGCGCGCCGCCGACGCCGCCAAGGAAACCACCCGCCTGATCGACAACACGCTCAAAACCGTCACCCAGGGCAAGGAATACACCACGCTCACCCAGGCGGCCTTCAACAAGAACCTGGATCTCTCCAACAAGGCCACTGCGCTGGTTTCGGAAATCGCCGCCGCGTCCAAGGAACAGGCCGTCAGCATCGAGCAGATGAACCGGGCGATGGAATCCATCGATACGGTCGTTCAGCAGATGGCCTCGCACGCCGAGGAAACGGCGGGCGCCTCCGAGGAACTCAGCGCCCAGTCCGCGGCCATGAAAGGCGTTGTTGAAGAACTCGTCACGCTTCTGGGGATGAGCGCCAATGGAAAATCGGCGAGCGTCGCCTTCGATGGGACGCCTACCGCAATGGAAAAGATTGCGAAATCGAAGCAACTCCGTTTGCAATAATCCGCCCGCAGGGCATTTCAAATACAAGGAGGTTTCCGATGATTTCATGCTCCAAAAAACTGCGTTTTCTTCTGATGGCCGTCTTGCCGATTCTGGCGCTTTCGGCCGCAACCGGCAACGTTTACGCCGCTGATGTCGTCATCGTCGCCCATCCCGGCGTGACGGACAGTTCGCTTTCCGACGATCAGCTCAAAGGCATCTTTCTGGGTCAGATGAAGAACTGGCCCTCCGGCGCCAAAGCGGAAGTGGTCACGCTCAAGGACAGCGCGGGCATTCATCAGGATTTTCTCAAGAAATACATCGGGCGAAGCGCAACGCAATTCGGCAACAGCTGGAAGCAGATCGTCTTTACCGGGAAAGGTCGCATGCCCAAACAGTTCGATACGGAAGCGAAACTGATTGAATACATCTCGTCTTCCGAAGGCGCCATCGGCTACGTGTCCGCAGGCGCCGCCAAGGGATCCGCCAAAACCATTTCCATTAAATAAAGGAGAATCGCATCATGAAAAAATTCGTCATTGTTCTTGCTGCACTCATTGTATTATCCGGATGGCAGGCTTATGCCGTGGAAGTCGAATCCCTGGGGGTGGACATACACGGGTTTGTCTCGCAAGGCTTTCTGAAAAGCACCAATTACAATTACCTGGCCAACGATTCCAACAAGGGCTCATTCCAGTTCAATGAAATGGGCATCAACTTCGGCAAACAGGTCACGGACCAGCTGCGCATCGGCGCGCAGTTTTTCGCCCGCGATCTGGGCGATGTGGCCAACAACAAAGTTACGGTGGACTGGGCCTACGGCGATTACAGCTTCAAGGAATGGCTGGGCGTGCGCGCGGGCCGCATCAAGATTCCCTTCGGACTCTACGGCGACATCCGCGACATGGATATGCTCAGAACCTGTATTATTCTTCCTCAGGGCATTTACGACGATCTGCTGCGCGACGCCATGCTCGCCATGAACGGCGCGTCCGTTTACGGGACGATCCCGATGTCCAAAGCCGGCTCGCTGGAATACCAGGCGCAAATCGGCGTGGCCAACATGGATGCCGACAGCGGCATCGGTAAATACATTGCCAGCTCCATAAGCACTTATAGTACCACGGTCGGGAGCTTTAATACCCATACCATCTATGCGGGCGGTCTGCGCTGGAATACGCCGCTGCCCGGTCTTTCGCTCAAGGGCACCCTCCTTATATCCGAAAGCGACGTGCCGATTACCGTCCGAGTATCACAGAGCCTCACCTTGTCGGGAACCATGAACATGAAAAACAAGCGCCAGGTTTACTCAGCGGAATACATCTGGAAGGACCTGACGCTGGTCGCGGAGTTCATGACCAATATGAGCGACAACTCCAGTTCGGTGGGAAACTTCGGCTACCGCAATGAAAGCTACTACGGCATGGCCACCTACCGGTTTACCGGCTGGCTCGAGGCCGGCGCCTATTACAGCGAACACTACCCCGATGCCAGCGCCAGCGGAAAAAACGGCGACAAGTACATCGGCCCGGGCGAGCATAACTTTTGGGCCTGGCAGAAGGATGCGGCCGTCTTCGCCCGGTTTGACGTCAACAGTTACCTGAATCTGAAAATAGAAGGGCATTACGTGGACGGCGTAGGCGACGTGCTGGACGTCGATAACCGCATCAAGGACGACAAAAACTGGTGGTATTTCGCCGCCAAGGCGACGTTCAGTTTCTAGTCGCAAGCCGGAAAACCACGAACCCAACGGCTTCGCCCCGGGGGACAAAGCTTAGTCCTCCGGGGCGTGTAGTATATAAGACAGGCGAACAGCAAACTTCGCTGTTGATTTCCATCCTGAACTGATTTACATTACAGACACTTCTGAATTACGCACCAGCTTCCGCATTCCTGGCTCTCCTCAAGCTTTTGCCTCCTGCGGCAGATTTTTTACTTAAGCTGTAAGAAAACCTCCAATTTTGAATGGCACGTCTGCTCAACCTCCCGCTTGTTTTGATCAAAGGTGTTTTTGGCGTTTACATTTAACCAACTCATCAACGATCAAAGCGATTCGGCATCTGGATCGATGCGAAAAATTAAGCCGCCCGTCAGGGCGGGCGGCGGCGACGGAAGGAGTGGCGGTCTTTAACATTTATTTCATTCCAAAGGAGGTTACCCGATGAGGACATGCAAAAGGAAATTTTATAGTCTGCCATTAGCCGCAGGGCTGGTGTTACTGGCGCTGGCCTCTGCCCCTTGCGCAACGGCCGCCGATATTGTCGTAGTGGCCAACCCCAAAGTCGCCGACGGTTCTCTGTCCGGCGACCAGGTCAAGAGCATCTTCCTTGGATAGCAGACCACATGGCCTTCGGGCGCCAAAGTCGAATTTGTCACGCTCAAGGAAAGCTCGCCCATTCACGAGGATTTTCTTGCCAAATACATCGGCCGCACATCCGCGCAGTTCAGCAACTATTGGAAACAGCAGGTTTTCACCGGCAAGGGCCGCATGCCCAAGCAGTTTGAAACCGAAGGCAAACTGCTTGAGTACGTATCGTCCACTGAAGGCGCGATAGGTTACGCATCCGCAGGCGCCGCCAGAGGCGCCGCTAAAACCATTTCCATCAGATAGAGGAGGATCGCACAATGAAGAAGATCATCATCTGTGTCACGATATGTATGTTCATGTTCAGGTTTATCATTTCCGCTCATGCCGTGGAGGTGCAATCTCTGGGCGTGGACATTCACGGGTTTGTCTCCCAGGGGTTTTTGAAAAGCACCAACTACAACTACCTGACCAACGATTCCAACAAGGGGTCTTTCCAGTTCAATGAAATGGGCATCAACTTCGGCAAACAGGTCACGGACCAGCTGCGCATCGGCGCGCAGTTTTTCGCCCGCGATCTGGGCGATGTGGCCAACAACAAGGTCACACTGGACTGGGCCTACGGCGACTACCGCTTCCGCGACTGGCTGGGCGTGCGCGCCGGACGCATCAAAATTCCCTTCGGGCTCTACGGCGACATCCGCGATATGGATATGCTGCGGGCTTGCGTCATCCTGCCCCAGGGCGTCTACAACGAACATCTGCGCGACACAATGATCGCCTTAAACGGGGCGGCGCTTTACGGAACCATCCCCCTGTCCGTGGCCGGAAGCCTCGAATACCAGGCGCAGGTGGGCGTAGGCAATGTGGACGCGGAAAGCGGCGCCGGCAAGTATCTGGAAAACTCCCTGCGCCTGCGCTACGGCCAGGTGCATCTGTCGAGCTTCAACACCAAAACCACCTATAACGGAAGCCTGCGCTGGAACACCCCGCTGCCCGGACTGGCCCTGAAAGGCACGCTTTTGTGGACGGAAAGCGACATGCCGATGGCGTTGGGAGCAACCTCTTTTACGTTGAACATGAAGAATTTTTTCCAGGTGTATTCCGCGGAATTTATCTGGAAGAACCTGACGCTTGCCGCCGAATACCTGACCTGCGCCGTTGATTTGGCCGTGCCGGGGATCAGCATGTCGCAGAGAATTGAAACCTATTACGGCATGGGAAGCTATCGCTTCACCCGGTGGCTGGAAGCCGGTATGTACTATTCCGAAAATTATCCCGACGCGGGCGAAAGAAACGGCGATAACTACAACGCGCCCGGCCAGCACAATTTCTGGGCCTGGCAGAAGGACGCGGCGCTGTTCGTGCGCTTTGACGTCAACGATTACCTGGCGCTCAAGCTGGAAGGCCACTACGTGGACGGCGCAAGCGCGGTCATGATCGTGGACAACCCGACGCGCGACGACAAAAACTGGTGGTACTTCGCCGCCAAGGCGACATTCAGTTTCTAGACCCACACCTAAGAAAACAGGGGCAGCTCAATTTTGATGCTATGATGTTAACAAAAAAATAAAGTTTTTTATCCCGAAGGGATAAAAGGTTTATAGAAATGGTTACACGTTAAATCTGCGACCCCGTCGGGGTCGAACATTTCGTCTTATTATCAGCTACAAACGTACGACTAGTAAGTGAAAAAGCATCGCAGGGACATTTTATGACGGTTCTTAAGAATTGCCTTCAAAATGACGAATAATACAGACAAAAGCAGCGTAAACGACCTCGCCCAAAAGGAGTCGCCCTGATGCGTCCGGACGGAAGGCAACTGAGACTTTTCCTCATGGCCATTATTTTAATCGGCACGGCGCTTATCCATGCAGCAGGGGTAATAGCGTCCGACGTGATCGTGGTGGCCAACCCCAAAGTGGCGGAAAGTTCCCTTTCCCGCGACCAGCTCAAGGCCATTTTCCTGGGGCAAATGACCGTCTGGCCGGGCGGCGCGCCCATCGAATTTGTCACGCTCAAGGAAAGCTCCGATGTCCATGAAGCGTTTCTGAAAACGTATCTCGGACGCAGCACTCTGCAATTCAACCAATACTGGAAGAAGCAGCTTTTCAGCGGCAGAAGCATGATGCCCAAGCAATTCGATTCCGAACGAAAACTTCTCGAATATGTGTCGTCAACCGAAGGAACCGTAGGCTATGTTTCAGCGGGCGCGGGCCGGGGCGCCGCCAAAATTCTCGTCATTGATTAGGGGAAATCGGATCATGAAAAAATATTTCATTATTATTCTGACAGTGACGATTTTGAGCGGTTTTCAGATTTGGGCCCGGGCCATCGAGGTGGAGCCCCTGGGCGTGGAAATCCACGGATTTGTCTCGCAGGGGTTCCTCAAAAGCACAAGCTACAATTACCTGGCTTCCGATTCCAACCGCGGGTCGTTTCAGTTCAACGAAATCGGGCTTAATTTCAACAAGAAAGTCACCCCAAACCTGCGCATCGGCGCGCAGTTTTTCGCCCGCGATCTGGGTGATGCGGCCAACAACAAAGTGACTCTGGACTGGGCGCTCGGCGACTACCGCTTCCGCGACTGGCTGAACGTGCGGGCCGGACGAATCAAACTGCCCCGCGGCATCTACAACGAAATTCGTGATCAGGACATGCTCCGGGGCCCCATCATTCTTCCTCAGGGCATTTATGAGGAACTGAACCGGGATACACTGATCGCCGTAAACGGCGCAGGCCTTTATGGTTACGCGCCGCTTTCCGCCGCCGGAAGCCTCGAATACCAGGCGCTTGCCGGAACCACCAATATCGACCCTGATAGCGGCACGGGAAAAAACATGAACGCGGGCCTGAGAGGCGAGGCGACAGCAGGGTCCGTACAGGCCAGAAATATTTATGCGGGAAGCCTGAAATGGAATACCTTCCTCGATGGCCTGTCTCTGAAGTGCACCGGCAACTGGATGGAAATGTCCGCCCCCATCACCTACCTGGCGGGACCGCTTGCCGGACAGACAGATCAAATGACGGCCAAGACATCGGAGGCAATTTTTTCCCTGGAATACATCTGGAAAGATCTTGCTCTCAACGCGGAATATTATATGAGACGGCAGGAAGCGGAATTTCTGCTTCGGGCGCCCTCTACGACGAAAGCGGAATCGTACTACGTCCTGGCGTCCTATCGGCTTCTCCAACCACTTGAAATCGGCGGATACTACTCCGTGTACTATCCGAATATCGAAAATCGCGACGGCGCAAAGCGGCTCATTACGCCGGAAACCCACAACGCCTGGATGAAGGACGCGGCCGCGTTTATCCGCTTTGACGTCTCTTCCTTCACCACCGTCAAGCTGGAAGCCCATTATGTGGAAGGAACCGCCCAGGTGCTCTATCAGGACAATCCCGCCAGAGTCGACAATTACTGGTGGTACTTCGCCGCCAAGGCGACGTTCAGTTTCTAAAGGAATATACGGCTTATGAACTTCCGCATGAAATTGATTCTGGGCGGCATCGCCGCTGTTTTGGCGCCCTTCCTGATTGCCGGGATAGTCACCTATGTGCAGCTGTCGGATTCCCTGGAACAAAATGCGCGGGAACGAGCCAGGCAGACGGCCGTCGATCTGGCCGACCTGATCCAGACGTCTTTGCTGCGGGAGTTTGATTTTCCGTACGCCATTGCCTCCGACGCCCAGATTCAACTGGCCGTGGAAGCGGGCCGTTTTGGCGATATTCAAAAAAGGCTCGTGGACAGTCTGCATCTGAGCGGCGCGGGCCGGGGGGCTCTATTTATTACAGACCGAAACGGAATTCTGCGTCTGGATGCCGAAGATCAAAGCCGGGTCGGCATGGATGTTTCCGATCACGAATATTTTCTGGCCGTCAAGGAAGGCCGCGCGTACATCGGCAATCCCATCAAATTCAGGTCGGTCGGAAACATGATTATTCCTCTGTGCTGTCCGATCAATACCACCAAAAAAGGCTTTGTGGGCGCGGTGGTCATGGCCAAGGACATCGACTTCATTCAAGCGCACGTCAACAACATCCGGATGGGCGAAACCGGCCGGGTTGTGATTGTTAATGATCAAGGAGCAATCATCCTGCGGTCTCATCAAGACCCGATGCATCCAACCGCCGTTCCGGACGATCCGGCCAGGGAATCCGTTATAGAGCATATCCGGGCGCGCCATGCGGACGCGGATACCCTTGTGTTCGGAGGAGGGGAAAAAGTTCTGGGGTTTGCTCCGGTGGAAGTCTCCGATTGGCATGTCGCCGTCTATCAGGACAGAAAAGAGATTATGGCGCCGGCCAACGCCATTTTGTTTCGGCTGGCGTTGGGCTGCGCCTTTTTCCTGGCGGTAACGATGATCGCGATTGTTTTTTTGTCCAAACGCATCAGCGACCCCGTGGTCAAGATGATCGAAACCTTAAACCAGATCATGCAAAGCGCCGCCGAAATGGTCGCCATCATCAGCCCGGACAAGACCATTGAGTTTATCAATCCCGCCATGGAAAAAATCGTGGGCAAGCCGGCCTCGGAACTGGTCGGTATGAAACCGAGCTTTATCTGTCCGCAGAACATTCCCGAAGATGAAATCTGGGGCCTGCTGGAAGCGGGAAAGGCCTGGTCGGGAAGACTCCTGTTCCAGGAGATGACCTCTTCGCCGGAAACGCTGGATGTGATGATCATGCCGGTGCGCAATCCAAAAGGAATCATCATCCGCTATCTCCTGGTCGGGCGTGAAATCAGCCGGCAATTGCTGATCGAAACCCGGCTTCAGCAGGCGCAAAAAATGGAAGCCATCGGCACGCTGGCCGGCGGCATCGCCCATGACTTCAACAATATTCTGGCGTCCATGATCGGCTATACGGAATTGGCCATGCGGGAACAGCCTCAGGAAAAAAGAGAAAAATATCTGAGCCAGGTTTTGCATGCCTGTGAGAGGGCTAAAAATCTGGTGTCTCAAATTCTGGCCTTCAGCCGCAAGCGGGAACAGGAAAAAATGCCGGTCGACCTGCGTTTGATTCTGAAGGAAGCCATGACGCTGTTGCGCGCCACATTGCCTTCCACCATCGAAATTCAACTGGATGTCACGAAAGATGACGCCATTGTCATGGCCGATCCCACGCAGCTTCATCAGATTCTTATGAATTTGTGCACCAACGCCGCCTACGAAATGCGGGAAACCGGCGGAATCCTGACGGTCGGACTCTCCATCATGGCCATTGAAGGCGCGTATCTTTCGCTTTATCCTGATCTGGGGCCGGGCGCGTATGTGCATCTTTTCGTCCGCGATACCGGACGCGGCATTGCTCCCGACATTCGCGACAAGATTTTCGACCCCTTTTTCACCACCAAAAAAAGAGGCGAAGGCACGGGGCTGGGCCTTGCCGTTGTTTACGGTATTGTGAAAAGCGGCGGGGGCATGATCACCGTTGAGAGCGAAACCGGTCTGGGCGCCACATTTCATGTTTATCTGCCGCGAACGTCCATGGCCGCGACGACAGCCGCCGCCAAAAGACCGGTCGTAGCGCCCCGTGGAACGGAAGCCGTTCTTTTTGTCGATGATGAAGAAACGCTGGTCGGCATGGCCAGAAGCTTCTTCGAACCTCTGGGCTACAAAATGACCGCCGTCACGAGCAGCCTTGAGGCGCTGCGGATGTTTCAAGAGCAGCCGCGGGACTTTGATCTGATCGTGACAGACATGACGATGCCGCAGATCAGCGGCGCCGAGCTTGCCCGGGCGGCCATTAAAATACGGCCGGATATTCCCATTATTTTGTGCACGGGTTACAGCGATAAAATCAACGAAGACATCGCCCGCGAGCTCAATATCCGGGAGTTTATTCTGAAACCTGTTTCACTCTACGATCTGGGGCTGAGAATGCGAAAAATTCTGGATGGAAAGAAACCCGCGCAAACCTAGTGTGGTGCGTCAGAAATCTCTTTGCATAGGGATGATCCCGTGTCTCAGAACAAGGGGTTGCAACCCCTTGTTCTATTTCCATGGTTACACCGCCGGGGCCGCCTGCATAAAATGGGGCGGCATCGTCTCAAATTTGCCTGACGATGAATTGAATTATCCGATAACAATCATAAAATCGATCATGGGGCTAATCCACCTCGTTTTGTGGCGGGCGCAACCCGAATTTCATCATTTTGACAAAAAGCGTCTTGCGGTTAATCCCGAGAGCCGCGGCGGCCTGCGCCCGACGCCATTGGAAACGGTGCAGCGCCGCCTCGATAATTTCTTTTTCATAGGCATTCATCATGTCCTGGATATTGCCAATTGCCGCGACATCCTTTTTGGCCCGCAAGACGCTGTTTCCGGCTTTCGGCGATCCGGCGAAATCAACTTTTTTCATGGAGACATAGCGCAAGACGGCATTGTGCAGCTCTCTGACATTGCCCGGCCAGTCGTATTCCAGAAACTGGTCCATGATCCTGCCGGTAATGCGGTGCGCATCACCGCCGCTTAACTTGATAAAATGGTCGATCAGCAGAGGAATATCCTCTTTGCGTTTTCGAAGCGGCGGCAGATAGATCGTGATGATATGGACGCGATAGAAGAAATCTTCCCGGATGGCTTTGTCCTGAATCAAATCCTGTAGATTCCGGTTTGTCGCGGCGATGATACGCACATCCGTCTTGCGGATGCCGCTTGCCCCCAGGGGTATGAATTCCCCGACGTCAATTACCCGCAAAAGCTTGACCTGCATGTTGGGGTTGAGTTCGCCCACTTCGTCCAGAAACAGGGTGCCGCCGTCGGCAACATCAAGATACCCCTGTTTATCCGCATAAGCGCCGGTGAAAGCCCCTTTCTTGTAGCCGAAGAATTCGCTTTCAATAATATTCTCCGGAATGGCGCCGCAGTTGACGGGAACAAAGCGGTCTTTGTCGCGGCTGC
This sequence comes from uncultured Smithella sp., assembly GCA_964525155.1. Taxonomy (GTDB): domain Bacteria; phylum Desulfobacterota; class Syntrophia; order Syntrophales; family Smithellaceae; genus UBA8904. Next base: position 4,364 of record CAZGDK010000058.1, on the reverse strand, counting down.
TCATCTGGTGGATGGCCCGGGCCACAAGTTCTTTGCCGGTGCCGGATTCGCCGTAAATAATGACGTTTGCCCTGGAGTCCGCCGCCATCATGATGGTTTCATACACATCCTGCATGACCCGGCTCTTGCCGATAATGTCGCCGAAACGGAAGCGCTCTTTGAGCGACGACCGAAGCAGGGAAACTTCCTTCTGGAGATGATCCCGGCTTTCCTGCAGCCGGGTTTCCGTTTGTTTGCGTGATGTGATGTCAATGAACGTTGCAATCGTCTGACCCGTGCTGGGGATCTCGTTGAAACGCACGATCATATCCAATGCTTCGCCGCCGCGCGTGGTTATGCGGCATTCGTATTCGGCTGGATAATCTCCCTGTTTATTGGAAAAAAGCTTGAGGATGCCGCCTTCGGCCTCCTCTCCGATAAACTGCGTTAGACTCATCTTCTCCTCAATGTCGGCTTTTGCATATCCCGACAGTTCTTCAAACCGGACGTTTACCATCGATATCAGCAGGTTTTCTTCAAAAATGACAATCGGCAGGCCTGTGTTTTCAAATACGCCCCGGTAGCGCGCTTCGCTTAATTCGAGCGCCTGCTTGTCGCGCACCCGGCGCGTGATGTCCCACACGAAAATTTTTACGGCAACGGGCCGGCCGTCTTCATAAACGACAACATCCTTGTATTCAAAACTACGCTGCTCTCCGTTGATCTGCCTGATGTGTTCTATGCCGCTGGCTTTCCCCTCCTGCTTCACCTTCTGGAGAAACTCAAGGACGCGTTGTCTCATCGTCACATCGATAAAATCGCAGATGTTGAGGCCGACAAAATCCTCCTGAGGTATGTTGAATTCCATGAAACTGGCGACGCAGGCATCCAGGATGTTTCCCTGGAAGTCGCAAAGAAGCCAGCCTTCCGGCGTTGTTTCATTGGATTTTTCGATGATGGCAAGAATCTTTTGCTCATCGGACGGCCTGTCCGCCTGACAGGTTTCTCTTTTGTTTTTGCTGCCTTGTGCTCTCATGATCGTGTCCTCGTCATCATCGCCGGTTCCGTGTGCAGCCCGTCATTCGTATTCGCGTCAAGATACCATGATTGTTTTCATTCTTATAATATTACGGAAAATATCTCCAACTTGTTTTTAAATTAATTTCAGCGGCCGTATCCGTGCGGACGGATTGCGCCGGCGGAGGCGTCAGTCCGGCGTATGCTGGATGTCACGAAGTGACGGAGGTGGATTGCAACTCCTTGTTCCGGCCTGCTGGGCCATGAACCTGCAAGCCGGCTTTTCAAGTGGCACGCTAATTGCTGACAAAGCATCTGTCTTGATGCGGGAAAGGGGGTTGAACCGGCACGTTTTCGTTGCAGCAGTTCAAAGGTTAAGGATCAGGAAGAGAAATATTTTTTTCACGAAAAGGAGATTCCATGTTCAAGCATAAAAAAATTTCGATTTTGTTATTGGCCACCGTCTTTGCGCTTTCCATGCTGGCGCAGGCGACAGCCGGGGAGCACAAGAATGGCAAGGACCATTTGACTTTTAAGGAGCGTGTCTGTTTAAAAAGCTGCGACACGGACCTGAAATTTGAGCAGGCGATACGCGACCGGCTGCAAACGGGTTTCAATAACTGGAACCAGGGCTACGAGGCCTGGCTGAAATGGTGCGACACGCTGTACGAGCCGGATGCCCATTATAACGTTTACGGCCAGCGCCTGACACTGGCGCAGTATAAGGCCATGATGGGGCAGTTTTTTGGGGCGTTTGAAATTCAGCTGGGCGCCCTGGACAATATCATTGTTGAAGGAGACTGGGTCGGCATCCGCTATACGGTCTATGTAACCAACAAGCAGACCGGCGTGAAGACGGAATTGAAGACGATGGAAATTGTCAATTTCAAGAAAAACCCGGAACCGATCGGCGCGAGAGTGGTCGAAGGCTGGGCGCTTTCGGATAAACCTCTGGGACAGTAAATGAGCGGGCGACGGACCCAGCCCGGCATACCGCTAAAGACAAAAGGTGCCATTGCTGAAATGACCGGTCATTCATCCCGCCGGGGCGACGTTTGGTTGCTTATCTGAAAACGGGGCGCAGAGTCTTTTTCATCAAGGCTCTGCGCCCCGGCACAATGAGATCGTGTAGCATTGTCACCCCGGCGAAGGCCGGGGTCCAGTTCAAGAAAACTGGATTCCCGCCGGATGTTTACCCGGCGAAGGCCGGGCGGAAATGACAGCTGTAGATATTATTTTGAGACTGAAAAAATCATTCCCTGCTTACGCCGCCGGGGCCGCCTTCAGCTGCCGCCATTTTCTAAACGCAATATAGATCACGCCGAGGGACAAAACGATCAGCAGAATATCCACGGCGGACAGCGCGATGTTCTTCTTCGGCAGGTATTTCTCCACCAGCAGGTAAATCAGCGAGTAAATGGTTGTGACCATCATGAACATCGCCGGCAAAATGGTGAACCACGCTGTCTTTTTGCGGTTGACCAGCCACACGGACACGGCAATGAGCGCCAGCGACGCCAGAAGCTGATTGGCGGAGCCGAAAATCGGCCAGATGACCATCACGGCGTTGTTGTAGGCCAGAAGGTACATCAAAACAACGCTGATGAGCGCATTGAAAATGTAGGTCTTGAAAATTTTCGGCACGTTCTTGAAAATCATCTGCCAGAGCTCTTCAAACAGGTAGCGATTGAGGCGAACCGCCGTGTCCAGCGTTGTGACAACGAACCCTTCCACCAGCAATATCCCGAAGATCGTGCCATAGAGGGGAGGCAATCCGAAAGCCTTGTCCAAAAGCCCCCCCGCGCCCGCGGCAAACGCCAGAATCGGGTTGGACTTGACGCCCGCCACCGTCGGAAAGGCGATGTTGACATAATCGGAAAAGGCGATGCCGCAGCCCACGGCAATCATCACACCGATGGCGAGCAGGCCTTCCAGCAGCATCCCGCCAAAGGCGACTTTCTTGACGTCTGATTCTTTCGAAATCTGCTTGGACGACGTGCCACCCGCCACCAGACAATGAAATCCGGAAATGGCGCCACAAGCCACGGTGATAAACAGAATCGGCCAGATGGGACCCAGTTTGGCGTTGCCCTGCGCCAGATTAAAGGCCGGCGCATCAAAGGTAACGCCCTTGAAGCCCGCGACAATGCCCCCGATAAACAAGGCGGCTACACCGGCATACAGCAAAAAGGAGTTGGTAAAATCGCGGGGCTGCAAAATGATCCAGACCGGAATCCCGGCAGCAAGAAGCGTGTAGAAGCAAAGGATGATCATCCAGGTGTTGGTGTCCAGGGCCACGGGCATCTGTAAACCGACGATGACGGAGAGGATGCAGACAATAATCGCGATGACGGCGGCCAGATAAACATTGATCTGCTTTTTGTAAATCAGAAATCCAAGAATCGGCGCAAAACCGGTGATGACAATAACCGACGTGGAAGCGATGCCGCCGATTTGCGCCTTGATCACCCCGCCCGCCTCAATGGTGCGGACCAGCGTTTGATCGGGCGTCAGCTTAAGGACATCCAGGGAAATGAGCGAGGTGAGCGCCGTGGCGGAAAGCCCCAGAAACGCCGAAGTCACCATCAAAAGCATCAGCGTCGTAAAACAGATAAACAAAAAGAACCCCGTATTGCCCAGCGTGGCCTTGGCGATTTCCGCCACGGACTTCCCTTTTTCGCGGACGCTGGCAAACAGCGTGGTCATGTCATGGACGGCGCCGATAAAGATCGTGCCTAAAACCGCCCACAGCCACACCGGCATAAAGCCGAACAGCATCGCAATCGTGGGGCCGATGACAGGCCCGCCGCCCGCAATGCTGGCAAAATGATGCCCGAACAGCACCAGCGGCTTGGTTGGAACATAATCGCAATCGTCCTTCATCGAACAGGCCGGCGTCGGCGTCGCATCGTTTTCACCAAACAACTTTGCAATGAAACGCGCATAAAAACGATAAGCCAGAAAGAATAAGACCGCCGCTACAATCAAAAGTACTGCTGCATTCATATCCCCCTCCTTCGTTTAAGTAATTTTTCCAGACGTCATCGAGTAATTAAAAGACCATGTCCCTGCCGTCATTCCCGCGAAGGCGGGAATCCAGTTCAATGAATACTGGACCCCGGCCTCCGCCGGGGTGACGACAACATCCACCCCCTGCCCCAGCCCGCGGGGGACATTAAAAAGACTCAATGAACAAAAATTATTTTGTATGTGGTGCATCATGGCAGCGCTCGCTTGCCGGAAGATTTGGAATAATATACCTTATTGAGCCGGAATCAAGATTTTTTTCCGGGCTTGACAAACAGCAATTAGGCTGTAGGCTATTGGGCCATTAGCCTGTTAGGAAAGAGGAATAATCAACTAAATAT
>CAZGDK010000057.1:0-19084 GCA_964525155.1 uncultured Smithella sp. | reverse complement strand
TCAAAGACAATATAATACGAAAGGGTTCTATTCGTTCTTATGTTGGTGAGCGGATGATTATACCTTTCAATATGCAGGCCGGAATTTTGGTTTGTGAAGGAAAGTCTAATCCCGAATGGAATTATTCGGCTCCTCATGGGGCTGGACGTGTGTATTCAAGGTCTAAGGCAAAGGTTGAATTGAATTTGGATGAGTTCAAGGCAGACATGAAGGGTATTTTTTCAACTTCTGTTGGTATAAATACTATTGATGAGTCTCCTAAGGCATACAAAGACCCTGCTGTTATTGAGGCATGTATTGAGCCTACTGCAAAGATATTGGATAGGATTATTCCTATACACAATCTCAAATCAGATGATTCGGAAAATAAATCTTGGAAAAAGGATAAGAAATAATGGAAAATAAAGAAAACATATATGATGAAATTGGATATGCTGGTGTAAAAGTAATGCAGGCACTTTTCATACTACAAATTGAAAAGGGTGGTATGGCAGTGTCTGAAAAGGATTTGTATAAATTTCTTGAAGAAAATTCAGATGATGTTATTTTCTCAAGATTTATTGCTATAAAAGAACGATATAGTCCCAAAGAATTAATCGAAATAATGAGTGTTTCCAATTATAACATTCATTAAGTTGGGAAACCCACGCCAGCAAGGGGTTCAGGCGAGTCCCGCCAAATGGGGTCTAGCGAGGTCGTAGAAAGTGCTTGACAAAACGAAGAAAATAGGGTATATTAGGTTATAAATGAGGTGTGGTTGTGATGATAATCTAAAGATACCCGAAGAATCATATGGTTTGACCCACTCCTCGTAAACAGTAACTTAACAGGCCACGTCTGTGGTGAAAGGAGCAAGGACTATGACCATGAAATTATTAGTTATGTTATTAGGATTGTTCTGTTTCGGATTACTTACTGATGTTTTCTTCTGTTTACAAGTTCAAGCTACCACGGCGTTGAAAAATATTCAGGCTACGTTTTACACGATTTTATTGACAAGTGTTGGAATGGCTGCTAACTGGATAGTTATTAAGAATGATGATGCTGTCGGATTTGTGGTGTATGTTGTTGGTTGTGGGGTAGGAACATTTTTGACTACGACTCCTGCTATAAGAAAACCAATCCATAGGATATATAGAAGGATAATCAAGAAATAATAAACAACACCCCTTGTGAGTCGAAAATCACAAGGGGTTTTAAATTATATAAGAGGTAATGTTATGAAAATTATAATTTGTGGTGATATCCACGGTGAATTTGCTACATTTAAAGACTTTCTGAATAAACAGAATCCAGACATTGTTTTACAATGTGGGGATTTCGGCTTTTGGCCGAATTACTTTGGTAATAGAAGATTTGACCATAAAGTTTATTGGGTTGATGGTAATCATGAAGATTTCCATGCTATTGAAAATAGAAAAAAGAACGAGGTTTGGCGTAATGCTTTTTATGTGCCAAGAGGAACTACAATGAAATTACCTGATGGTCGTAATGTATTGTTTATGGGTGGTGCAAGGACACCGAATTTCGACAGGAAACGTAGAACATTGGGATTGGATTTATTTGAACAGGAAATGATAACTCAAAGAGATTTGGACAAGTTACCAGATGAAAAAGTTGATATTGTCATTACTCATACTGCACCAATAGAATTTGATATTGAAGAAATTAAAGACCCTAAGTGGGACAGATATGATGTTGGTTATGATGTATGTAGAGATATGTTGACTGTAATATTGAACAAGTATAATCCAGACAGATGGGTTTTTGGACATTATCACGCATATCAGGAAGGGCAGTATAAGAATTGTAAATGGACATTGTTGGATAGAATTAATAATAGATATAACAATACATGGTGGTTAGAAATTTAATTGACAATAAATAATAATTGTTATACAATATAAAATAAAATGTTAGGAGAAAATGTATGAGAGTGGCGGAAAAGTATAATGTTGACCAGATGTATTATTATCATTTGAGGGATTTTTATAATAGACCAGTTGTAACGGTTTGTGTTGTTCGTTGTGGGGATAATTATTCTAGGGGGGTTTCAATATGTTCATTGAGTGAAATGCCTGTAAAAAGAATTGGACGAAGAATTGCCCGCGACAGGGCTTTGAATGCTATTTTTAATAAAATTAGTGTAATGGAGATTAAGAGTGATAGTGCTCTGGATGTACTGGAAAATATCTTCACAAAAGATGTAAAAGATTTATATGATGTTATGAATTATAAATCTCAATACAATCCTGATTTGACATGGTTTGAGAAGATATTATTCGGATTAATTGAAAGAAACAGGAATTAAAATACAGAGCGTTAGACTAGGGGTCAGGTCACAAGGCTCTCAACCTTGGCACAGGGGTTCAAATCCCCTACGCTCTAATAAATAGAATATATGAGGTCGTAGCAAATATTGGTATTGCAACAGTCTCTTAAACTGTCTACATGGGGGTTCGATTCCCCTCGGCCTCACCAGAATATAGAGGGGGTATATGAAAGAATTATATTTGGAAATGATATTGAAGTTTCTCATAGCATGTGCTCAGTTTTATCCTACACAAAAAGAGGATAAAGATTGGGGAGACATCTATGAGGAAAGATGTGGTTTTTAATAATTTGAAAGGATAATATATGATAATTAAAACGAACTATAAGGACTACTATGATCATATAGCTCATATATACGGCGGTGGTGACCCAAAAATTGTTTATGTGCGTCCACATAGGCTGAAAGTTATTCCAGAAATGAAATATCTTGAAACAGTGGATGAAAAATATATGAGAAATTGTTTTAAATGTAAGGCAATACAGGATATTGTTGACTTACACAATAGGTGGAATAGTTGGAAGAATGAAATAACATGTGTTCGGGGTATTGTAATTGGTGATATTTTCTTTGCTCAGATAAAAATGGAAAAAGAAGAGGAATACAGACTTGTCAATGAAAAGGATATGGCAGATAGAAAGCATTGGCACAAATTAGAATTGAATAATTATATAAATATATATGACCAATCTTTAATCACTATTTGTAGAATGGTGAATTTACCTGTATTCTCATTTGATGTAAAATATAACGGATTTGAAGTGAATGAATATACACCGAAGTTGGGCGAAATTGGTATTGCCAGTTATATCAGCCCAAATGATATGTATCAGCACCTTTCCTATTTTATTGGTAACACAATGAAAATAAGTCCTGATGATATGGAAAAAATTCCTGTGCCAGACAAAATCAAAATTGAAGGTCATGGGTTCGATTATAAGACATCATTTAGAGGTAAGATGTAGTGGATGGTCATATAAAAACAATAATAACATTTATACATAACAATTTTAAAAGACGTATGAAACCAGTTCAATACTGGAAATTACTTGATAGGTTGATATTGGTACTATCTGTTGAATTGGATGAAAGACCAAAAGAAATAGAATATAAATAGTATAAGGCCGAGTGATGCAACTAGCAGACATTTTATATGGGGGAGTATCCTAATTGGTAAAGGAACTCGCCTTAGAAGCGAGTGAGTAAGGGTTCGAGTCCCTTCTCCCCTACCATTTTACAAAACGATAAAAATATGATATAAGTTAATAAGAGGTGTTTATATGTTGAATGTGAATGATGGTAATTTTGATGAAGAAGTTTTGAAAAGTGATGTTCCTGTGTTAGTTGATTTCTGGGCGCCATGGTGTGGGCCTTGTAAAACAATTAGTCCACTCGTTGAGCAGATTTCAGAAGAAATAAAATATGTAAAGGTTGTAAAGATGAACATAGATACCAATGAGAAAACTGCTAATGAATATGGTGTCCGCAGTATACCGACATTGATGTTGTTCAAAGATGGTGAGGTTGCAGATACTCTTATTGGTTCAGTATCAAAACAATCTATTGAAAAATTTATAGCAAAAGCATAATTATGGGCGAGTAGCGCAACGGCAGAGGCGATAGTCTTAAAAGCTATACAGTGTGGGTTCAAATCCCACCTCGCCTACCAGATATGGATAGTGCTGGTTCATTAATGGACTAAAAACGTACTCGTAACTACTGTATTCATGCTAGAATATAATCGCAGTTGAATGTTACGCAGCACTTTTAATTTTAGATACGATTAGGTGTCGAGAAGGCCAATGCTACAAAGTAGGTGAGTGTCTTTAGAGGGGAGCAAGGTGGGGAAACTTGCCGTATCTGATTATGAATAAAAATGTTAAGTATTTAAAAGATGTTGTCAGCTCCAATGATTTACAATTCTATACAAAAACCGGCTTGTTAATAGCTACAGGATATGATAGACTTGTAATCGGTAAAAGAGGGCCGTATGTTGAATTTAGTGATGTTGTGTTGGATAACATTCACATTCCTAACGAACAAAAATATAGATTAGACAGTCTTGTTGTTTATTATGATGAATACAGGACAAATGATGAATGTAATGTGAAAGTATATTTCCAGAAAAAGACAGTGAAGTATGCTGATTATAAAATAGGTAAATGGTATATTTCACCATATGATTTGGTTTTTGATACAAAAGAAAATAAGATATGTTATTTTTTTGAATAATGGAGAGGTGCCTAGTATAGAGTGGGAAACTGCCTTGAAAGCAGCCGGGGATAAAACCTTTGCAGGAGCGTAACCTGTCCTCTCCGAAAATAATGTTCAAATTTATAGACAAGATTTGAACTGAATTATATAAATGCTCCTATATACAAAATATATAGGAGTATTAAAATTTAAAATGTATTATACGATATATGAAACAGTAAACAAGATTAATGGTCAGAGTTATATAGGTAAACATATAACCGATAATCCAAATGATGATTATCTTGGTTCTGGAAAGTATTTGAAAAGAGCCATAAAGAAATATGGTATTGAGAATTTTGAGAAAAAGGTTTTACATATTTTCGATAATAAAGAAGATATGGATAAGAAAGAGGCTGAATTAGTTGATGAAGCATATTTAAAGTTTTGTAAAACATATAATCTTAAACAGGGTGGTGAAGGTGGTTGGGATTATGTAAATGAAAAAGGATTTGCTAAATCAAAGGAACATTTAATATTAGCAAATAATACTAAAAAAAATAAGTATGCTGAAGAATGGAATGATTTATATAAATTTATATATAAAAGAGGTTTAATGATATGGAAACAAAGTAACGACCCAGAAATAAAAAAGAAAAGAAGTGAAATAGCAGGAAACGCATTTAAGGGTAAACATCATACGAAAGAAACAAGAAAAAAATTAAGTGAAAAACATAAAGGAAAACATATAGGTGAGAAAAATTCTCAATATGGAACTTGTTGGATATATAATGAATTAAAAAAGGAATCAAGAAAGATTGATAAGAAAGATATTGATTTCTGGATTGGTTCTGAATGGAAGTTAGGAAGAAAGATGATATTTTAAGATATGGAGAGCAGTCGGATACTGGCTTGCCGAACATGTTTGCTAAACATGGCCGTGTAAAAGCGGTTAGGGTTCGATTCCCTAGCTCTCCGCCATTATATAGGAGATGTATATGAGAAAACGATATAAAAATAAAACAAAGTCCACTTGTGGTTTATGTAAGCCACATAAAAGAGGGTGGGCAAATAGATGGAAAGAGAAAGAATTTTTTAAATTAAAATGTGATGAAAAGGAAATGAAAGAAAGGGAATAAAATGTTTGAAGTAAAGTTTGTGTTGTTCGTACTGTTTATTAATTGGTTCGCTGATTATTTTTGTCAGAACGATAAGATGGCACTCAATAAAAGTCATAGTTGGTTAGCTCTATCAAGTCATTCTATTGTTTATTTTGTTGTGATGTTTACTGGACTGTTATTTTACGATTTTTTTGCGAAAACAATGTATTGTACACCATTGTTTTTATTGAATTTTCCTGCACATTTTTTAACAGATGCTGTTACAAGTAGGATTAATGCAAAATTGTTTTTGAGTGGTAAAAGGCACTGGTTTTTTGTGAGTATAGGATTTGACCAGTGGTTGCATTATGTTGTGTTATTTTTAACATTAAATTTTTAAGAAGGGAGTAATATGTTGTTAAGAAATTATGCTAAATCTGTTGGTATCAAGGTTGATAATTATTCAGATGAAATTATCATGGAATTGTTAATCGAATCTCATAAACTTCTTTATAAACAGAGCAGAAGGATTGAAAAAGCCAAAAAGAAGATTTTTGGTAAGCCTTTGTTAAAGTATTTAGGTGTGAAATGATAAAGGAATTTAAAGGGGAATATCGGTTCTTATCTAATTTTTGGCCATGTATGGTGAAGGTTGATGGTATTGTTTATCCGACATCAGAACATGCATATCAGGCATCAAAAACAAATAACACAGCAATAAAATATATAATTGCTGGTCAATCATCACCAGCGATTGCTAAACGTATGGGGAGACTTTTAGATATTGACCCTTCTTTTCAGCATGAGAAGGTTTATATAATGAAGAAAATATTAGAACAGAAATTCTCTGATACAGAACTGAAAAAGAAATTGGTTGATACAGGAAATGAAAAAATTATTGAAGGTAACACATGGCATGACAATTTTTGGGGTTCATGTGTGTGTGATAAATGTCGTAATAAAGGAAGGAATGTATTAGGAATACTTCTTATGGACATAAGGTATAATGTTGGAATTTAGATATAATTTTATTGATGGTGCATGTGTTGAATATAATTGTCCTCATAATTATGGCCCGATTGTCACGGTTGATTTTATAGATTTCGATACAAAAGACATTTTATATAGAACGGATTTGACACCAAATACATGGGCAAGGACAAGTATCAAAAAATTCATTAATTGGGGATTGGTTGGTTCTGTAGATGGTAAGGTTGTGTTCAATCACATCTTTTCATTGTCTGGTAAGCGTGTTATTATGGTTTTCCCACATAACACATTGAAAGAATTTTTATTTTGGCTACCAGCAGTAGAAAAATTCAGACGAATAAAAAAATGTAATATGATTGTTTCCTGTTCACAAGCAAGTTTTATAAATGTTGTCAATAAATCATATCCAGATATTTGGTTTACAACAGATTATAATAGTGTTATGAATGAATGTGTGTATGCTTTGTATAGACCTTATTTAGATGATATTGAAAATTTTTTAAATATTGAAAACACATTACCACTAGTTGTTGATAGTGATTTAATTCATTCACCGATTGATGTTGATTATGTTTGTATTGCGGAACATGGTAATGGGTTTCCGTGGAAAAGCTGGTGTAATCCAGATGGATATCCAATAGTAGCTAAATTTCTTAATGACAAAGGATATAGGGTTGTTCCTGTTTCTCTTGAACCCACAAATCTCAATGGAATTGAGGGTGTAATTGATATGACAGGGAAAAATCTTCATGAATCAATAAGAATTATAAAACATTCTAAATTGTTTATAGGTGGTGATTCAGCACTTACATGGATTGCCAACATTCTGAATATTCCTACAATAATGATTTGTACATGTGGATTGCCGGGTAAAGATAAGAATATACATTATGTTTATAATCATAAAGATGGTAGTTGTTATGGCTGTCTTTCACAGTCTTTAATGGATAAATGTGATAAGCCACTGAATCCAATGCCAGAGTGTGTTATGAACATTACACCAGAAATGGTCATTGACAAGATAAAACATGTATTGACTGTATAAATAAAATATGGTATACTTTATTAAATACGAAAGGATTAAATTATGATATATAGGGTGTGGAAGGATAGAGTATCAATAGAAGAAAATTTTGTACAAAGTGTAAAAGAAATTCGATGTGTTACGGATTGGGGATTGAGCGAAGCAAAAGAAGCTGCTGAAATTTTGAGATATAATGATGACACACCATTACATATAGAACTGAATGAAAATCAAGCACAACAATTTAAAGATTATGGTTTTACTGTAACAAGAAAATTTGAGATTGATACGAAAGATATTGAAGAATTGATATAATGTCGCCGTAGACTAAAACCCGCCTTTTAAGGTTTTCGCGGGTTTTTTATTGGACGGTTAAGGGGGCTACAAATGAGTGAGATAGCAAGAGTAGTAACAGGTTTAGATAAAAACCAGTTGCGAGAATACGAATCCCGTAGAGTAGATTCTCAAGAAGAAGTTGCTAACTCGCGTTGCGTAAGCTTATGTCAGAATGTTCGCCTAGCAGCAGGATTGATTGTAGGCGTTAAGGACTTGGATTCTGAACGGGAAAAACTTAATAAGAAAAAACCTAAATCTTTATGGTACACTTAAAGATTATTATAAAAATAGACATGATTATTTTCAAAATAACGGATGGTCTGTTGTAGAACTACATTATACAATGTGTTTTGATAAAAAGATTTTGAAGAACATTATTACCACCGTAGCCTAATTGGAGAGGCCTCTGCCTTCTAAGCAGATATTATAAGGGTTCGAGTCCCTTCGGTGGTGCCAAGAATATTGGAAGCATGGGGGTTCGACTCCCCTTCGCCCCTCCAGATAATTTAAGGGGAAAGACCCTGAGCGGTCTAGGGGACTGTTTGAAGCACAGTAAAAGGCGGTTCAACTCCGCATTTCCCCACCAGAACATATGGCCGTATAGCATAACAGAAGTGTGGTCGGCTTTGACCCGACAGGACTCCGTGCGACTCGGAGTACGGCTGCCAATACATTCACTGGTCGTTCAACGGAAGGACACAAGGCTCTGAATCTTGGGATAATGGTTCGATTCCATTCCAGTGAGCCAACTACAAAAAGAAAGGGATATATGCAAACATTTTTACCGTATAAAGATTTTGAAAGAACTGCTAGAGTTTTAGATTATAAGAGATTAGGAAAACAGAGAGTAGAAGCAAGACAGATAATAAATATACTTGAAGGACGTAATTCAAGTAATGCTTGGAAAAACCATCCAGCAGTTAAGATGTGGTATGGATATGTTGAAGCATTGAAATACTATTTTAATGTCATATCGCAAGATTGGGTTGATAGAGGATATAAACATACCATAGGTTTTTACGAAATACATTTACCAACCATTTTATATCCTGTATGGTTAGGTAATGAGAAATTTCATAAATCTCACAGGTCGAATTTATTGAGAAAAGACTCTGAGTATTATGGTAAATATTTCAAGGATGTAAAGCCAGATTTACCATATTTCTGGCCATATAAAAGAGTAAAGATAATGGAGGAGGAAAAATAACATGTCTGATTTTATAGATGATGTTCGTGGAATTGTTGAGGACACTATTATTGAGGGGATTTATGATAATTTTGGAGAACGGGATGGTGATGTATTTATCAAAAATCTGGATTCAGAATTGACAGACCCCGAATTGTTCCAAGCAATAGAAGATTTATATGAGTTGGTTCAAGATAAAATTGATGAACTTGTCGAGAAAAAAGAATCTGATGACGATGATGATTAATAAATAAAATAAGAAAGGAAATTATTATGGACAAAGATAAAAAAATTTGTCAGTATTGTTCTAATAAAAAAGAACAAAAATGTAAAATTACGGGCGATTTTGTTGCTCGTAAAAAAGAATGTGATATTGGCCAGTTCAAAAAGAAAGGTCAATAAATAAAACATATGCGCCTGTAGTCTAATTGGAAAGGCACTTCCCTACGAAGGAAGAATAAAAATGCGGGTTCGAGTCCTGTCAGGCGTTCCAGAATATTATAGCTCTTTAGCTCAATGGGAAAGCATCACGCTTACACCGTGACATGAGTTGGTTCGATTCCAACAAGAGCTACCAGAACATATGCGGGTATCGCCTAGTAGAATGGCACTACGCTTCCAACGTAGAATAATGTCGGGGCAGAACCGATTACCCGCTCCAGAATATATGGATGTGTGTGTTTATTCACAACTAGCCCCACCTTGAAAAAGGTTGAACCAAAGTTATTAACGCCACCTGTGGGGTAAACCTTTGGACACATCCTTCAAAATAAACTAATAGGGCAAATAAACTATTGGAGGAAATAAATATATGCCAGATACTTTTATAGTAGGCTTTCTTTCGGCTATTGTAATCATTCTTGTGATTGCTTTGGTTGTAGGGATTGTCGGGATAGTGGTTCTCTTTAAGAGAACAAGAGATTTAGCAATGATTGACGAGGATATTTATCGTTCAATATCGCAAACATCAGATGATTTACATCGTAAAATTGATGATGAGGTAAATTCAGTTAATCGCCATATTGATGGCAATTGGTCTGAAATGGAAAAAATCACCAAGTCATATACGGACAAACAAATCAATCTATTGGAAAATAGATTGAAAGAAAATAATAAACAATGAAAACATGCCCTATTAGTTTTTATTAAGGAGAAAAAAATGAAAATATGTAAAACAACAAGAAATGGTTTTCGATGTCAATTTGCTACAAGGGATGGTAAATGCACGTTCAATGGTGGAACATGTAGTCCTGTCGTATCAGCATGTGATGGATGTACAAATATTGAAACATATGGAAATTTAGTATATTGCAAATCATATATGAATCCTGAATCAAAGTGGATTGGCGGTGCTTACTGTCCAATGTGTTCAGTCAAAAAAAATGTTGATACAAAAACACAGAAAATAAATCCTTTAAAAGCAAGCAAGAGAGCAGCAAAGGCAAGAAAGGCATCAATGGATTCTTCGTCATCACGTAAATCTAAGAAATAAATTAGCTCTTGTGGTGATAGTGGAAACACATTTCTTTATTAAGGAAATATCACAGGTTCGATTCCTGTCAAGAGCTCCAACATTATTGACTTTTTACCAAATATATGGTATAGTCTATTTGTAATAAAAAGGTATATGGGGATGTAGCCTAATGGTTAGGCATCTGCCTGTCGAGCAGACCCAAGAGGGTTCGATTCCCTTCATCCTCGCCAAATATGCAGAGTTATCCAAGTGGTATGGAGTTACGTTGCCAACGTGAAATTCGCGGGTTCGATTCCCGCACTCTGCTCAGACTAAAAAGGAGTAAATATATGATAAAATTTGTGAAAATTAAGAATGATGAAAATGATGCTGACGTAACATTTGAAATTGATGATTCTGGAAGATTAACTTATAATACATTGATACGGCAATTTGAGAATTTTTTGAAAGCATGTGGATATAGTTTTGAAGGTGAATTGAATATTGATAACAAAGAAGTTTTGTTTGATTTAAAAAATAAACAAATTGTGAAGGAGTAAAAATATGAAATTACATATACCTAGATTAACCCTTAAAGAGGATGGTGTGACAAAGGTAGCAATTTCAATGGATGAATATCCGATATTATATGCTTTTTTATCATTGATGACAGCTGTTATGTTACCGATTGCTGCTGTATTGTGTTCAATCGTAATGATTATTTTGTCTTTTATATCCATTATTTTAGCAGGAACATCAATTATAAACTATGCTATAACTGGTGTAGAAAAAATATTTAAGAAATAATTGGGGTCGTGATGTAATTGGGAGCATAACAGACCTGCACTCTGTTTGTGAGGGTTCGAGTCCCTCCGGTTCCACCAAAATATGGGTCGCTAGTACAATGGTAGTATGTCTGCCTCCAAACCAGAAGATGTGGGTTCGATTCCTACGCCTCCCGCCAAATAAAATTCAAAAAAGGATATTAAAATATGATTATAATTTCAGGTGGGCAAACTGGAGCAGACCAAGCTGGTCTTTATGCAGCGTATGATAATAACATACGAACTGGTGGGTATGCTCCTGCTAAATATATGACATTGACAGGGACAAATTATATTTTACGAAACAAATTTAGTCTTGTTGAAATTAAAGGAGGTTATAAAAGAAGGACATATTTGAATGTGGAAAATTCAGATTGTACTATACGTTTTGCTTATGATTTCAATTCAAGGGGTGAATTATGTACATACGGAGCTATTCAGGAGTATAACAGGCCTTATTTTGATGTGTCTTTATGTTATCCAATAACAGATAAACTCATAGAGGAAATTGGAAATTGGATAATGAATAATGGATATGAAACGATAAATATTGCTGGTAATGCACAAACAAATGAACGTGATGTGTATACACCAGTATATGACGCTGTTTATAGATTAATTGAATATGTAGAAAGTAAAAAAGGGAAGGAATAAAATGAAAAAACCTATAATACAATATTTGACCGTTTCACAATTTAACGAGTTTAAACGTGGAATGTCTCTTATTTCTGGAATAGTTTTCAATAAGACAGAAGAATACGGATATACAATAACAGTAGGTGATGATGTTTTTATTATCTTATGTAATAATCCATCATTGTCAAGGGTTGAAAAGGATATTGTTTATTGGCATGAAAAGGCACATGCTTCTGGAATACCAGATGAAGAAGAAGCAGATAGATGGGCATTTAAACATTTGGATGATGAAGGTAAAGATTTACTCATAAAAAATTGGAAACATAGGCACGGTCATAATTTTTAATTCTATAAGCGAGTAACCATAAGGGTCGTAAGGGAGTCCCCGCCGTTGTTGGGTAAGTGTTGATGTAAAAAACACTTGACAAAACAACGGTTTTTATTTTAGTTTTTCGATGATAATTCCTTTATATGGCACTTGACTTTTTGTCAATATTGTGGTATAATCATTATATATCAAAGAGAAAGGGGTTTATTTTATGACTAGAAATATATTGAATAAGGAAGCAACAAAAAGACAACTTTGGGCATTGTATTGTATAACAAAAAAGGACTATCGAAATGACGGCCTTACATATGACCAAGCGTTTGAACTTATCAAGACTTTGGGTAGTCCCAATTACGTAAAGAAAGGTAAAAAGGACAATACCAAAGCGAATGAGGCGGTTAAGATAATGAAGGACGCTATTGACGCTGGTGAAAAAGCATTGAAGGCTTGTAAACCGACTCCAATGGTTGTTGAACAGCATACCAGTGTTATGGATGATAATTCCCCCGTAGAAAAATCGTGGGTTGTTGATGGTGGTGTTTGTGGTTTTGCTTGGATACGGTTCAAGGCCAACACGACTCCTAATCGTAAATTCCTTAATGGTTTGAAAAGTGCAGGTATGGTTGGTGAACATGGAACTTGGGGCAAAGCTTATCAAGGTGGATACGATTATTGGGTGTCCGTTGGTGGACAATCAATGCAGAGGAAAGAAGCGTTTGCTCATGCTTTCGCTAATGTACTAAAAGACAATGGAATCACGGCATACGTTGGTTCTAGAATGGATTAAAATTCATAGGGTGTCAGTAATGACACCCTATTTTTTGCGTGTGGTTCGGGAATGTAGGCCAGTGTGTGGAGGCGGACGAGTTCCCACTAATCCTGACAATGATTGGTCTTGACAAATAAAGGAAATTCTGTTATAATGAAAAGAAAAATAAACATAAGAGGTATATATGACTAACAAAAAAATGACTTATAAACAAAGAAATCAAATTCTTGAAAAAGTCATTCAGGATACATTCTGGATGGCCAGACGTTATGCCCACGGGCGAAAAACTTATGCACCCAGTATGGTAAGGGACGCATATCATTTACTCAAGAATTTAGGAATTGAAATAAAACACGATGATGTAATCAAGGCTCCAGAAGATTTGGATTATTCTTGGAGAAGGCTTGATTATTTGGATGATATAAACGAATAAAATTGAAAGGAAAAATTATGAACAAAGATATAAGAATAATTTGGGATAATACCGATGTTGATATAGATAAATGGGATTTTGACTCTGATTGGATAGAGGAATATCAGCCAACAGATGACCAGAAATATGAACGTATGTATGATGATTTGAATTTTTTCATTGATGATGAAAGGGCAAATCTTGACATATCTTGTAACAAAATAATTGTAATTGCTAATTTAGGATTGTGGCATGGTCGGAGGCAGGGATATAAAATCATTGACGGTAACGTAAAGAATATACTATATACCGATTGTGACTACGCAAAATGGTATGCTGATGAAAAAGATATCAGAGGTAAATTTATACACCATGATGGAACTAATTATGTTCTGTATCGTGAAATCAAAGATATGGATACCATTGATGAATTTACAAATAAGATATACAATGGTGAAGAACTGACAGATGAATTGTTAGACAAGTATACGAACAGTTTGAGGCCGTATGTTGCTAAAATATATGGATGGTAAAAAATTAAGGGGATGATGACATCATCCTCTTTTTAGTTTACATTTCCTATAAATAATCATATAATTATTTATGGGGGTGTATATGAGGATAGGAGAACATTTAAGATTAAAACAGATAAATTATCAGCTGAAAGAAAGTAAGCTGAGTCGTATATGGCAATATGTAGAGGATGACCATAAGTCCTTTGGTGTAGTGTCCGCATCCCACAAAGGCGACCCTAAAAACAAGGAACATTTTGCTGAGTTGAGAGAAACTATCAAAAAATTAGGGTATGGTTATATTGAATTACAGGGCGGATATAAAGAGATTGAGGGATTTGTAACTGAACTATCTTTATTCATACCTAAAATTGATAAAAAAACTCTCATCAAATTAGGACAAAAATACGACCAAGAGAGTGTTATATACAAAGACGGCAAAGAATTTTCTCTTATTGGTACAAATCGCATACATGGTGTAGGAACTGTGATTCGTTCATTTATTAAGTCTGCCGGTAAGAGTAATATGACAATGGCCGCAGAACTCACCAAAGAGTTCTTTTCATCGCTGGTAAAGGGGTCACACGGTGGCAGAAAGTTCTTATTTCAACTACAAGAACGTAAGTCGTATAATCATATTAGCCTCATGGGCGGATTTAGAGCGTTCTGGTTCAATGTCATTAAAGATGATAAGGTATTAGAAGGTAACGACCTGATAAGGCATTACAATGACGAACTTTTAAAAGCAACAAAAGGCAAGATTCACTTAGATAAGAAGTGGCTAGAATAACATTAACATAAAACACCTGTAACATAGATGCCGTCAATACTTTAAGATGATTTAAGGTATTGACGTTTTCTTTGCATTGTGTTATAATAAAAGAAAAATGTGAGGATATTTATGACTAAAAAGATGACTATAATTGACCAGTTAAAACAGTTTGATAATGAGTATTATAATCATGTTGAAACGACCTTAACTGATACAGAATATGATATATTGAAGGAAAAGGCAAAAACCCAATTTCCGAATGACCCATATTTTCAGACTATTGGAGCAGAAATAGAGGATGGTGAAAAGGTTAAATTACCTTTTACATTAGGTTCTCTTGATAAGATGAAAACAGATACGGTTGAAAAATGGATGGATGGGAAGGGGTGTATTGTTGCGAGTTTCAAACTTGATGGCGCTTCTTTTATGGTTACATATAAAAATGGTCTTGTCACGTTTGGTGCAACGAGGGGTGATGGAGAAGAAGGTCAAAATATCACTGAAAAATTAAAAAGAATATTACCGACTATTGCTAATAAAGAGGAAATTTCCTTGAGGGGTGAATTACTTCTATTTGGTGATGACTATAAAAAATATGGATATAAGAACAGACGAAATGGTGTAAACGGTTGTTTAGCACATCATGTTGAAGAATTACATCCAATGTTTTATGAAGTATTGGATGTTGAAAGTGGTGTAGCCGAAACAGAGCAAGACAGATTACAGTTTATAGAGGATTTGAATTTGGAAGTAACACCATGGCATGTCATTGATATAAATGATAATTATCTTGTGACATTGAATAACCTATTGATTGATGCAAAGTCCATGCCATATGATGTTGATGGGATTGTTTTGACAGTTGATGAAAGTGAAAGGGAAGATGTTTTACTTCCAGAGAACAAGGTTGCTTTCAAAGTGAATACGGAAGCAGTCAAAGCGAAGGTTATAAAGGTTGAATGGAATTTGGGGCGTACTGGTAAAATCACACCGTTGGTTTATATTGAACCCATCGAATTGGACGGTGTTACGGTTTCAAAAGCCACAGGACATAACTACGGAAACGTAGTGAACAATGGGATTGGGGCGAGTTCTGTCGTTGGGGTGGTTCGTAGTGGTGGTGTTATTCCTTACATAACAGAGGTCTTTGAAAAGGCTGAAACAAACGCTCCAGAGTTTTGCCCTTGTTGTGGTGGTAAACTGTTGATAACAAAGGACAAATGGGGTGATGAAATAGACCTTGTTTGTAAGAATGGTGATTGTTATGATAGCAAGGTAAGACAGATTGCTCATTTCTTTAAAACAATGGGTTCTGAATTTCTTACAGAGACGACTGTTAGGAATTTGGGTGTTACGAGTATTGAAGAAATGTATGAACTGGATGAGCTGGATATGGCCAGCATTGAAGGATTTGGTATAAAGAAAGCTGAACAAGTTTATTATGAAATACAAAAGACGTTAAGTGTGACGCCAGATAAATTGTTGGCGGCATTTGGTATAGCTGGAATTGGAAAAACTCTTTCTGCTCCAATTCTAGAGAAATATGAGTTTGAAGAACTGTTTAGTGTTGATTCCATTGAAGGTATTGAAGGTGTTGGTGAAATACTTTCAAATAATTTAGTGGAGAATATAAACAAATTCAGAGGGCTTTATTTATTCTTGAAAGAGAAAGGATTAAGTTTTATTATGAAAGAAAAAACAAGTATAAGTGGATTGACGTTTACATTGACAGGAAAAATGCCATTGAAACGTGATGTTATAACAAAGATGATTACGAGTAAGGGTGGATATGTAAAAGGTATTTCTAAGTCCACTGATTATTTGGTTACTGATGACCCTTACAGTGGAAGTAATAAGAACGAAAAGGCCAAGTCATATGGGACAAAAATAATTGATTTTGATGAGCTGATGGGGATGGTTAAATAAAATGAAACCTATTAAGGTCAAATTTAAAGAATGGGTAAAAAAGACTGTTTTAGAACAAGCCAAAGATAATAGGAGTTGGGTGAAAGTAAAGTCTGTGGATGAAGATTCTTATGACTCGCAAAGTTATAATCCAGATTTAGTAAATCGTCCTTATATAGAAGTTGTTGATGATGATGTATACGACCAATATCGTATTGTGGATAAAGATATAAGACATTCTGGATATCATGTCTTACCCGAGCACGTCCAACCTTATGTTGAATTTATAAATATTGAGGATATTGACAGGATGTTTGAGGATTGATTTTCCTTGACAGAATAAGGATTTTATGATATATTGAAAGGAAAATATAAATATATAAGGTGATTACTATGAGAGCAAAAATATTGAGAAAAGAGAAGATGGGTAATAGAGAAGTATTGGTTTTCAAGAATACTGCTAAACCTCGTTTGCCTATGGCAAAGGGTGGGTTTGCTTTTAAAACCAGTAAAAAAGATAAACGTAAAAGAATGAAGGTTACGGTTGACAATTGGGACAGAATATAATATTATCTAAGGAAGGGGAGTAATGAGGAAACAATATATTATCAGATGGAATGCTGGTTATGGTAATTCATATGAAGAAGTGATAGCAGAATCTGTTGATGAAGCATTAGAAATGGCATATGAAGCGTGGAAAGAAGAAATAGAGAATGATGCTGATTATGGTGTTATTGCTGAAGCAACTGATGAATGGAGAGAAAAATATTTAACATAACAAAAATATAAATATAGGAGTAGGTAAAAATAAATTATGAATTTTTTTGGGAAACAGATAGAGCAAGAACGGAAATCAGCTAAATTATCCGTTCTTGAGTTATCTCAAAAATCAGGACTTAGTGAGGAAACACTCTTACAGATTGAAAAGGGAGCTCTTTTTCCAGATGTAAGACAGTTAATGACGCTTTCTCAAGCCTTCGGAAAGCCAAAGGGTTATTTCTTTTCTAAGTTGGTATACAGAGTGTAGGGGATGTTTGTTTTGTGTAAACATGCCTTATATTTATGCGTACAGGGAGGTAGAAAAATGATTAGATTTTTAAAGGTATTGGTTATTGTGTTTTTATCAGTTGTGGTTCTAAATCAATATAACAATGAAAGTAAGGTGTTTGTTCCAGTGTCAGTACCAGAATTTAAAGAAACACTTCAAGACAATCCAATTACAAAGAAACTAAATGCCGTGGGTGTACAAAGTAGCGAAAAACTTGTTAGTGCTATTAGTTTTGCGTCAGAGCAAAATAGAGTGTCACCAGACCTTATTATAGCATTGACAAAAACAGAGAGTACATTCAATCCGAAGGTATGTTCTAAATTGGGATATTGTGGTCTTATGCAGATTCCACATAAGGTATTCTATTCGGACGCTAATATATTGATAGGTACACGAATATTGAGAGAAAAAATAGAGGAAGCAGATGGTGATATGACGAAGGCATTACTTTTGTACAAAGGATATCCTCTTGATTCTCAAAGAGGGCATCAACAGGTTAGAAAAGTTTTCAGTCTCTATTATAAATTGAAAGCCATAACATAAAAATAAAATAAGTCAAGGTAAGGAGGATGTGAGTTCAATGAATAAGGAAAAATTATTGAATTGGTGGAAATCTTTTACAAAGGGGGCAGGACAAATGTTCCATAAAATAGGGTTTTGGTTTTTGATTCTTGTTATTGCTGGGACTATACTGGGTGGCTCGGCGATGTCATTATATCAGAAATCAAGAATGAACGAGGCCATTATGTTGGGCGGTCTTGTATTTGACAATAAAGTATATAATATTACAGAAAGAATAAGATAGGTATTATATGAAAATAAAGGTGTTAAAAGAATGTGGATACAATGAATCACTACTAGGACTAGGGTTATCATATGGATTGACAGATGATGAAGTGTCTATTGGTGGTGTTTTAAGTGATAGACTTATACGAGTTTCAAAAAATTTGTGTGAAAGAGATTATGGACATAATAAATTTCTTGAAAGTATTCAAGTGTGGTTAGATGTCACAGCGCCTCGTTATTGGCATTCGGAAGCAGACACGTATAGGGTTGGTAGTACGAAACAATCACAGTCAACAATGCACACTCTTATGAAAAAACCATTTACTCAAGAAATGTTTGAGAAACCAATCCCAAATTCTGTATTGATGGAATTAGAGCAGTTACGGAAAGATAATTCGTTTGATGAATTGAAAAATCTTTTACCAGAAGGGTTTTTACAGAGGCGGATATGGAATGTAAATTATAAAGTGTTGAGAAA
>CAZGDK010000056.1:0-19293 GCA_964525155.1 uncultured Smithella sp. | reverse complement strand
TGCCGCCCATGACCTGCATGGAATTGTGGACGACTTTCTGGCAGGATTCCGTGATGAATTTCTTGCTTTGCGACACCATCCGGCGGATGAGGCCCATGTCCGCGCCCGCATCCACCGCGCGCGCCGTCGTGTAAGCCATCGAACGGGCGGCATCGAGCAGCATCACCGCTTCGGCCACTTGAAAGCTGACCCCTTCAAATGTGTTGATGACCTCGCCGAAGGCCTTGCGCCGCGACGTGTAACTCGTCGCGATCTCAAGCGCGGGCCGCGCCGCGCCGATAGTCATCGCCGCCGTTCCAAGGCGCTCGGGAATCATCATCGTATTGAAAACGGCATAGGCGCCCTGCACACGCCCGACCACATTGGTCTTGGGCACTTTCACGTCCTTAAATATAATGCGCCCCGTGCCGCCGCCCCGGCAGCCCATCAGGCCATAAAGGTATTTCACCTCCACCCCTTCGGTCCGGTCGACGATAAAGCAGGTGATGGCCTCCTGCGGTCTGGCATCGGGATGGGTACGGGCATAGACCAGGAAAAAGTCCGCGCCTTCCGCGCCGACGATGAAGCGCTTCTGGCCGTTGAGCAGGTAATAATCGCCGCAATCTTCCGCCTTCGTTGTCGCGCCGAAGAAGTCCGAACCGCCGCGCGGCTCGGTCAGACACTCCGCCGCAAATAAATCTCCGCGCAAAAGCGGTTTGACATACTTTTCCTTTTGCTCGTCGGTCCCGTGCAGAATAATCGCATCACAGACCAGCTCCGAACCCACGCCAAAAACACAGGCAAACTCATAGCTGATCACGCCGACCTCTTCCATGATCATGCAGCTGGTCACCCAGTCCATGTCCCTGCCGCCCCATTTTTTAGGGTAGCGACAACCCAGCAGATTCCTCCGCCCGGCTTCGCGCAAATATTCGCGGGGAAATTTAATCGTGTCCGCATCCATATCCAGAATCATTTGGCGGGGAATGCCTTTGACAAACTCGCGAACCTCATCGCGGATTTTAATTTGCTCTTTCGTCAGCAAATACTCAAACATATTGTCCTCCTTCAGTCTGCGGCGGGTCCGCCGGCGCAAGTCGGAATTTTGGGCGGATTATAACAGAAAAGACGAAATCCCGCTTGACTATTATCGCCGATTGTGCCCATGATTTCGCAAAATAAAGCGTGTCTTTTGACGAATTCGAATATTTTCCCATTTGCGAGACATGAACCACCTGAGACGCTTTTTTCGTCCGGGTGGTTTTTTATTTCCCGCCGGCGCGGCAATAAGATCAGCCGCAGGCGTTGTCGATAAACCGGGCAAAGACCATTCGCCCGGCAAGTGAGGCATTTAGCCCCTCCCTTCAGCCTTCTTTCTCAATCCGGAGCAAGATGGGAGTGATGTTGATGCTTTGTGTGACCCCATCGGGGGAATGAAGGTTTGATGCATGCCGAACGCGGCATCGCAGAAAGGGGAGTTTAAATGAACAAGAATTTATACATCGGCAATCTGTCGTCCAAAATCACGGAAGAAGATTTGAAAGCCAATTTCTCGGAGGCGGGAGAAGTGGCTACCGCATCGGTAATCAAAGACAAATTCACGGGCCAGTCCAAGGGATTCGGCTTCGTGGAAATGAAAACGGAAGAAGGCGCGCAGGCGGCCATTCAAAAATTCAATGGCGGCATGCTTGACGGCAAGGCCATTACCGTAAATGAAGCCCGGCCCAAGAAAGAATTCGGCGGTGGCGGCGGTGGAAACCGGGGAGGCGGTTTTGGGAATCGCGGCGGCGGTGGCGGTAACAGGGGCGGCGGCTTCGGCAATCGCGGCGGTGGCGGCGGCGGACGCGGCAGATACTAAATAACACAGAATCAAGAAAATCATCAAAACACATAAGCAGGGCGTCGGGAAATCCGGCCCCTGCTTTTTTTCTGCAATTGACGTGAGTTTAAAGATATGCCAGATTTCGGGCAGTCCTGATGGGGGATATGGAAGGCGGCTTTATCGCCAAAAATTCGTTTATCTCGGAGTAATGGCCCATGAAATCGCCATGGGAATCAAAAGGGGAAAAAGTCCACACACGCTCGATAGACGTCGCAACCTGCGTATACGACGCGCAGAGAATCATTGTCGAAGGCTCTCTTCGGGATGAGCGGTTTCGGGATTCGTATATGACCACCGGAGAGGAATTACCGCGCGGCGTCATCCACCATCTGTCCATTAAGCTACTGGTCAATTGCTTCAACTTTATGATCGAGGATGTGGACGTCGATCTTCTGTCCGTTCCCCGCGAGTTTTGCCGGGAAACCGCGGACTGCCTCGCTCCCATCAAGGGATTAACCATCACCAAAGGTTTTACGCTTAAAGTAAAAAAAATTGCCGGCGGCAGCAAGGGCTGCACCCACCTGCTGGAGCTTTTGCAGGCCATGGCGCCTGCCGCCTTCCAGGGCATTGCCGCCTACCGGGCGAAGACCGTGTCAGGTTTTGATCCCGCCCGCGCGGAGATCACACGCAAATTGCTGATCAATACCTGCCACGCCTGGCGTGAAGACGGCCCCCTGGTGGAACGCATCAACAGGATGCTCAACCAGCATCAGAAAAAAAATCGTCCTGACGGTCAGTAAAGATCATTTTCTCGATCGGCGATATTCCATGCGCCCCGCATGGGGAGGATTATCAAGGGTTATCGGAAACGTTATCGAAATCATAAAATGTCTTCATTGGTCTGTATGTCCGCCATGGAGTGGACATAGTGGTCAAACCGGATAATATGAGACTTGTCGATCAGCGCCTGCGGGGGAGCCTTGTTATTTTGAAGAGCTTTACTTGCCGGCCTACGATTTGCCTTCGTCTTTCCAGAGGACGGCGCGGTTGCGGCCGGAGGATTTGGCCCGGTACAGGGCCTGGTCCGCGCATTTGATCAGGCGCTCCGGAGCGCCGTCTTCGGACGGCACGGTTGTTGCCACGCCCAGGCTTAAAGTTACGTAAGGGGCGGCCTGAGATTTGGCGTGCGCAATCGCGAGGCGTTCCACGGCCCGGCGGATTTTTTCGGCAACGCATAAAGCGCCCGCCTCCGGCGTGGAAGGCAAAATGACGGCAAACTCCTCGCCGCCGTAGCGCGCCACGCAATCACCGCCCCGCCTAACTGTTGCGGCGAGCGCCCCGGCGACCGCCTTGAGGCAGTCGTCGCCGCCCTGATGGCCGTAGGTGTCGTTGAACAACTTGAAGAAGTCCACATCGCACATGATGAGCGATAAGGGCTCTTCCGTCCGGCGCAGGCGCATCCATTCGCGTTGCAGCGTCTGGTCAAAGCACCGCCTATTGGCCACCTGCGTCAGGCCGTCGCTTGCAGACAGGCGTTCCAGACGTTCGTTGGCCTCCCGGAGCATGTTTTCGGCGTATTTGCGTTCGGTGATGTCTTTGAAGCGGGCGACCATGCCGATGACCGAGCCGTCGATGCCGCGAAAAGGCGTGGCGGAAAAAATAAAAGGAACACAAGCGCCGTCTTGACGCCTGCGTTCAATGTCCATTTCAAAAGGGGGCGCGCCGCCAAGCAGCCGGGTCAGCGGACAGTCTGGCGTATCGCACCAGGATGAGGTCATCACGTCGTAACACTTGCATCCCAGGGCTTCCGTCTCGTCTAGGGAAAGAAACGAAAGCAGGGGGGCGTTGATGCGCCTGATGGTGAAATCTTCATAAACCAGAAACATGCCTTCAATGGCCGTGTTGATGATCTGGTTGAGTTCGACGTTGGCCACTTCGGCTTTCATGGCCATGGCGTTGGCCCGTTCGATCGCGTTTTCCAGGTCCGCACGGATTCGCTCCTGATCAAGCTTTGCCTGTTTGAGTTCTTCCAGCGCGCTTTGCCGTTCGCGTTCGGGGCTTTCTGATTTTTCCTCGGGTGTTGTCTGCATCTGAGCCATCGTGTTTTGCAGCATGCCGTTTGATTCCTCCATGGAAATTTATCCGTTGGAACTCATCCTCTTTTGTCTGTCGTCGCCGTTTGTGGCGTCAAAACGGGCTTGATCTTATCATGCACCGTTGGAAAATCAATGCGCTATGCCGGCGATTTTAAAACAGATGCTTCCTGGTCGGCTGTCAGCAGTTCAAATGTGGCTTTGACTTCTTTGGGAATGGACCGCAGGGTGCCTTTGGTTGCGTCAACAAAAACCCAGTCGGTTTCGCCTTCGGCGAGGAGCGCCCGATCGGCGGGGCGGAGAATGCGGTATTTGCGCAGCGACTGAACCCGCCGGAAATCAGACACCCAGGTCAGAACCGCAACCTGGTCGCCGGCAAAGGCGGGTTTGAGGTATTCAATCTGATGCGTGCGGACGACCCAGGTGGCCCCAATCGCGCTGGTTGCGGCGGTGCAGCCCACCGATTCCGAATGCCGCATGGCCGCGTCTTGCATCCAGCGAAGATATTCCACGTTGTTGACGTGGCCGTTTTGATCCTCGGCTTCCTTCGGCACGGTTAATTCATAGCGATAAATTTGCATAACATGTCCATCTTTGCACGGTCAGGCAAGGATGCCTCTCGTTAATTTCCGGCAGTGAGAAAGGTCAGATAATGGTCGGAGGCTTCTTCCGGTCGTTCCGACATCGGCACATGGCCGCAGTTTTTCATCACGACAACCTTGGCGCCGGGAATCCCCTGCTTGATGACCCTGACGTTGGCCGCCGGAAAGATGCGGTCGGTGTCGCCCCAGAGCACCAGTGTTCTCGCTTTAATGTCGGGAAGACGTGCCTCCAGCTGGGAGCCGGGATAGGCCTCGCCGAATATTTTCTTGTTGAATTCCCGGTTTTTGATGCTCTGCTCGGTCAGGTATTTTTTTATCCTTCCGGGAATGACCGGCGGGGTGACGAACACGAAGTTCAGCATCCTGTCGTAGTCTTCGGGCGTTTCTACAATGAGCGGATTGACGCCCTGAAGGATGCTTTTTTCATAGTCACTGCTTTCAATGTTGGCAATGCCGGCCGTATCCATCAGGCAGAGACTTAAAACGTCGGACGGATATTCCGCGGCGTACATTCCGGCCAGATAGCCCCCCAGCGAATTTCCCACCACATGAAACGGTTTGACGCCCAGTTTCTCGAAGAATTCGCTAAGCCGGTTGATTTGATTGCCGGTGTCGTACACAGCGCTGGGTATCCGGCTGCTGTCGCCAAACCCCGGCAAATCGGGGATGACGACGTGATATTTTTTCACCAGCGGCCGGGCAAACCGCACCCAGCTGTCCTTCGCATCGGCAAAGCCGTGCAACAAAACGATGGTTTCCCCTTTGCCGCCTTCGAGGTACGCGATTTTATGGTCTCCGATCTGAACGGATTTTTTCGAAAATCCCGCTTTCGTCCGGTCCATCCAGCGTTCAAACTCGACGCGGACCGAACCGCATCCCTGCAAGAGAATGAGACACACGACGCCCATGAGCAGAGCCCATGCGGCTTTGGGAAGTTTTATCATACGCGTTTATGAAATACCGTTTAAAAAATTCATATAATGGCCGGAAGCTTCTTCCGGCCGCTCCGTCATCGGCACGTGACCGCAGTCTTTCATGATGATGAGCTGGCTTCCCGGAATGCCCTCCTGGATCACTTTGGCGCTGGATGCCGGAAAGACGCGATCGGTGTCGCCCCAGATGATCAGGGTTTTGGCTTTGATCGCACTCATTTTTTCTTCAAGCAGAGTATCGCCCTTGGCTTCATTGAAAACCTTGGTATTGAACGCCCTGCTTTCGATGCTCTTGGCGGTCAGATATTTTTTAAGCGGGCCGGGAATGGACGGCGGTTTGACGAACATGAACTGGAGCAGACGATCGTAATCTTCGGGCTTTTCCACGATCATGGGGTTTATGCCTTTCTTTAAGTTCTGGACCAGGCCGCTTTCTTCCCTGTTTCCGATGCCGTAAGTATCCAGAAGCGCCAGGCTCAATACCCGGTCCGGATGCTGGGCCGCCAGCATGCCGGCTAAAAGGCCGCCCATGGAATTGCCGGCCACATGAAATTTGCCGACGCCGGCTTTGTCCAGAAACGCATTCATCCGGGCCAGCTGGGTATTCATATCATAGGACTGTGTCATGATTTTGGTGCTCGCGCCGAAGCCGGGCAGATCAACAATCATGACATGATATTTTTTGGCAAGCGGCCGGGCGAACTTCACCCAGCTATCCTTCGAATCGCCAAACCCGTGCAAAAGAAGAATCGTTTCTCCCTTTCCGCCTTCCAGATAAGCGATGGTGTGATCGTCCACCTGGACGGATTTCTCGGATACGCCGGTTTTGGTTCGTTCCACCCAGCGGAAAAAATCAACCACGGACGAGGCGCATCCCTGCAACACCAACAAACTCAACACCACGAATAAAGCCGCGCATACTACTCTTTTAGACTTCATGTCGAACCTCTCTATCATAAATAATGTGCCAATGTTTATCACTAATAACCGCTAAAGGTCAATCCATTTCCTTTGACATTTCTCCGAGAATCATTAATGATAGAGGCCACATGCTCCTGTTTTTCCGGCTGTCTGAGCGATCGCTTCTTATTTGCAGCCTCTTGCTCATGATGAATTTATCCGCTGTTATGACACAAACTGATTTTTCCCGAAGCAAAAGGATTAGTCCATGGACGAGTTCAAACAAAATTCGTTGCTCTCAACTCCAGACGGATTTTCCCCTTTCCGGGCTAAGAGCGCTTTGGCCGTGGAAACATTCGTAAATAGATGCAAACCCGTTTTTGCGCGCAGGCGCGTGTGGGGAATGCTGGCGGCCTCCGTGGTCCTCACCGGCCTTGCGGTTCTGGAAATCAATACATCCTATTTCGAGGCAAGATGCTTTTCGCACCTGGCCCGGGACGCGTCCTTTGAAGTCAAACCAGGCGCGACGGCTGCCCTTCAATTTCCCGTGGATGGGCCCTACGATCAGCGCCTCGGGTACACGCGGCTGCCGGACTTTATCGAACGGCTGAGCGCCGGGGAATACCAGATCGAGGCGCAGGCCCGGCCCTCATCGACGCTCAACACAATGATGCGGCTGGGGCTTACTCCGCCGTATCGGGAAAAAACGCAGGCGGGGCTGTCCGTCATTGCCCGAAACGGCGCTAATCTTTTTTGGGTCAAGCATCCCAGGCGGGTTTGCAATAGTTTTGAATCTCTGTCGCCTCTCCTGGTCAACACGCTGCTTTATATTGAAAATCGGGAACTGCTGGATGTCCGCTACGCCAGCCGCAACCCCGCCATCGAATGGGACCGGCTGGCCCGGGCGATCATCGACCGGGGCATCCATGTTGTGAATCCCGACCACTCCTACGGGGGCGGCAGCACGCTGGC
The DNA here is from genome assembly GCA_964525155.1 of uncultured Smithella sp. Taxonomy (GTDB): domain Bacteria; phylum Desulfobacterota; class Syntrophia; order Syntrophales; family Smithellaceae; genus UBA8904. The sequence continues at coordinate 11,993 of CAZGDK010000056.1, read as the reverse complement.
CACACAGTTTGAGAAATTCCGCCATTCTCCCGGGGGCCGGACCAATAGCGCCGGGGAAAAACTTAGGCAGATTCTTTCCGCGTCCGTGCGGGCGTATCGCGAGGGACGAGACACGAGGCCTGCGCGACGCCGGCTGGTGGTCGATTATCTCAACGCCGCGCCCTTTGCCGCCTCTCCCGGTTATGGCGAAATTCACGGCATCGGCGATGCACTCTGGGCCGTCTACGGCGCGGATGTAAGCAAAGTCAACCGCCTGCTTTCTTCCAAAAGCCCGCAAGACAGCGCCCAACGTGCCGAAGCCTACAAACAGATGTTGAGCCTCATCATCGCCCAGCGGCGCCCCTCCTACTATCTGGGCGCCAATCATGAGGCACTGGAAACCGAAACGAATACGCATCTGCGCATATTGGCAAAAGCGGGTGTGATTGATCCGGCCCTGCGCGATCGCGCACTGGCCGTCCGTCTGCGGTTTCTGAAGACTCCCCCGGCGCTGCCCACCGTTTCATTTGTGGAGCGCAAAGCCGCCAACGCGATTCGGCGACAGCTCATGCAGGATTTGGGCGTGCCCCGGCTGTATGATCTTGATCGCCTGGATCTTTCCGTGACGACAACCCTCTCCGGCGAAAGCCAAAAAGACGTCAACCGGTTTTTGCTGAAACTCGAGGACCCGCGCCAGGCAAAAAAAGCCGGATTGTACGGATACCATTTACTGGGGAAGGGCGATCCGGGCGGCGTCATTTACAGCTTCACGCTCTACGAGCGGGCGGGGCAGACCAACCTGGTGCGCATACAGACCGATAACTATGACCAGCCGTTTGACGTCAACGAAGGATTAAAAATGGAGCTGGGCTCGACGGCGAAACTGCGGACGCTGGTGACTTACCTGGAGCTGGTGGCCGGCCTGCACGAGCGGTTTTCGGGCTGGTCGCCTCAGGCGCTGGCCGCAGTCGTCGCCGATCCGCGCGACCGGCTGACCCTGTGGGCCCTGAGCTATTTGAAGACCCGGCGTCATGCGCCTTTAAGCATCATGCTCGGAGACGCCCTCAAGCGGCGCTATTCGGCGGACCCCCATGAAGTCTTTTTTACAGGAGGCGGCGCGCACCTGTTTCACAATTTCGATCCGGAGGATAACGCGAAAAATCCGACCGTCCGGGAGGGCTTTCGCAAATCGGTCAACCTCGTTTTTATCCGTCTGATGCGCGACATCGTGTATCATTATATCTGCCTTAAAAACGGTTCGATAACGGATATTCTTGAAGATGACAAGCACCCGGCGCGGTCGGCGCTCCTGAAGCGGTTTGCCGATCAGGAAGGACGGATTTTTCTTTATCGCTTTTACGGCAAACACAAGGGAAAAACGCTCAACGAGCAGATGAATTTAATGATGGGCGAGGAACGCCCGAAGGCGTCGCGCCTGGCGGCCGTGTTCCGGATGGTTTCGCCGGAAGCAGACCTGGAGGCTTTTAGCGCGTTTCTGAAATCGCGCCTGCCCGCGCAGTCTCTTACCGGACAAGATGTAGAGGCGCTCTACGAAAAATACGCTCCCGGAAAATGGACGCTTCAGGACCGGGGTTATATCGCCCGCATTCATCCCCTGGAACTCTGGCTGGTCGCCTATCTGCGGGCCCATCCCGCCGCATCGCGCGCCGACGTGATGGAGGCTTCGGTAAGTCAACGACGCGACGCCTACCAGTGGCTTTTTGTCTCGCAAAGCAAGAGCGCGAAGAAGACACGTATCCGCATCCTTCTGGAAACGGAAGCGTTTGACGCCATTTGCGCCACATGGAAAAATACGGGATACCCCTTTGAATCGCTGGTGCCGTCCTACGCCACCGCCATCGGCTCTTCGGCGGACCGTCCGGCGGCGCTTGCCGAACTGGTCGGAATAATTTTAAACGATGGCATCCACTATCCCGTGGCCCGGATCGAAAGCCTTCTCTTTGCCTCGCAGACCCCTTATGAAACACGCCTGGCGCGAAAGTCCGGCTACGGCCGCAGAGTCTTGTCGCCGGAAATTGCCCAAGCTGCGCGCCTGGCGTTAATAGACACGGTGGAGCAAGGCACGGCCGGGCACGTTCGCCGGGCGTTCGTTTTAAGCGACGGCACGCCTCTGGCGGTGGGCGGCAAAACGGGAACGGGCGACAACCGTTTTGAAACCGTCGACGCCTACGGGCAGATCAAGGAATCCCGCGTGATCAACCGCGCGGCGGTTTTTGTTTTCTTTATCGGCGATCGCTTCTTCGGTACGATAACCGCTTACGTGCCGGGGCCCGAGGCCGCCTCTTATGATTTCACCAGCGCTCTGCCGGTGCGCATTTTAAAACTTCTGGCGCCCGGACTGATGCCGCTTCTGGAGGAGCGCAAAAGCGCTCAGTACGCTGAAGTTCCATCCGCCGCCAGCCGCTTGTTTTTCCCGTTGACGCCGAAGGTCGCCATGCCCTTATCTTTTTGTGCGCTTCCGACAAGTCTTCAGGGGTATGATCTGCTTGCCAGAAACGCTCCGTCTACGGACTGAGCCATACCGAAGGCCTGATCCGGGAAAAACGCGTGCCAGGAACCAGTTCATAGATTCCTGGATGCCGGCTTTCGCATGACAAATGTAAGCTCCACGGGAAAATCTTCGGCGATCAAAAGGAACTTCTGGGGTATTTCGTATCCAAGGAATGAGTTGTATCTCGCCTTCGATGAATTCGGGTTGAACATACTTGCCTTTTCCAACTTATACTCATCGTTGAACCGGCCGGTGATATGCAGAAAACCGTCTTCGTCGAGCCAGCCGCGGTCTCCCGTCCGGACGCCGGGCAGTCCATTCCAGATGTTGGATTTTATCATCGTTTTTGATGCGACCCTTGATTTTCTCCGGGACAGACATATGTTGATTAAAAGAAATGAAACCGGGAGGAAAACGTGATAATTGACATAACGATCACCGAAAAAGCAAAAGAAGAGCTTGTCAAGGTCCTCGGCCATTTTAACGCCCGATGCATCCGGTTAATTCAGCAGGGATATGGCTGAATCGGACCCCGGCTGGGGATGGTTCTGGATGAACCCCGAGACGGAGATGAGCGTGTGCATGTGGAAGGCTTGGAATTTGTCTACAATAATAGGGAAAAAGAGCTGTTTGACCAAACGGTTATCGACTACAAGGATTCCTGGTACGGCGAAGGCTTTACGGTTTGCTCCCCCAAATCCGAGCCGTGCTGAAGAATGGACGGGAATAAAAAATCCGCTCCGGAGTCGCCTCCGGAGCGGACATTCAAAACGCAATTACTTGGTGGATGTCTTGTACGTTACGCCGTACAGATCATCGATCCTGCTGATACTGTCGGCCGATGTCGTATTGCACTGCAACGTCTCTTCGAAGACGGCCGTTGAACCGTAATTGGTGATTTCCCAGCCCAGTTTCGAATCCATGTATGCGTTTCCGCAACCGTCGTGAGCGACGGTTTCCATGGAGCCCAGATCAAAGCCGTAATCTTCGGCTTTGGCGACGCTTTCGCAGATGTTGGTGAAAACATTGTGGCCGGCATTGGGAATGCCCACCAGTCTTTTGTTGCTGATGGTCGTATTGGTATAAGCAGTCTGTTCGGTGCTCCATTTGTTGGTGTTGTCATTGATTCCGCCCATCAGCATGGCGGCCTTCACATACCCGTACAAGCCTCTGGTGACTTTGGCGGCCGCCGCCATGGGGATAACCACCTGAACACCACTGACATTATTGAGGCTGGCTACCGCTGCGCCGCCCGCGCTGTGGCCGGAAAGGCCGATTCTGGTTGTATCAATTTTACCGCTTAAGAAGGCCAGATCGCCCGTGGGGGATTTGATGGCGGTAATGATTTTTTTGGTGTCGCCCGCCTGATCATTTCTGAGGATGTTGGCCGCATTGGCCAGAACGTCCTTAATGTTCATGTAGGGATTGTCGCAGGAGATAACAACAAAGCCGCGGCTGGCCCAATGCGTGGCCAGAACATGGTGCGCATATTTAAACGACCCCGTGCCGTGAACATAAATAATTACCGGATATTTGCCGTAGCTGCTATCCAGAGGCAGATCCCGATAACTGTTCATGTACCAGGTATGTTCTTCCCGGGTGCCGTTGATGGTCAGGTAATCCTTCATGCAGTAAGAATCTTTGGTTTTGCCGGACTGGCTGCCGGGCGTTGCCGGGTACCAGATGTACGAGGACAGACCGCTGATGGTTGCAGGCTTTGAGCCGACCACCCAGGGGCCGTCAAGAGCCGGGTTGGTCGGAATGCCGGCGCGCAGCTTGTTGGTCGAGCAGGCGGTTGCGCCGGACGACGTTGAGCTCGATGAAGAACTGGATGAAGACGAACTTGACGAACTTGACGAACTCCACCATCCGGACGTCGTCGATGTGGATGACGACGAACTGGAGGACGACGACCACCACTGCGCACTGCATACCGAAGCGGTGATTGCCGTCATAAACAGACAGGCCATCCCTAAAATGAGTAACTTGCGAACTGATTTCCTTTTCATGATGCTTCCTCCTTGGATGTTTAATGTGTACAGCTTGAAACGTGTCTCGGTATAATCATTACACCGATTTGCCGCCGGATGCCTCCATCAAGGCGACTTGATGGCGCTTGCCGGTCGGCAATACCTGATTCTAAAAAATATTCCCTTGGTTATAGCAATATTTACGCCAGTATACAGACAATCAATAATATTAATGTATTAAATAATATTGTACGTCAGGAAAAGAGGATATCCGGGTCATAAGAGACATATTCTGGCACACGGGTGTCTTACAGGTGAGACAGTTTTGGAACAAATGAAGGTGATTTCCCCGCTATTTTTGCCAAGAATCAGTTCCCGCCTTCAACAGCTCGAAAAGAACAAAATTGGCGGCCATGAGACCGATAATACCGGGGATGGTGGAGATGCTCGGCAACGCCCGGCGCTTGCGGCCGCGGACATAGGGTCCCGCGGATTCCACTGGTTCCGGGGCTTCTTCGCAGGCGCCCGAAACCGGCGGCTCCGGCGAATAGATCACAAGGGGGTCCGCGGGTATTTTCCGGCCTCTGAAATGCCTTCTGAGCGCCCGCGCCAGCGGGCAGCCGGCTGTCTTGTTGAGGGTGCTGATGCGGATCTGGAACGGGTCTGTCCGGCAGCTGGCTCCCAGCGCCGAAAGCATGCGAATCTTGCGCAAGGCGCAGTATTGGATGAGCGCCGCCTTCGGATTGAGGCTGTCAATGGCGTCCACCACAAAGTCCAGGTCCGGCGCAATCAATTCGTCGGCGGTGTCGAAATGGAAAAAGGCCTGGCGCGCATCGAGCCTGAGCGCCGGGTTGATTGCCAGGAGGCGCGCGCGGCCCGCTTCGACTTTGGGCGTGTCCAGATTGGTGGAAAGCGCGATCAACTGGCGGTTGACATCCGTTGCTTTCACGACATCGCAGTCGATGATGCGCAGACGGCCGACGCCTGCGCGAACCAGCGCCTCCGCCGCGTAGGACCCGACGCCGCCCAGGCCGACGACGGCGACATGCGCCTTCTGCAGCCGAGCGAAACCTGCCTCGCCGTAAAGCATAATGCTGCGATAAAAAATGCTGTCGTTCATGGTTTTCTCTGTTTTGCCCTTCACCGGCGCGGCAGCCGCGAAAACAGTCTGCATGCGTTTTCGGTCGTCAGCCGGCGCACCTCGGAAAGCGGCAAACCGCGGAGATCGGCGATTTTTCGCGCCACGTCCGGAATATGACAGGGTTCCACCTCGGATGCCACGGTGGTTTCCGTCGCGATGGAGGGCGCGTCCGTTTCCAAGAGCATGCGGCCCGGGTCAACCGCCTGCGCGCTCAGGTGGTACTTGCGGGCGTTGTGCCTCGTAACCGATCCGGAAAACGAAATATAAAAATTCAGATCGATAAAACGCGACATGCCGTCCTTTCCACCGGAGTAGGAATGCAAGACGCCTTGCAGCCGCCCCTTATAAGATTTCAGGATGTCATATAGCCGATCGTAGGCTTTTCGGCAATGGATGAGTACGGGCAGACCGCAATCGGCCGCGATGTCCAACTGCCTGAGAAAAACCGGCGTCTGAAGATCCGCCGCCGGGCATGGGTCGGAAAAGTCCAGACCGATTTCGCCGACGGCGACGGCGTCTGAGCGGTTCAGATAAGACCGCAGTATGTCCCAGTCGACGGATTCGTGAACAAACCAGGGATGAAGACCGAAGGCGGGAAAAACGGCATCGGGATACAGAGCGGCAATTTGCGCCGTGCGCTCAAGCGATGCCATGTCATAAGCCGGGGCGATCATCATATCGACCCCGGCGTCCCTGGCCCGCGCGATCACGCCGGGCAGGGTGTCGGAAAAGGATGGATCGTTTAAATGGCAATGGGTGTCAACGAAGTTCATTCATTCGATAATTTCCAGAACCGTCCGTTTATGGCTTTTGGCGGACATGGCGCTGAGAATCGTGCGGATGGATTGGGCGGTTCGCCCCTGTCTTCCGATGATTTTCCCCAAATCTTCCTTGGCGACGCGCAGCTCTATCACCGATGTCTGTTCACCGATCACTTCATTGACCTGCACTTTGTCCGGATAATCCACTAAAGATTGAGAAATGTACCTGATTAATTCCTTCATCGTCAGCACCTCCATTGTTTAAAGTTCACGCACTGGGAAAACTCCACGTCACACACATTACGGCTATAGAATGTCATTTACTGCTTTATAGGTTTGGTTGTGAGAAGTCAGAAAATACCGCGTCCGATGGGTGATTCTAGTAAATCCGGCGTCCGCTGTCAATCCAAATTGACAGGCGGTTCGATTTTGGCGTTTTGCCCGCCGTGAAGCCCATCTCAGGCAGACAAAATATCAGGATTCACTGTGTTCGTTTTCCGGAGGCGTTTTCGCCACGATGTATTTGATCCCCATGACCACGATTCCCGACATGAACACCAGGCGCAAGGGAAGATCCGGAACGAAGTTGGCCGCAAGGCTTCCCAGAAACGCCCCCAGAAGAATGCCCGAAATCAGGCCGGGAAGATGCTTTTTGACCACATGGCCCAGTTGGTAATGCGCCAGCGAGCCCGTCAGGCCCGCGGGCACCATCACCAGAAGCGACGTGCCCTGCGCGGCATGCTGGCCGAACCCCGCAAACACCACCATGGCCGGAATCATGACGGCGCCGCCGCCCACGCCCATCATGCCGGACAGAAATCCGGCGGCGGCGCCGGTGATAATCAAAATGAGTATTTGAACAGGCAACGGATGCACAGAACCGGAAACCGTAAGCCAGGGCCTGGCAAAAAGCAGAGCGGCACAGACGATCAGAAAAATGCCGAACCATTTTCGCAATGTCCCGGCAGGCAGGGCATGGGCATGGCGCGCGCCGGCGCGCACCGTTGTCATCGCCGAAAGCGCCAGCGCCGCGGCCGCCGGATAATCCACATGGCCCTTTAAGCCATACGCCATTGCGCCGGCCAGCCCCGTAAAAACCAGTGCGATAAGCGACGTGCCGTGGGCTTCATGCTGGCTGAGCTTTAAAACACCCAGCATCAGGGGGACCATGATCATGCCCCCGCCGATGCCCAAAAGCCCGCCGAAACCGCCTGCCGCAAGGCCAATGCCCAGGCATATCCAAAAAGTTTTCACACGCAGCTCCCGGTCATTCAATATGGAACAAAAGGGTGCAATCCCCTGTTCCCAAGTAAAGCGTTAACCCTTGTGAACCTTTCCCCTGGCCAGCGACGCCAGCACACCCAGCGCGCAGGCTGCGGCCAGAATGCCGAAAATCCAGCGGGCGCTTGTCACTAAAAGAGCGCTGTTTGCCGATGAAATGCCGCGATCGCCGATGATCACGGCAAACACCAGCATGGCTATGCCCATGCTCAGGCTCTGCCCGACCAGCCGCATGGTGGCAAGCGTCGCCGAAGCCAGGCCATAAAACCGGCTGTCCACCGAACTCATGATGGCGTTGACATTCGGCGACGAAAACAGCGCAAAGCCCACACCCAGAATCGCCAGGCAAATCAGGATTCGGGGGATAGACGTTGAGGTGTCCAGAAAAACCAGCCCCGCCAGTCCGATAACGGTCAGCGCCATACCGGCCGAGGCAATCATCCGGGGTTCGTAGCGGTCGGAAAGCCGGCCGGCCAGCGGCGAAAAAAGCGCCTGTAAAAGCGGTTCAACCACAAGCACAACGCCCGTCTGCGACGGCGTCATCCCCTTAACATGCTGAAGATAAAGACTCAGTAAAAAGGTCACGGCGAAGGTGGCCAGATAGTTGATGAGCGCGGCCAGGTTGGAAAAGGCAAAGGTGCGATTGTCGGCAAACAGATGAATGTTGAGGACGGGAAAAGGTTTGGTCCATTGCGCGCGAAGAAAAAAAGCAAAACTGACCAGACCGATTGCGATCAGCGCCGCCGCGAGCCCCGAGGGAAGCCGGGAAAAACCGTACATAAGAGCGAATAATGAAACAGCGTAAAGAAGGGAGCCGGAGAGGTCAAAGCGCTCGCGGCGCAAGGCCGTCCGCTCTTCTTGAGCTATCCCCAGCGCACAGGCGGCTAAGCCTGCGGCCAGAAGGGCGGAAAAAACGAAAATTGTTTTCCAGCCCAGATGCTGGGTCAAAAGACCGCCGATAAAAGGTCCGATGGTCAGGCCGATATAAACGGAGGCAATGTTGATTCCCAGAATCCGGCCGCGATGACTTGGGGGATAGGCGGCCACCAGCATGGCCGTGCCGGTGCTGAAAATCATCGCCCCGCCGATGCCCTGAACGGCGCGCAGCGCGATGAAAACGGTTTGGCCGGGCGCCCAGAGGCAACCAAACGATGACACGCAAAGAAGAATGGCGCCGGCCGTAAATATCATTTTCCGGCCGTAAATATCCGCAAGCCTTCCCAGGGGCACCAGCGTAATGGCCGACGACAGAAGAAACGCGGAAGCCACCCAGCTTACGCCCAGGGCCGTGAGCGCATAGTCGCGCCCGATGGCGGGCAGCGCCACGTTCACCGATGATCCCATAAATGGCGTTAAAAACGAGGCCAGTGTTGTGGCCCAAAGCAGATAGCGGGTTTTGGACGTAGCGGCAGCGGTCATGTTCTTCCAATAGCGGTCGACGGGTCAGGCGGGGATTTTAAATGTTTTGCCGTAAAGCGCGGCAAAGCCGTCTTTGCCGCAGGCCATTGTCATCGCCTGCGGCATGACTTTGCGGGCCTCTTTAAGCATCCGGTCGGAAAGCAGGCGAATATCCCACTGGGCGTGCGCATCCGAGCGCAGGCGCGCAAGATGATACATTTCGCGGGCGTTGAGTTTCAACAAAACCCGCCTGCGGTGTGCATTGGTAAGCACGTAGGCCGCGGCGGCGGGATTTTTTTCGTAAATCCGGTGATAAACGGCGTTGGTTTGCGCCATCACTTGTAAAAATTCTTTCTGCCTGCCGATCGCTTTCACGGACGGCGGGACGGTAGCGCGCAAGGCCGGATCGTAATCCTGCACAATCACCATCGCCATGCGATGGCGTTTGAGCTGCGCAAAGCAACTGGCGCTGACCGACATTTCAAAGAGCAAATCGACGTTTTCGAATTCCCGCAGGACCGCATCGTAGGACTTTGCATTTTGCAGAGCTGTTTTGAAAAGCCCTTTCATGTCGCGCGGGTTCAGTTTGGCGGCCTGTTTCCGGCATTGATCGTAGCTTCCGGATGTGGAAGAAAAAATAAGCGCGGCGGCTATTTGCGCATCCGCTTTGGGCGTGGCCGAAACCAGCGTCAGGTCGGAAGCCGCCTTGCTTTTTGCGCCGGATTTTGCCGGAAGCAATTTTTTCGCGCGCTGCTTCAGATTCCGCCTCGTCAGGCGGTCGTAATCGGTGGCTTCGGTATAGCGAATAAGCGACGGCGCGATGTCTTTGGTGGCGGCATAGAGTTTTTCGGCATAAAGGCGGCCTTCGGCCAGAGGCAGAGCCGCAAGACGCCGCAGCATCAGCTCCAGATTGCGGGCGTTGATCGTCATACCCAGTTGCGTTTCGGTGGCAAGCGCAATGGCGTAGCGCGCATCTTCCTTGGCCCAGCCTTCCAGCAGAGACTTGTTGGCGGGATCGTCCGCCAAATCCCTGTTTTTCTCAAAAACGTAGGGCCGGAGTTCTTCATAGAGGCGAGCGTAAAAGTCATTTTGCATCTCAACGGTTTCAACAAATGCATCCGCCAGTCCCGCCTCGCGGATTTCCTCGGGAATGACGAAGTCTTTATCGAACAAAACATAACGCTGGGATTTTTCCGTATAGGAACACAGTCGGAATTTTTCGATTTCCTCCACCAGCAGGCGCGACACGCCGATGACGTCGATATTAAACACGGCATGTTCGGCCACGGAGGAATGCCCCATGTCGAAGACGATGTTGCGGTTGGACTTGCGCGCTTTTTCCACTTCGGTGCGGGCGTCGCGCCTCAGCTCGTCGACGGTTTTGGGGCTGCGGCTGATGCGCGCGTAGGCGGCGGAAATAGTCTCCGGCGTCAGATCCTGCTCGCAGGCGCACTTGTCTTTAAGTTCGCGGATCAAATCGTAATCAATATTGTAGCCAGCCAGAAGAATTTTCATGCCGATTGCTTATCTCAATCGGAAACTTTTGTCCATGAGACTGTTTGGAAGAAGAGGCGGTTTCCTTCACCGTATGATTGAGTGTAAGTATATGGAACGCCCTTAAGATATCATGTATCCATTTCGATAGCTTGCGGCAATAGGTAAATTTAATCGTGTATATTGAAGATATGCTTCAATAACTTAAATACTTAAGGGCGTTCCTATGGTCTCTCTTATTTAAAGTATGATGTGGACAATGAGCTCCCCCCGCTGGATGATGATGTAGATGATGATGTAGACGATGATGTTGTTGACGTTGAAGAAGTCGACGTCCACCATCCGCCCGACGATCCGCCCGAATCATCAGGAAACCAAGGGCCTATGTCGTAGCGGTAAACTCTGCCTGTCTGGCTTTCCGTAAGGACGCCATAATCATGATATAAGTAGCAATACGTGTCATCACAGACACGATTATACCCTACGGACGAAGGTTTAGCTGACGTTGCTGAATATTTTTTCTCGCCGGATTCTATATAGACGAGTTGTGATTTCTTTGAGTCCGCAATAATTAATCGTTCGTAATATCGGCACATGGCAAAATCTTCCAAAAAAGAATTCAGGCTCGAATATATGACCTCGTAAGTATTGGAAAGGCCGATGTTGGTCATATCATATTTGCGTAACTGGGAGGCGCCAATCCCGCTGCTCGGATTCACGGCAACCATCATACCATCCGGATAGGAAGCCTGATTACTTCTCGTTACCATCATTTTGGTGGGCTTATAGCCGGTGAAGCAATGAAACTTATCCATAGAGACGCCAACCATCTGACCGCTACGGTCATCAAGTTTTATGCGATAAATGCAGCCTGACTTACCGGTGGCTCCGTTGTCGGAGACATACAATACTTTCATGTCATCTGCGCTCGCCGCCATTTTATCAGGCACGGCTATACAATCAATGCGATAGATTTCTTTCAGCACGGGACTTGCGTCATTGGAATTCATCATGAAAAGATACTTTTTCGCGTTAGTGTCGTTAATATTTTCCGTGCCAACCACATAAAAGATATAATTTCCGGTGCTTGTTATTCCGGTGAAATGGCAGGTGGGATTTGTGTTGCCTGAAAACCGAACGGGTATCTTAGTCTTGGTCCAAGCGTCATTGGATTTTTTCAACAGATAGACAGCGCCTTTTGAAGTTAAAAAATATTCGTTGATTTTGGGGTTTGCCATATCGGCTTTATAAGCAACATAAGTACTTTCAGGGGAATTAATACCCGATGCTATTAATTCCTTGGCAACCGACCCCGAAGATGAAGAACCGCTTGACGAGGAAGAAGACCACCACTGAGCGCGACACATTGTCACAAGCAGGCTTACAATACACAGACACACAACAAACAAAAACAAATACTTTTGAAATGATTTTTTTCCCATAAAAATCCTCCTTTT
>CAZGDK010000055.1:0-19430 GCA_964525155.1 uncultured Smithella sp. | reverse complement strand
ATCAAGGTTTACTTTTGAGGCCGCTCGCCCTTACCAGGGCGGCGGCTTTTTTAATGATGGCGCTTCAGCGCCTTCAATTAACCTTGCACCTTGCACCTTGCACCTTGCACCTTTTCTTTCTCCCTTGCCTTTTCCCACGTCCAACATTATATTGTCTCCCATGTCGAAGGAGAAGATACCCTCAACCCCCGCCGTTTTAACGCTCAAAGCCGCCGGGGCGGTTTTTACGATTCATACTTACCCGTACGAGGAAAAAGGCGGCACGCGGGTGTCGTCTCAAAAACTTGGCGTGGATGAACATATTGTGATCAAAACCCTGGTAATGGAAGATGAAACGTCCAAACCGCTGATCATCCTGATGCACGGCGACAAAGAGGTATCGACCAAGGCGCTGGCGCGCGCGATCGGGGTAAAATCCATCACTCCCTGCAAACCGGACGTGGCCCACCGGCATACCGGCTATCTGGTGGGCGGGACATCTCCGTTCGGGACGAAAAAGCAGCTGGCCGTTTTTATGGAAAAAACCATCGCCGATTTGCCGGAAATTCTGATCAATGCCGGCTCCCGCGGGCTTTTGGCTAAAATGAAGCCTTCGGAACTGGTGCGTATCCTGCAGCCCGGCTATGTGAGCGTGGCGATATAATGATCATGGGAAGTAAAATATTCAACAAGGCCATCCAGGCGATAAGGACTTTTTATGACGGATAATGTGATCATCCGCTGCCTGAATTGCGGCACCAAAAATCGAATACCGAATCAAAAGTTCAAGGGTCGCCCCACCTGCGGCAACTGTCACGCACCGCTTGATGATCTGATCATCCGCTGTCTGAAATGCGGCGCGAAAAACCGGATGCCGGAAGAACGCCTGAACATGCGTCCGCTGTGCGGCAAATGCAAGGAACCGCTGATCATCGCGCGGCAGGATGTCAAACCAATCGATATTACTGATGATTCTTTTGCCCGCGAAGTGCTTGGCGCGGAGTCGTCGGTGCTGGTGGACTGCTGGGCGCCCTGGTGCGGCCCCTGCCGGTCTCTGTCGCCGATTATCGAGGAGCTGGCATCGGACTATGCAAACGGCGTCAAAGTCACCAAACTCAATGTGGATGAAAATCCGATGACGGCCTCACAATACGGCATCCGCAGCATCCCGACCATGCTGTTCTTCCGCGAAGGCCGCCTGGTCGAACGGCTGGTCGGCGCCCTGCCCAAACAGGAAATTGAAAAACATTTGCTGGCGATTATCAAAACCAACTGAAAAGAGAATCCCCGATTATGGAGCCAAACAAGAAACAAGCTTACGCCTGCCGCATCTTTAGCGTCTGGGAAGAAGAGGTTGCTCTGCCCAACGGCAAAACCGTAAGACAAAGCTGGATCGACCACAAGCCCACCGTGGCCGTGGTCGCCGTCAATGACAAAAATGAAATCCTGCTGATCCGCCAGTTCCGCAACGCGACCAAACAAACCTTATGGGAAATTCCGGCAGGCACCATGGACAACGGCCCGGAATCCGCCCTGGCCTGCGCAAAGCGTGAACTGGCCGAAGAAACCGGCTACAACGCGCAAAAAGTCACGGAGCTTTTCGCGGGCTACCTGCTCCCCGGCTACTGCAACGAATACATGTATTTTTTTCTGGCGGAAGAGTTGTTTTACGAACCTTTGTCCCCCGATGAAGACGAGTTTATCGAAGTGGTTCCGACCAGTTTTGCAAAAGTCCGCGATCTTTTGAAAAAGCGCGAGATTATTGACGCCAAAACGGCGCTGGGCCTGATGCTGGCGGATAATTATATAAACAGCAAAACAAACTTCTCAAAAAGCTCTTTATGAAAGTGGTTGATCATTTCTTCCTTCATCAGCTTTAAAGCGGCGAACGGTTTGAGCGGATCTTTATAGGGCCGCTTGGACGCCAGCGCGTCAAAGACATCGGCAATGGAACAGATTCTGCCGTAAATGTGAATATCTTCTCCTCGCAGCTTCCGCGGATAGCCTGTGCCGTCGAAACGTTCATGATGCTGGAGTACAATGAGCCGGCTTTCTTCGCTGATCTGCTTGGTATCATAAAGCAGCTTAAACCCCAGGGCGGGATGTCTGCGCATCAGCGCCATTTCTTCGTCCGTCAGCTTCCCCGGCTTTTGGATAATGGCCTCATCAATATGGATTTTTCCCACGTCATGGAGAAAAAATCCCGCGCCGAGAGCATTCATATCGTGTTTATCTTCCTTTCGAAACAAAACCTTGGCCAGAGAAATCGACAGTACGCCGACGTTGACGGAATGCACAAACGTGTCGTAGTCGTACGATGTGATATTGATGAGATGGCTGTTCGTGGCATCGTCGGACAGAATCAAATCCACAATGCCGACCACGCTGTGCTTGAAATGCGCAATCCGTTCACTGGTCGGGTTCGCCCAGACATTTCTCAGCATGTCGGCCGAATGCATGTGGATGGCCTGGGCCCGTGTTTTCGGGTCCATGCTTTTATCCGACAGCACCTCGCTTAATTTTTCAGCAATAATCTTGTAATCGTCGGTATAATCCTTTTCCGGTTCTTCCGCTTCGGAAATAATCGCATCGTCCTTAAGCCCTTTGGATTCATCGATGATAACTTCCGTGATTCCGAAATCCATCAGTTTCTGAATCTGTTTTGAGGAGGTAATGGTAAAACTGTTTCGCAAAAACGGATGAGATTTCCAGGCGCGCGGCAGATTCACGTACATGCCCGGTTTGAGGTCTGAAATTTTAATCGTTTTGGTCATGAAAGGGGTTTGGATGCCTTGTCACATAAACATGAGCACAAACTTTTCAAACAAATCCTTCTGAAAGTGATTGATCATCTCTTCCTTCATCACCTTCAGCGCGGCAAAAGGCCCCAGGCCGTTGCGATAGGGCCGGTCCGAATTCAGGGCGTCGTAAACGTCCGCGAGCGAACAGATCCTTCCGTACAAATGAATATCGTCTCCCTTGAGCCCCAGCGGATAGCCGTTGCCTTCGTAACGCTCGTGATGGTGCAAAACGATCGTGCGGCATTCTTCGGTCAGCTGATTGGTTTTGGTTAAAATGTCATAGCCGAATTCCGGATGCCTGCGCATCTGGGCCATTTCCGCATCTGTCAAAACAGCCGGCTTGTTGATAATGGCCGGGTCGATATTGACTTTACCCAGATCATGCAGAAAAAAAGCCGCTCCCAGCTCGTGCATGTTATGTCCGGTGGAATGGGCGAATATTCTCTTGGAAATGGAGATCCCCAGCACGCCGACGTTTACGGAATGAACGTAGGTGCTGAAATCGTGCGACGTGATATTCAGCAGACACTTGTTTGTTTCGTCATTGGTCAAAATGAGATCGACAATTTCGGCGATGCCTTTTTTCGCCTGAATGACGTTTTCCACGGTGGGACTTTCCATCAGGCGCTCCATCATGATAATGGAATGCCGGTGCACAAGCTGCGCTTTCTTTTCGCTCGATATTTTTCGATCGGCAATGACTTCCTGAAGCTCCGGCGGCAAAACCGGGCTGGGAATATTTTTTATCTTTTGTTCCGCTTTGGGCTCTGTGGGGCCTGCTTTTTTTTCTTCTTTTCCGATTCTGATCGACACCTCTTCAATGCCGGCCTTGATCATCTTGTTGATCTGGGACTGGGATTCGATTAAAAATTCATTTTTTAAAAAAGGATGTTTAAACCACTTGCCCGGCAAAATAACATACATGCCCTTTTGAACATCCCTGGTTTTTATCTTTTTAATCATACGACGCTCTGAAAGGGTTGTCTTTGTCACTGCTTACTTAAGTCCGGCCGTCCGCCCTTGACGGCCCTCCGGGAGATCATTAGCGCAGACTCTTTTCTCTTTTTTCCAGCTGCACCTCCAGACGCTTCAATTGCTGAATGTCATTTTTTAACTGATCATTTTCCTGCTGAAGCCGTGTGACCTCGGCTGTATATTTTTCTTCTCCCTGTTTGCAGTTATCTTTCAGCCCTTCAATTTCCCGGGAGAGTTTTGCGTGATCCGCATGCGCTTTTTGCTTTTCCTGCCTTAGCTTCGCTTCCAGCGCTCCAATTTTACTCAAAGTCGCCACCAGTGCGGCGGCGCTCGTTTTGTACCTGCTTTCGGGATATTGCTGAAGAAGGTTTTCCAACCTGCTTTTTGCCTCATTATAGTTCGGCTCGTTGTCTTCATTACTTAAGGACGACAGGGCCTCCTCAAAAAGCTCCTGATCGGTCGGGCTTTTTTGAAAATACGCCGCTTGCGAATCCGATCCGTTCTGTTTAACGCCTTCACCGCTGCGCATGATCCGGGTTGAACAGGCGCCCAACAAAACAGTCATTATTATCAAATATATTATTCCTTTATGCCACATCACTTTTTTCCTGCACCTCAGCCTCGGTTCCGACCGGCACTTTTTCCCGGTCTTCCTCCCGTTCGGTCACATAATTGCTGCCCGGCAGCATTTTGGCGTATTCCTTGAGTTCGGCTGCCACCCGAGCCATGTCCAGCGGATTTTTAAAGCGGGTCCCGTCGTCCGTCACGATGGCCGCCGTCACGGTAATCAGCGGATATTTTTGGATAATCCCCTGACGATTTTTACCGATAAAATAACCGTTTTGGGCGTCTTCCTCGGCATAGAACCCGTGGATGTGCTGCTCAAAATCCGCCACCAGCTTTTTGCAGATCACTTCAATGGAAGACGGATCGCCCATCAGAACATAATCATCGCCGCCGATATGACCCAGAAAGATGTCCCGGCTGAGTGCTTCACGGATATACATCTGCAACAGACTGGCGACTTCCTTGATGACTTCGCTGCCCCACGCATATCCGTATTTATCGGCAAACGGCTTGAAATTATCAAGATCGACATGACACAGGGAAAACATCCTGCCTGCGGCCAAAAGTTCCTGAATTTTATTTTCGATGGCCAGATTGCCGGGCAGGCCGGTCAGCGGGCTTGCGTCCAGATGAAGCGCTTCGAGCTCCCTGAGCCGCTCCGTCATGTGGGCAAACGAATTGGCCAGCGCGCCAATTTCATCATCGCGCCTGGCTTCGATGGTGTGATCCAGATTGCCTTCGGCGATCAGACGGGTCGCTTTTTCCAGCTGCTTGAGCGGCTTGGAAATATTACGCGTGATGATCAGCGCCAGCGTAATGCCCAAAACGAGGCTCAGCACACACAAGGCCAGCGTGATATTGACCGCCGTCTTGCCCTGGCCGGCCATCAGGGTCATTTCACCGGAGATGGCCTGATTCGTGTTTTTCTGAATGTCGCGCAGCGTCATGGCCATTTCATCGATCACGGACTTGCCGTCCGTATCGGAAATCTTCTGCGCGTCGGGCAAAAGCCCCTCCTGGATCAGCCGGACCTCCTGGACAAACAAATCCTGCGATTTTCGATGCAGCTTATCCAGATTTTTTACGACCAGTTTGCCTTTGCGGTCCAACTTCAACGCGCGCACACGCGACAGTTCCGCCTGAAATTCCTCGCTGCGCTGCAAAAATATCTCCTGCAGGGCGGGGTCTTTCAGAATCAGGTATTTTTTTTCCGCGGCTTCCTGCGCCAGCAGAATATCCATCATCTTTTTGGAGCTTTCCATCAGGATGTAATGATGACTCGTGATGTTATAGGCGCCGTCGGCGAGCCGCTGCAGGCTGAACAAAGCGTAGACGCCCGCCACGACGGTTAAAAGCGCCATGAAGAGGTAACCGAATAATAATTTGCGGCTGATCGTGAGCGTCATTTTTTAAACCCTGCCAGGCCAGTTCCGATTAAGGCAAGACGTTACAGACAACATTATTGCTCTCTGACGTAACACAACCGCCCGCTTTCCGTAAAGAATATTTTAATTTTTTGTTATTTTTTTTCCCGGAAGCAAACCTTCTTGCCTCGAAGAGAAAGTTTTGTTAAGCTGCTCGCTAAAAGCATGCTGCACGTTTCATCATCTTTAACGCCCGTTGAAAACAGGCATCCTGATTGTCTTGCCTGGTAGTTCGCTAAGTCATTTAAAAAGGGAGAGGCCACCATGATTTACAACGAAGAATTCGAAACCCTGCCGCGCGAAGCCTTGAAAGCCCTGCAATTCAAGCGTCTCCAGAACGTCCTGCAACGCGTTTACCACACCGTCGGTTTTTACAAAAAATCGCTCGACGCAGCGAAAATCGCGCCCGAAAGCTTAAGCTCGCTTGACGATCTGAAAAGGCTTCCCTTCGTGACCCGTCAGGACCTGCGTAACAATTACCCCTTTGGCCTGTTTGCCGTGCCGATGAGCAATATCGTCCGTCTGCACGCGTCATCCGGCACAACAGGCCGTTCCTCCGTCTTCAGCTACACCCGCCGCGACATTGACACCTGGACGGAACTGACCGCCCGCTCGCTTTCCGCCGCGGGCATCACCAAAAACGACATCGTCCACAACGCCTTTTCCTATGGGCTTTTGCCCGGCGGTTTGGGCCTGCAATATGGCGCGGAAAAAATCGGAGCGAGCGTCATCCCCATGTCGGACGGCAACACCAAGCGACAGATCCTCCTGTTGCAGGATTTCGGTCCGACCGTCTTGTGCTCGACGCCGTCCTACGCGCTGCATCTGGCGCAGGAAGGCAAAGCCCTGGGCGTGGACATGAAAAATCTTCAACTGCGCGTCGGCATCTTCGGTGCGGAACTCTGGAGCAACGCCACCCGCGACGCGATTGAAGACGCGTTCGGCATCAAGGCCCTGGGCATGTTCGGGCTTTCGGAAATGATGGGGCCGGGGCTTGCCGCCGAATGCCTGGAAGGCCGCCATGGCATGCACATTTTCGAAGACCATTTCATCGTGGAAACCATCAACCCCCAAACCGGCCAGGTTCTGCCCGAAGGCGAAGAAGGCGAGCTGGTCTTCACAAGCCTCACCAAAGAAGCGTTTCCGCTCATCCGCTATCGCTCCGGCGATATCTCTCGGCTTATTTTAGAGCCCTGCCGCTGCGGCCGCACCCACGTCAAAATGGAACGTGTGCTCAAACGCAGCGACGACATGCTGACGATTCGCGGCATCAACATCTTCCCGGCGCAGGTGGAAGCCATTCTCAAGGACATCGAAGGCGTCGAACCGGATTACCAACTGATTGTCGACAAGGCAGGCGCGCTGGATTCCGTCGAGCTGAACGTGGAAGTCGGCGAGAAATTCTTCGGTGAAGCAGGCGGCGTGAAGGAGCTTCAAGCGATTGAAAAACGGATCGTCAAGGATATGAAAGATTACTTAAGCATTTCGCCGCGCGTCAAACTGGTCGCCCCGCAGACACTGAAGGACAAAGACAGGAAAGTCATCGATAAACGCACGATTTGATGTTTTTTGGGAGGAGTTAAATATGAAAGTCGAACAAATATCGGTATTTCTGGAAAATAAACCCGGATCGCTGGAACACGCCACGCGCGTGCTCAAGGAAAACAGCATCAACATCCGCACACTCTCGATTGCGGAAACGGTCGATTTCGGCATTTTGCGCCTGATCGTCAACGACGTGGAAAAAACCAACAAGGTTCTCAAGGACGCGGGCTTCCGCGTCACGAAAACCACCGTGGTGGCGGTGGAAGTTCCCGACAAGCCCGGCGGACTGCACAGCATCATGGACGTGCTGACGAAAGAAGGCATCAACGTGGAATATCTTTACGCCTTCGTCGAAAAAAGCGGTCAAAACGCCGTCATCATCTTCCGCTTCGACGCCCCGGAAAAAGCTATCGAAGTCCTGTTGCAGCATAAGTTCACCGTCGTGCCGGGGGCAAAATTGTACGAGTTCTGATGTCACCGGAAAATACCCTGAAGGGTACAAGCGGCCACATGCCGCGTTTAGCTTCAGGGTATTTTCCGCGCCATCTTCTTTTCAGGAAAAAATGAAGCGCCTCTTGGTTTGGATTTCTTGTTTGATCGTTATTTTCTCGCTTTCGGCCGTCTGCCGCGCCGATGAACCCAATCCTGCAATATGGAAACCCCTGAAAAATTCGTTCTACTACAATAAAAAGATCATCACGAAAGCGCCGGGGATTGTGCTGGTCTGGACGTATAAGACGATAACGGACCGTGCAAGAGCAAAAATCATTGAAGACGTTAAGAAATATGATCCGGAGAAAGCCGTCCGCTACCAAGACTACGACCACGAAACCGCCTTGTGGGAAATTGACTGCCATGCGAAGCTTGTCCGGACGGAAGAGTTCATCGATTTCGACAAAAGCGGCAAGGTTCTCGAGCGCTATAGAACCAACCCCTCCGACTGGGTCGGCATCAATCCCAAAACCGGCGCGGATCATTTATATCAGAAAGCCTGCTTCCCCCAGAAGGAACCGCCGAAAATAATGAAGAAAAAGCGCCGGTAAACCGGATATTCATACAATTCAAGAGTTTATTGGCTTGCCGCATTCCCGGCACTTGCCGTCCGGGCCGACCGTGCCGATGCAGGATTCGTCGCTGCACAAGACTCTTTTCTCCCACTCATCGTCATCACCCGCTGCGGCTGTTTCCGGGACAACCGGCTTGGACTCCTCTTCAACCACTGGACGATATGTTTCGATGCCGTGCCCCTGGGGCAGGACGCCTTCATAGGGTTTGCCGCATTCCCGGCATTTGCCGTCCGGGCCGACCGTGCCGATGCAGGATTCGTCGCTGCACAAAACCCTTTTTTCCCAGTCTTCGTCTTTATCAAAAAGAATCTCCGTCATGGCGCTCTCCGGTTTTAAATTGATTTGGCTTCTTATGATGGGTTGGCAAAAAAGTCAATCTGTAGGGAACGGTCGCGACCGTTCCCTACATTCTTGTTATCCCTTGATGCAGGCCAGCGATTTAAGCCTCGCTACCTTTTTGGCGATGCCCGCGTCGTGCACCACCTGCACGACATCGTTTAAATTTTTATAGGCTTCCGGCATCTCTTCGCTCAACGTTCCCTTGCTTCCGGCCATCACCAGCACCCCACGGTCGGCCAGTTCCCGGCTGATAGAGCGGCCCCGGCTGGATTTGATCGCCTGCGTCCGGCTCATCACACGGCCCGCGCCGTGGCAGGCGCTGCCGAAGGTTTCCGTCAGAGCTTTTTCCTGCCCCACCAGCACATACGACCCGGTTCCCATGTCGCCGGGGATGAGCACCGGCTGCCCGACGCTCCGGTAGCGCGCGGGGACCACCTCATGGCCCGCCGGATAGGCGCGCGTCGCCCCCTTGCGGTGCACGCACAGTTTTTTCGTCACGCCGCCCACGGTAAACGTTTCGATCTTGGCGATGTTGTGGCAGACGTCATAGACCAATCGCATCTGCAGCTCACGCGGCGATATGTGCAGGACCTTTTCAAAAACCTCGCGCGTCTGATGCATCAGGATTTGCCGGTTGGCCCAGGCGTAGTTGGCCCCGCAGGCCATCGCCGCCAGATAATTTTGGCCTCTCTGAGACGACAGGTACGTGCAGGCCAGTTGCCGGTCCGGCAGCGCAATGCCGGTATCCGTTTGATGCTTGACCATCAGCGCCAGATAATCGTCGCAAATCTGATACCCCAGGCCGCGCGACCCGGTATGGATCATGACCACGATTTGGCCTTTGTACAAGCCGAACGCCTGTGCCGCTTGCTCATCGAAAATCTCCTGGACGACTTCAATTTTTAGAAAGTGTTTGCTGGAGCTTAGCGTCCCCAGCTGCTCCTTGCTCCGTTCTAGCGCCCTCGCCGAGATTTGCTCCGGGTCCGCGCTGCCCATGCAGCCGCCGTCTTCGGTCGTCTCCAGATCGGAGGGGGAACCGAACCCCGCCTTGACCGCCCAGGCCGACCCCTGTTCCAGCACTTTTTTCTGATCTTTTCCGGAAAGCTTGACACGGCCGGTCGAGCCGACGCCGGAGGGAATATGCTGATAGAGGCCCGCCGTTAAATCCTTGATCCGTTCTTTAATATCGGGAAGCGAAAGCGCCGTCGCCATCAGGCGGCAGCCGCAATTGATGTCGTAGCCCACGCCGCCGGGCGATATGATACCTTCCGCCAGATCAAAAGCCGCCACGCCGCCGATGGGAAAACCGTAGCCCCAGTGCACGTCCGGCATGGCCAGCGAAAAATTCACAATGCCCGGCAGATGCGCCACATTGGCCACCTGTTTGGCGCTCTCGTCATGCTGGAGCAGATCGTGGATTTTGTCATTGGCGTAAATGATTCCCGGCACGCGCATGGAACCGGTCTGCGGGACCAGCCAGCGGTTGTCGTCGAGTTTTTCCAGGATAATTTCAGACATCAAAAATCACCCGCGCTTTCCATCCATTCTTTATCTTATCCACGCTCAAGCCGTGATATGTCACCGCCTTGAGCTCCGTTTTGATGGTATGCTTTTTGGGACTGTAAGGCTCCAGCACCAGTCTGGCAATCAGCCCGGTCGCCGCAAAACGGATGATCATGCACGAAACAACCACCTGCCGTTTCCCGTTGAAAAGATATAAAATCTCCCGCAGAAAATTCACCAGCAAATCAGCCGCATCGGACCCTTCCACGGAAAGATTCATCTCCCGCAGGGTTGAATCCATCACCGGCTTCTGCCTGCGCTCGATCATAATATCCAGAAGCGCATAGGCTGCGTTTGCAAATAGTTCCCGCCGGGTCCGTCCGGTCACTTCCATGCCCAGATCGGCGGTATGATCGATCAAGGTGTATAATTTCATGTCTTTTACCTTCAAAGAAGAGCGGTCGCTTGCTCTCTAGGGGTAGGACGTCTCACCCAGACGTTATCTTTACCGATAAATAAACGTGTGCTTCTGGCCTTTGTAAAGATTCAACGGATGCCACTTTGATTTTATGAGTAAACAAATCTTTTCCCGAGATCGTAGTTCATTTCAAGCGATCCCCGTTTCCTTATTACCGCACGTCCGGTTCATTTTCATCCGGATCGTGACCGGTGATGCCTTTGTAGATTTGCGTGGCCACCGGAGGACAGCCCGGCACAAAAATTCCCGCCTCTTTCGCTTTTCGCGTGCAGTTGCCGATGAGAATGGACCCTTTTTTGACATTATCGCAGGTGATGCCTTTGCCGATGGCCAGATGAAGCTTTCCGTCGTCTTGCAGATACTGGCTCATATCCGTCTTGAACCGTTTCAGGAAGAACATAACCGATGACAGGCAGGCGCTGCACGATTCGATATCATAGAGCTTCACATCCGGATATTCAATGGCAATTTCGGTGGGCGGACGCTTGAAGTTCAGAGCGAAGTCTTTAAAATTCGCCGGGGAAATATCGTAATCTTCAAGATGGATGGAAAAGCCCATCCGCTCTGCGGTGAGCCTCAAATGAACCACCTCGGCCGGATCAATACCCATCATGGCGCAGCCGACAATATCCGCACCCATGGGATCGAGTGAGGCCACGGCAAAATCGCCCACGATGGAATCGCCGCCGGAAGGTCCCAGGCCTTCCATGCCCATGTATCCGTCCAGTACGGTAATATCGGGAAGCAGAATGGTCGCCAGATCGGAAATGGCCGTATCCAGGGTTTTCTCCGGATATGTCTTTCCTTCGGCATATTCCAACTGATGGTACCTCACTTTTTCCTTCCGCCAGAGGCACCCTTTCATATTTTTGATGCCGAGAGACACGCCGGTATGCATGTGACATTTGGCCACCGGCAGGGACAGAATACAATCATATTCCAAAACGGGCGCGCATATTTTTGTGGACTCCACAAGTCTCGCGTCCGGAATGGTTTTGACGACCGGATTGATGTTGTCCATCGCAATCAATTCACAGCCGTAATCGGCGGCCATCCGATCGACACCGGATTCTTCGTAAACCTTTTCGACTTTGACGCCCAGAATCGGGCTTTCCCCAATGGCGATCCTCGAACATCCGCAGTCTTTGAGCACCTCCAGAACGCCTCGAATCGCTTCCGGATGCGTATTGATCCCGATGCCGGCTTGGACTTTGCGTCCGAAGTTGGGTTTGACCAGAACGGATTTGTTTTTTAAGAAGCTCAGGTCAAGCTGGGATAACGCGTTTTTTGCATTAAGCAGCGGCCCTTGGCCGCGAGTAATAAATACCTGTTTTTTATTCATATTTCCCCGCTATTCTGCCAACGTTAAGAACTCGTCTCCGCAAGATGTCGACCTGTTTGAGTTATTTTGCGCCAAGCCGGTATTCGCACGGTCTGTCATACTGATGACCTTTACTTATAAAATAATTTTTCTCTTGAAAAGGATATTTTTCAGCTTTTCTTCCCATCTGATCAATCATCGCGTCAAGGATTGAATTCCAGAATTAAACATTTAATAATTCTTGTCCGATTTATACTCAAATGAATTTGTCTTTCTAATATCAGGGCATTTATGCAAGGATGGCGATAAGAGTCGCAAGGATGAAAATATCTCAAAAATGAAAAAAACCGAAACGGCTTCACTTGCCGATCTCAGACAAATAGCGCGCATCATCTCAGGCCTCAATTTGCTGAAGATGAATATCGGAATGTACCCTGCCGGCCATGCCAGTATCGGTCAAAGCGCTGATCAGGCGTACGCCATCCTTAAAGATTACTTTCAAGGCAGACCGGATCTCAACATTGGGGTCACCGGGGACACGCTTTTAATCAATGATCAATTTCTGGATAAAAATAATAAGAATTTTCAGGAATATGCCCGTGTCCTTCATATTTTTCGGGTCATTTTTCTCAAATTGAAGAGCAACGTCACCAGACAAGAGTTATTTGAGTTCAGCAAAATCCTGACCTCCAAACCGTCCGATGTTCGACAAATGGAAAAGCTCGAAGGTCTTCTGACCCGATTGTCCATCAAGGGGATAGAGGTCAGAACCATCGATACCGAATATTTTCAGCTCTCCGAAGAAAAGAAGCCCCGTCAAAAAGCAGGGGAAGATGATTTCTGGCGCGAATTCATTGTCCAAATGTCCACCGATCAACCGAAATGTTCGTTTGATTCTCCCGGAGCCGCCCCCACGGTCTCACCCGCCTTTCTGGAAATCATCCGTAAACTCAATGAGAACAGCCATCTTTGGAAAAACGCGGTGACCGGCTACGAAAAAATGGTCGGAAATTATCTCCACGAACACCAGGCCGACGCGCACGTTAAGGCGGAGAAACACGAGGTCCTCGGCGTCATTGCCAATCTGATGGATCATTTTCATCCGGAGTTGAAAGAACAACTCCTGGGCGCGGCCCAAAAACAGCTCTCTCTTCAGCTGGAAACGGCGCTTGGCCTGGAGAACCTGAATTATCTGCCCGAAGAAATGCTTTCTGTGATTATTCAGTTGGCCAACGAAAGGCAAAGACAGATTCCTCCGGCTTTCCTGATGCTGCTTACGCGATTGTCGACAACCGGAAACAACGTTTCCCTTCATTCGACTGCACCCCAGCAGAACCTGACCACGCCGGAAATGGAACGAATCCTGAAAAAGGAGAAATACGAAGAATATATTCCTGAAAAATACGATCAAATGCTCAAAAAGCTTTCCGATCCATTGTCGTTTGATGACGCCGCGGAAAAGGTATTTCCCCTATCCGAATATCTGAAAAGTCTGGAGGATGAAAACATCGACCTCGGCATTTGCCAACTGGTATTCGCCCTTCTGGAAGAAGAGCAGGATGAAGAGAATTATCTCGCTTATTCGAACAGATTAGCCCTGTCGATTCCGGGACTGCTGAAAAAAGAACAATTTTCATTTCTGATGCGCATGATAGAAACGTTGCGCGGCCACGGACATAAAAATGGTTCGGAAAAAATCCGCCGCCAGGCTCTGTCTCTTCTCTCCGTTATCACCGCGCCGGAAACCATTGCCCCCAACATCACCCCATTTCTTCTGAGCGGCAAAGATACCGCCGAGGCGGCAAATTTTCTTGTTTTGAGCGGAAGCGAAAACATTCCGTGGCTTTTTGACCTCTTTCTTGACCCGTCGGCGGCAACTTGTCCAACACTTGTGGCCGTCATTAAAGAGTACGGCGTCAAAGCCGTGGAAGAAGCCACAAAAAGAATGACGCAACAAACTCCGGCAAAGGCCCTGCGCATCCTGTCATTATTACGGGAAGTCGGCAATGACCGCTCGATTCCTCTGCTGAAAGAACTGTACGCCTGTGACGACTACACCGTGAAAAAGGAAGTTCTCGAAATCCTTTTTTTCGCGCATCCGCCGGACGCAGTCCATCTTTTGCAAACCAGTCTCTCTTCGCCGAATGCCCAGACGCTTCAAGAGGCGGTGTGCCTGACCATCCTTTTTGAAGTCAGCGAACTGATGGGCCAATTGATGGCTCTTTTCAAAACATTTTACATCCGGGAGACGGATACCATTCTCAATGAATTGATTGTCCGGCAGCTTTGCCGTTCAGGACATTCTTGGGCCGTACCCTATCTGGAAACAATCGCGGCAGTCCGGCTGACGCTGTCTCCCCGACGCCTCTCCCTCGTGAAGGAAATACTTTTTGCATCCCTGGAAAATTTTCGACGGCAGGATGTCCAGGCCCTTCTGGAAAAAGGTTCAAAATCGTGGAACGGAAAAATTCGGGAAAGCTGCCTGAAGATCATGGCGCAAAAGGAACCTTGATATGACGGAAAATCCACAGCGAAAAGCCGGCACCTTCATCATGCGGGTGGCCACAGCCATTCAGAATACCGGCATGTATCCCGCTGATCATCCGCAGGTGCTTTCTCTGACCGTTGAAGCCTTCGATCTGTTAAACCAGCTGCTCAAGGATACGCCCGACCTGACCATCGTACTGATTCGCGACTATTTAACCGTCGCCGACAAACCGTTGCTCTTGCCCGATTTTTACAAATCCGCCTTTATCCGGGTCATGAAAATTAAAGGCGTCGAATGGATCGCTTTCTCCAAAGGCTTGCCTTTTAACCAGTTCGAGGCATTGATCCGGAGTTTTGCCTCTGCGGGCCATGCGATCATGAACTCGACAAAATTTATCCGGCTGGGCAAAATCAAACTCAAGGAAAGCGCAAAAATCGTTTCGCCCCGGCCGCTTTTTCCGGAGGAATCCGGAGACGGCGTTGTCAATGTTCTGGAACTTGAGTTCCAGACCAAAGAACAAATCATTAAAAGCCTGTACCAGAGTTGCCTCGAGCAAACCGCCATCGATTTGCGCATGGTCCAGCGGATCATTGCCGACTTGCGTGTCATTGTCCGGGAATCCTATCCCCTCAAACTTCTCTCGAATATCAAATCGCATGACGAATATACGTTTACCCATTCATCCAATGTTGGTATTTTGTCCATGGCGTTGGCCCAGCGCCTGGGGTTTAGCGACGCCTATCTGGACAAAATCGGCATTGCCGCCCTGCTGCACGACGTGGGAAAAATAACAACGCCCGATGAAATTTTGCTAAAGAAAGGACCTCTGACCCAGGAAGAACGGATCATCATGGAAGAACATACCATCCAGGGCGCCATCTACCTGATGAAACTCAAAGGCATCAACAATCTGGCTACGCTTGCCGCCCTGGAGCACCACATCAAATTCGACGGCAGCGGTTATCCCCGGATTAAGGGAGGCTGGCAACCCAACATCGTCAGCCAGATCATCACGATCGCCGACGTCTACGACGCCCTTAGGTCCATCCGGCCCTATCGCGAGGCGATGTCTCATCAGAAAATCATTCAGGTGCTGATCGATGAAAGCGGCACGACCTTTAATCCTTCCATCGTCAAATTCTTTTTGAAAATGATTGAACAGTAAGGAAACCTGCTGGTTGACACAAAGGTCCGCCCTCCCTATACTCCCGGTATGCACAAAGACCTGAAGAACGGACGCTTTTTAACGTCTAGCCCCATCGACGACATCCTCCCGGAATTGCAAGCGGCCATCCGCAAACATTCCGCCCTGGTCCTTTCGGCCCCGCCCGGTTCCGGAAAAACCACGCGCGTTCCTCTGGCGCTCCTGGACGTTATCGCGCCTGCATCCGGGCGCATCCTTCTGCTGGAGCCCCGAAGGATCGCCGCCGTTTCCGCCGCCCGCTGGATGGCCAAAACGCTGGGCGAGGACATCGGCCAAACACTTGGGTATTCCATCCGTTTTGACAGCCGCGTCTCGAAGGATACCCGCATTGAAGTCATGACGGAGGGGATTCTGACCCGGCGGATCCTCGCCAATCCTGGGCTGGAAGGCGTCTCCATGGTGATCTTTGATGAATTCCATGAACGCAGCCTTCAGACGGACCTGGCGCTTGCTCTTTGTCTGGATATCCGTCGCGCCCTGCGCGAAGACCTCAAGATTCTCGTCATGTCCGCAACGCTGGACGTAGGTTTGGTTGCCGCCCTTCTGGATAACGCCTGCGTCATGACGGCGCAGGGGCAGGCCCACCCTGTCGAGGAGCGCTACTGCGGGGACAATCGCGATCAATCCGTCACATTGCGCATGACCGACGTCATCCAACGCGCGCTTCGGGAAACGTCAGGCGACATCCTCGCGTTTCTGCCGGGGGCTGGAGAAATCCGCGCCGTCAGTGACGCCCTGGCCGACACGCTTTCTGACCGGACGACGACATGCGGCATCACGATCCATCCTCTTTATGGCGATTTGTCTTTTGACCTGCAGGAGCAGGCAATCCTTCCCGCCAGGACGCGAAAAATCGTTTTGGCCACGAACATCGCGGAGACCAGCCTGACCATTGAAGGCGTCCGCGTCGTCATTGACGGCGGGCTCACCCGCAGACTCCAATACGATCCGGCAACCGGCATGAACCGTCTCGTCACCGTCACCGTTTCACAGGCCGCAGCAAGGCAGCGCGCCGGACGCGCCGGCCGTCTGGAGCCGGGCGCCTGCTATCGTCTTTACAGTCAACATACATTCTCATCTCTGATTCCTTTTGCCCCGCCCGAAATCGCCATTTCCGATCTGTCGTCGCTGGTCCTGGATCTGGCGGCCTGGGGCGTGAAAGACCCGGGCGATCTTTCCTGGCTTGATCCCCCGCCGTCTGCAGCCTGGCGCGCGGCGCAGGAACTGCTGAAAAGCCTGGGCGCGCTGGATGCTAAAGGCTCGATTACATCCACGGGAGCGGCCATGGCGCGCTTGCCTGTGCATCCGCGTCTGAGCCGCCTTCTTTTGAAAGCGGTGGAACTCGGCTGCCCGTCACTGGGCGCGGATCTGGCGGCGCTTCTTTCCGAGCGGGATATTATCCGATCCTCCCGGTCTTCTGTTACTCCTCCAACCATTGGGCTGGACATCAGCGACCGTCTCTTGCTCCTGCGGCAATGGCGCAAGGACAAGCGACTTCCCGGACATGCCGACCCATGGGCGATTAAAGCCGCGGATAGGACATCACAGCAACTCCGGCGTCTGATGGGCAAAACGGGCGATGCCTCCGGAGATGAAACCGGCGGTATGATTGCGCGTCTCCTGCTTTTAGCCTTTCCCGACCGCATCGCGAAGCTCCGCGACGACGCGGGCAGCCGCTATGTTCTGCGACAGGGAAGAGGGGTCAGGTTCTCAGCAAAAAATATCCAGTCCGGCAGTCCCTACATCATTGCCGTGGTGGTGGACAAAGGCGAAAAGGCGGAAGGCGTTGTGCATATGGCGGAACCGCTGACAGAAGAGATCATGCGGCAGGAACTGGGCGTTGAGATCGAGAACCTCCGGCGCGTGTTCTGGGACAAACAGGACGATCGCATTGCCGCCACCCTGGAAGAACGCTTAGGATCGATTCTTCTTTCGGCCAAACCGGTTACGCCGTCAAACGACGAAGTCGCATCCGTCCTGTGTGAAGCCATCCGGTCCGGAGCCCTCAAGGTTCCCTTCAACCGGGAGGCTCAGCAGTTTCAGGCCCGGGTGCGCCTGATGAAAGACACCTTCCCCGAAGAAAACTGGCCGGACCTCTCTGAAGAAAAGCTTCTGGCGACGCCGGAAAACTGGCTTTTACCCTGGCTTTCCGGCATCCGCGGCGCCTTGCAGCTTGCCAGCCTGAATCTTTTTCCGGCGCTAAACGATTTGCTTCCCTGGGAGCAGCGACGTCTTCTTGGCGATCGCGCCCCCGTCGCCATTCCCGTCCCCAGTGGGCATAACGTCGCGATTGATTATACTTCCGGGGAAATCCCCGTTCTTGCTGTTAAGCTCCAGGAGATGTTCGGACTGGCCGACACGCCGGCCATCGCGGGCGGTCGGGTCAAACTTCTTTTACATCTTCTGTCGCCGGCCCGCAGACCCGTTGCGATCACCCGGGACCTGAAAACCTTCTGGAACACCGTCTATCCGCAAGTGAAAAAAGAACTCAAAGGACGCTATCCGAAGCACCCCTTGCCCGACGACCCCTGGAGCGCCTCTCCGACACGAAAGACCAAAGGCCGCAGCGGATAACGGGAAACAGGGGGATGGAGGCTTTGGGCCATGGAAAAAGACTCTTCTTTCACGATGGTTTGGGCAAGCGACTGGCCATCTCTTGGAAATACTGCAGGGCTTTGCCTGCGGAATCCTTCTCGGATACGTTGTTGTCATCGAGCACATCTTTTAACTCAGCATCAAAATCATTCTGCCAAAAACGAACCGTTGGCGTATGCCGTGTAAACAGCGTAGGCAGCCAGCCGTCTTTCAGGCTGCCGGTAATGGATTCCGCCATATACCAGTCATCGACCATGGTGGTCGATCGGATCTCCGAGTCTTCAACCAGGCCGATAATCACTTTGCCTTCCGTAAGAATTTTCAAAAGAGACGCAATCGTCTTCGTCAAGATCTTGATCCGTATGTATTTGGATCCTTTTCCGTACGTGGAATCGTAATCGAGGCCGTAATTGAGGACTAATCTGCATCCGCCATTTCTGGCCAAAACATACAAAGCCTGTCTTTCTTTTCGCAGTTCTTTATACCGGTGCCGAGGCTGTCCCGCCGGTCCATAACATTGACTCCATATTTTATGTCCGTGTCGCATGTCGGGTATGCTGAAAGAGCTTAAAGCGCCTTTTTGCCGGACCATCCCGGCATCCCGGTAAATGCAAAAGACTTCCTGCGAATACTCGAAAAACTGTGCGTAGTCATCTCTGTTCAGATTGCCCCCATTCTTTAGGATTTCGTCGAAATCGTCTTTTCCGAACACAACATACGGTTCAATGCCTATGGACTGAAGTAGCCTCCATACGTCGAGCACCCCCTCCGGCTTTCCGTCCGATATGACCCGTGAAATTCGGAACTTGGTCAGGCCGTGGGCTATGCCAACAAGTTGCGTAATACCGGCAAAGTAGTCTGTGTGTAAGTCACTAATGAAGATATCCGGTTACGCCGTTCGCTGCATACCTCTCTTCACACGCATCATACTTCGATCCTCCGATAATTGTTTTCACACTAAAAGCACTAACAACCGTTCCCTTTTATTACCCAATCAGTGCGACAGACTGTCCATCATTTTATAATATTCCTTAAGGTTCTGGATGGACTCCATCACGCTTCTAAACAAAATCCAGCTGACGATCAGGATGGGGTGTGCGACAAATTTGTGCAATAAAAATCATGCCGCAGCCCGGTGTTCCCA
>CAZGDK010000054.1:0-19508 GCA_964525155.1 uncultured Smithella sp. | reverse complement strand
AACCCGATATGCTCGATCTGGCCAAAACCATTATGGACAAAGCCAAAGCCAAAAACGTGCAGTTCCTGCTGCCGGTTGACGCCGTGATTGCCCCCAGTCCTTCGGCGGATGCCGCAACCAAAGTTGTGGACACCAAAAATATTCCTGAAGATCAGATGGGCCTCGACATCGGACCGGCAACGATTGCGGCATTTTCCGAAGCGGTCAAATCCGCCAAAACCATCGTCTGGAACGGACCTTTGGGCATGTTCGAGCTGGCGCCCTTCGCCAAAGGCACGTTTACGCTGGTTGACGCGGCGGTCGCCTCCGGCGCCCTGACGATTGTCGGCGGCGGCGATACGGACACGGCCATTCATAAAACAGGCAAGAGCGATAAAATATCCTACATTTCCACCGGCGGCGGCGCGTTTCTGGAACTGCTGGAAGGAAAAACCCTGCCCGCCGTTGCGGCGCTCGGTTAGGGGGGAAATCAGAATGAGAAAGTGGATCGTCGCCGGCAACTGGAAAATGAACAACACGATCAGTGAATCCATCGCGCTGGCCAGGGCCATTAAAGACGGGACAACCGGTTTGAAAAACGGCGAAGTCATTGTGGCTCCGCCGTTTACCGCGCTTTACAGTGTGGGTGAAACCGTCAAAGGATCGCAGGTGCAGCTCGCCGCGCAAAATATGTATAGCGAAGACAAAGGCGCTTTTACCGGCGAAGTCTCTCCCTTCATGATCAAGGATGTCGGCTGCGCGTATGTCATTCTTGGTCATTCGGAGCGGCGCAAATTTTTTAGCGAAACCGATACCGGTGTGAATTTGAAAGTAAAGAAAGCGCTCGCGACAGGCTTGAAACCGATTGTCTGCGTGGGCGAGACAGACGAAGAAAGAGTTCAGGGTGTCACGCAGTCAGTCGTCAATCGACAGGTGCGGGAAGCGCTGGCCGGCATCGAAAAGATCGCTGATGTCGTCATTGCCTATGAACCGGTCTGGGCTATCGGCACCGGCAAAGTGGCCACGTCCGCGCAGGCCGAAGAGGTGCACGCATTTATTCGCGGCATTGTGCGGGAATTGTACGGCGCAGCCGCAGACGGCATCCGTATTCTTTACGGCGGCAGCGTGACAAAAGATAATATCGGCGAACTGATTGCGATGGCCGACATCGACGGCGCGCTCGTCGGCGGCGCATCGCTTAAAGCAGACGGCTTTTTAGGGATCATCAACAAAATGCCGTAAAGGCTCCCTGATAACAATTGTTACCAATCCCCCTTTTTTAAAGGGGGATTAAGGGGGATTTTCTTCTTTAAAAATCCTCCCCAACCCTCCTTTAGAAAAGGAGGGCTTTATTATGACCAAAATCCTTATCGTTTATCATTCCCAGACCGGCCACACAAAGCAAATGGCTGATGCTGTTTCTGAAGGCGCAAAGACCATTGAAGACGTCGAAGTCGTGTTAAAGAGTGCCGCCGAGGCGACGCTTGACGACCTTTTAACCTGCGACGGGCTCGCCTGCGGCACGCCGGAAAACTTCGGCTACATGTCGGGCATGATCAAGGATTTTTTCGACCGAACGTATGGAGAGGCGCAAGACAAGGTCTTCCGCAAGCCCTTTGTTGTTTTCATCAGTGCGGGCAACGACGGCACGGGGGCGCTTCGCGCCATTGAGCGCATCGCGCTGGGCTATAAATTCAAAACGGTTTTCCACCCTGTGATCGCCAAGGGAAACATTACGGAAGACATTCTGGAGCAGTGCCGGGAACTGGGCGCGACGCTCGCCGGCGGCTGCGCGATGGGCATCTACTGAACATTTCCGGACTCAAACAACACGAACAAAAAACCATTGTCTCGCCTTTCACAGGGCTAAAGCAGCTATTGAGAAAGTTCCCCGGCATTACCATTATCTTTTGACCTACCTTGACGCCGTGGCGGAATATTTCGGTCTGTATATGGCGGCGGTTGACTTCGCCCTTGCCCCGACCGCTGCCTGGTCGGCCATCAGTTCATGGATTGCGCCGGTTTCACCGGAGCTTGCAGGGTCGGCCACGCTGGGAGCCAATACCCGGCTGGTGCTGGGCGATGCGCTGAAACTCAATGCTTTATGGGCCAGTCCATTCGATGCGGCGCTGACGCAAACGGAATGGTTCCGTCTTCTGGACGGCTCGGACGTGGAAGCCTCGTTTCTCCATTCGCAGGTAACGCTTTCCCAAACCTCGGGTGACGGCTATCTTGCCCTGGAGCTGCCCCTGGCGGGAAACGGCTTGCAGTTTCTGGTCATCCTTCCCGATGAAGGGCGTTTCAGCGAGGTGGCGGCGGCTCTCACGCAGTCGAAACTCGATGACATTGTGGCCGCCCTCGCTCCCGCCACGGTTGACCTGACCCTTCCCAAATTTGCCGTCAACGCATCGGTGACGCTGCCGGTCGGCAACGGCACGCAGGCGGACACCGCGGATTTCTCCGCACTGGATGGAACGCGCGACCTGTATGTCACCTCCCGCACGCAAAACGTCCGGCTGGCGATTACCGAATCCGGCATCGGCGGAAACGCCGTCACGCTTCTGGCGCTCGACGACGCCCATCCCGAGACATCGACCAATCCCAATGATTCCGAGTATGGGTATGTGTCCACTAATGTCTCTTTCGATTTGGGTGTAGTTCCGTCGTCAGTCGCCATCGGCCGGCCCTTCCTCTTTGCTTTGCGCGATGCGGCCTCCGGCGCAATTCTTTTTCTGGGCCGAATTTGCGACCCCCGCTAGAATTATCAGGCCCCCTGCTCCGGAGAGCGTGTCAAAATAGTAAAAAGTGGTCATTCCCGCGCAGGCGGGAATCCAGTATTAATGGAACCGGTTCCCCGCCGGATGTTTACCCGGCGCATGCCGGGTGGGAATGACAGAAAAGGTTTGTGTCACATGACGGCCTTCATTTATCGATTAACGCTTGCAATTCTGAGGCATTGGAAATAAATTCCCTTCTGCGGTTCGTCCTTTCCTCGTCCATTGGACGGCCTGCATCTCTTTCCGGGAGGTCTTCAATGAAAGCGATTCGTCTTTGTGCGGCGCTGCTTTGCGCTTTAGGGTTTATCGTCATGATGGCGGCAACAACGAGGACTGGTTTTGCCTGTACCCGCGCCGTCTATTTCGGCAAGGATGGCCAGACCGTCACCGGCCGGACCATGGACTGGCTGGAAGATATGCAAACCAATCTCTGGATATTTCCGCGCGGCATGGAGCGCGGCGCCGATATGGGCCCCAAGGCCCTGAGGTGGACCAGTAAATACGGCAGCGTCATTGCCTCGGGCTACGAATCCGGCACGGCCGACGGCATGAACGAAAAAGGCCTGGTCGTCAATATGCTCTATCTGGCCGAATCAAAATATCCGCCCGAAGACGACCGGCCCACGCTTGTCACCGGCGCTTGGGCGCAGTATGTGCTCGACAATTTTGCAACGGTCGGCGAAGCCGTCGAAGAATTGCTGCAGGACAAATTCCGCGTGATCACCGTCGCCGCTCCCAACGGCAGCAAAGGCACGGTTCATTTTGCGATTTCCGACAGCTCGGGTGATTCGGCCATTATCGAATATATCAACGGCCTGCCGGTCATCCACCACGGAAGGGAATATCAGGTGCTGACCAACTCGCCGGTTTATGACGAGCAACAGGCGCTTTACGCCTACTGGAAGCAGATCGGCGGCACGGTCATGCTGCCGGGCACCAACCGCGCCGCCGACCGCTTTGCCCGCGCGTCTTTTTACATCAACGCCGCCGCACAATCCGCCGATCCGCGCGAGGCTGTCGCCGCAGTCTTCAGCGTCATGCGCAACGCGAGCGTCCCCCGCGGCATCTCGACGCCCGCGCAGCCCAATATTTCATCGACCATCTGGCGCACGGTGGCGGATCAGAAAAACCGCATCTATTTTTTCGAAGACACGGCAAGCCCCGGTGTCTTGTGGATGAAGCTCAACGCGATCAATTTCCAACCGGGCTCGGGCGCGCGCAAGCTGGCGGTCCACGGGCATCATGAGCTGGGCGGAGATCAGACGGCAAACTTCAAAAAGGCGAAGCCCTTTAAATTTTTGTCGCCGCATTGAGCGGCAAGCCGGATTTCGAGGAGTCAAAATGAAAATACTTTCGAAAAAGACCGTTATTCTCATCTTTGCCGTTTTTGTGATCGTTGTGGCGGCAGTTCTTTATTTTGTCGCGCCTCCCTATCTCTATAATAAAGCCATTGATAACCTCCGCAAGGAGGCGGGGCTTTCCATGAAAGCGGCGGATATTCCCGGCTTTAAAATTGTCTATGCGGAAGGGGGATCGGGCGACACCATTGTGATGCTGCACGGTTTCAGCGCCAACAAAGATTACTGGCTTCGCTTTGCCAAAGGTTTCACCTCGGGTTACCGGGTAATCATCCCCGATCTGCCCGGCTTTGGAGACAGCGCCAAACCGGCGCACGCCAGATACAACATTTTATCTCAAGTGGAGCGGCTCAACCTTCTGGCTAGGGAATTGAACCTCCCTCCGTTTCATCTCGTGGGCAATTCTATGGGCGGCAATATTGCAGGACACTTCGCGGCAAGCTATCCGGACAGGGTCAAAAGCCTGGCGCTCTTTGACGCAAGCGGCGTGACGCCGCCCGTAAAAAGCGAACGGGACCTGCTCATCGATAAAGGAACCAACCCCTACT
Source organism: uncultured Smithella sp. (assembly GCA_964525155.1). GTDB lineage: Bacteria > Desulfobacterota > Syntrophia > Syntrophales > Smithellaceae > UBA8904. Next base: position 14,846 of record CAZGDK010000054.1, on the reverse strand, counting down.
TTGTCAAAAACATGGACGACTTTAATCGGCTGTTCACATTCAATTTTCATCAGCCGCCCGCATATCCTTCCTTTATCAAAAGGTATCTGGCCCGGCAGGCCGTAAAAGCAGCGCCGATGAATGAAAAAATTTACAACGATGTGATGGCCGATTACGCGGTTTTGCAAAGCCGATTGAATTCAATTACCGCACCCACACTGATCGTCTGGGGCGATTCGGACAAATCAATCTCCATTTCCGCAATGGAGATCTTCTCCGGCAACATCCACAAATCCAAAACGGCGATCATCAAGGAATGCGGCCACCTGCCTATGCTGGAAAAACCCCGGGAGACGGCGGCGGTCTATGCCGATTTTTTGAAAGGTAAAAACTAGCGCGGCATGTCATGTATGGATAAACCCGAGCGATACCTGGCCTTGGACGTGTTGCGAGGCATGACCGTTTTGTTGATGATTCTGGTGAATACACCGGGAAGCTGGAAATATGTCTATTCACCCCTGCAACACGCCCGGTGGCACGGCTGCACGCTTGCGGATCTGGTGTTCCCCTTTTTTCTTTTTGTCGTGGGCGTCTCTCTGTTTTTTTCCTTTGCCAAGTATGCAAATGTGCAAAACCGGCAAACCCTTCTGCGGATGGGAAAAAGAACACTGATAATTTTTGCGCTGGGGCTTTTTATCAATTCCTTCCCGCAATGGACGACCGATTACGCGCACTTGCGTATTTTGGGCGTGTTACAGCGCATCGCGCTTGCCTACGGTTTGGCCGCGCTGATCGTGATCAGCGTGAAGCGGCAATGGCTGCCGGCCGCCTCCGCAATCATCCTGCCGGCCTACTGGGGCATCCTTTATTTCTTTGGCGGCCCGAATCCCTACAGTCTGGAGGCCAATGCCGCACTGTCGCTGGACCGCGCCATCCTGGGTGAAAACCACATGTACCGGGGGTTTGGCATTCCCTTCGATCCGGAAGGGCTCTTAAGCACACTGCCCGCGGCCGTGACTGTGCTGATCGGTTATCTTGCCGGAGCCGTCGTCAGGGAAACGGGAAAAAAGCAGGCTGCCCTCAAATTAACGGCTCTGGGCGTCGTGCTCATCGCGTCAGGTTACATCTGGAGCTTTGCCTTTCCGCTGAACAAACCCCTGTGGACCAGTTCCTACGTTCTTTACACAGGCGGTCTCGCCATCATCCTTTTTGCCGCGCTCATTGACGTCATCGACATCCGGGGATACCGAAAATGGACGCCGCTCTTCTCGGTTTTCGGGAAAAATCCGCTCTTTCTCTTTATCCTGTCCGTGTTGTGGGCCAAAACACTGCGGACGCTCATCCGCGTCCCCGACAGCGCGGGCAACACCATCTCCGCCAACGTCTGGCTGTATCAAAATATTTTCGTTCCCCTGGCAGGCTTCATGAACGGATCGCTTCTATACGCCGTGGCGCACATCGCTCTGTTTTGGCTAATCGGCTACATCCTTTACAAGTGCCGGATATTCATCAAGGTGTAAAAAAAGCAGGTTCAAGGTACAAAGATCAAGTTTATTTTTGATACAATTAATTAAAGCCCGCAATCGGTTGCACCGATATCTTATAGAGGTTCTTTCCCAATAGTCCTCCCATTCTATTTTTTTTAAGGAGAAGGTCGTGTCGATCCGCAAAAAAACATTCGTCTTTTTAATATTCCTGGCAACGATGATGCTTTCACTGGTTTTAGCAGGTTGCGGGGGCGGCAACGGTGGGGGCGGGGGCGTCACCCTGATCCGCCTCCAGATTACGCCCGCCGTCTCCGAAATATCCGTGGGCGCGAGGCTTTCCTACACGGCCACAGGGGTGTACAGCGACAACACGACCCGCAATCTGACCTCGCAGGCGGCCTGGCAAAGCAGCCTGACTGCCATCGCCACTATCGACAATGCAGGCGTTGCCACGGGAGCGGCATCCGGCATAACGGCCATCAGCGCCACAGTCAGCGGAATAACCGGCACAGCCGCATTAAGCGTCGATTCCGCTACGCTCACATCCATCCAGGTGACTCCAGGAACATCAGAAATCCCCGCCGGAAAAACAACAGCCTTTACGGCCATCGGCACATACAGTGACGGCGGTACGCATGATTTAACCGCGCTTGTCGCCTGGACCAGCAGCAACAACGCAAGGGCAACCGTAGCCCAAACCGGTGTGGCCACGGCGGTCTCGGCAGGCACGGCGACCATTACCGCAACGCTTGGCAACCTCACCTCCAGCGCCCTGCTGACAGTCGACGCCTCGGTGCTCACGAACATAGTCGTGCATCCGGCAACGCCGGAAATTGCAAGGAGCGCTCAGGTGGCCTTTGCCGCCACGGGATCGTACAGCGACGGGGACACCCACGATCTGACGACACAAGTAGCCTGGACGAGCAGCACCCCTTCGATTGCGACGATCAGCAGCGCCGGAGTTGCCACCGGGATGGATGCCGGAGAGACAACCATCACCGCGCTCCTCGGCGGCGTCACCGGCACGGCGCAACTCCGCGTGGATAGCTCCCGCCTGACAAGCATTCAAATTCTGCCTCAAAATCCATCCATCGCCAGGCAGGCAACCCAGCCGTTTAAGGCCACGGGAACTTACAGCGACGGCGACACCAAAGATCTGACCGCGCAAGTCAGCTGGACCGCCGGCAATCCGTTAATTGCCACGGTGGAAAGCGGCGGGAAAGCCACGGGACTGGCGGCTGGTTCTACGCCTATTGTAGCCACAATGTCCGGCGTCAGCGGGTCAACCACACTGACCGTCACCGGATCAAGCGGCGTTGATTTCCCAACCTATGCCGGCAATGTTTTTTCCATTCAATACCGCAACAGCTCATCTGCAGCCATATCGGTCTGGTTTATCGGTTCGAAACCGCCCTGCTCGCGGGCCGTCACGGCGGCGAGTTCGGACAACTGCGCCACCGGCAACCTGCCGTCAAACTACAGCGCGGACTGGACGGCCATGAGCGCCCAGTTTACCGCTTCGGGAACCACCTTTTATATTCGCAGAACCAACGGCACGCTCGATGCCGTCTCCGTATCCAACAAAGTGAACCTGCAGCCGGGAGAAGTGCTCCGCGTCGTACCCCCGATTGTCACGGGAACGGACCCGGTCACGGGAAATCCCTACACCCGGCCCGAATGGTTCTATAATCAAAAAGTGTATGACGCCCACGGTAATTACGTCCGCACCGATACGCAGCAGACGTCCGGCACAACAACGTGGGTGACGAAAACAGGCATCGCCATGCCCGCCCCGCAAAGCGTCATGCTTTACGAATTCAACCTCTCCGCCTACAGTGATAAGAATATCTGGTACGATATCGGCGCCGTGGACGGTCTCAACGCCAACGCCACGATGAGCTATACCGGCTGCGCAACCCAGCAGCAAAAGTCCTGCAAAACGAATATCCAGGCGTACAACGGAACCAACGACGGCTGCCCCTACATCATGCAAATGAGTTCGGCCAACGTCTGTCCAAATCCGAAATTATATCCGGAAACCTTCAATGCGGGGCCGCGGCCTTCATGGGTCGTCGCGCCGTCGAGCTATACAACCGCAAGCGTCTCCACGACCTACGCAAGTTACTGGACGGCGGCCGGGTCTCCCAGCGGTGCGGCCATGGCCTCCGCCGCAAGCGGCGATGCGACCATGAAAAAAGCCTATCACATCTGGTGGGCAACCAACCCGGTGGGGCAAGGCTGGCTGGCCTATCTGCAAAAAAATTCAGCGGGACTGTGCGATGCCTACGGCTGGGCCTATGACGAGAAGCGCTTGGTGACTTCGGAGTGCAATCCCAATACGGCCAGTTGCTTTGATGTCAACGGCAACCCGGCAGACAATAAAGATGTCCAGGCGCTGATCAGCTGCCCGTATTCCGTCCAAAGCTATCTGAACATTGATATTTTGGACGTGATGTAGGAACTCAAAACACGCCGGGGGCGCATGTCGAACCTGACGCCTCCCGGCGTGATCCGCACGGCGCTTAATTTCCCCCAGATAAACCGGATGCGGTAAAATCGAATCGTTGACAAAACTTGTTCTTTGCACTGGCTCAATCATCCTTCGATTGAACCAACACATTTCGGAGCCATCCGCATGGTGGCTTGCGGCAAAACAATCCGCAAGTCACATCCAGAAAACTTCATCAGCGGACGCGGCCGTCTTCTCCAGAATATAGTTTTTTAAATCGCATACTCTATATTTTTCGATGACATTCTCCACTCGATTCAGTAACTCGTTTTGGTAAAAGTGACGCGTACAGTAAAAACACGCGTTTTCATGCATGGGTAATGTTTGCGTCAAAAGAGCCTTACGTTTTTCCGAATTCCATATTTCACGAAATTTCTCGGGCGAAGAGAGAACGCGTTGAGTGTGACTGTCTCTCAATGATCCAAGATTGAATTGTTCTCGAATAATCGATCTATAGCTGTTGTCGTCGAACAAAAAGCAACAGGGATAAACGACTCCGGTGGGATCAATCTTGCACATCATTTTAAGGACGTGGCATTTATACCCCTGCCGCCTGAATTCATCCATCTTTTGCCGTACTGGTTCGCCCTGTGGCATAGATTTGAGATCAAAATACCCCCGATGCAGCATCGTAATCAGGTAGTTGTAGTTAGTCCCTTTAGCATCATGAATCGATTTGATTAGATTTTCCAATTGCTGCTGGGTTGGCAAAAAGTTGTTCCCCTTGTCCGGTCCGTGAGCAAATTTAAATCGAATGGGTACATTAGCGCACACAGACGTACGAAAAGTTTCTTGAAAAGACGGTGCTTCCACAATGTTATCGTGCTGCAAAGTCATGGATACTTCTATGGGAACGCCCGCTGCCGCCAGATGCTTTATTGAAGTAATTGCGGCTTCCATGGTTTCGCTTCCCCTTACTTCTTTATAGGTTTGCGGATTCAAGGAATCCAAGGATACTTGCACCCATTTGCAGGAAGACGCCATGCGTTTCGCTTCAGTAGCATTGATCGGCTGTCCACCCGCTTTAACACCATTTGTCAGTAACCCGACGGATAATCGTTTTGAGGCGTAGTCTAATAGATCAAAAATATTATCACGGCACAGGGGCTCTCCACCGGAAATAATTATTGACTTTGTACCGACAATCTTAAGCTGATCAAGAACGCAGCATATTTCCTCGTTGGTCATCTCTTTTTTTTGAGTTTTATGATTATAAAGACGGTAGTGATTACACATCTTGCAGGAGTTGGAACACCTGTTTGTGACTAATAACTGAACACATATCGGCGGTGCCATTTCAGATGAATGATCCGTATCGATATATTGCTTTACATAAGTATGGATTAAATTCGAACTTTTATCCTGCCTTTGTTCTGAAAAGTATTCATAACTTTTCATGATGTTTGAATACTCCTCCGCCGCCCGAGCCTTATCTTTGTCAAAGACACTTAAGGGAACCGCCGTATCGATTTCATGTTCGAATTCGGCAACAAAATCCTTCATATCCTCTTTGGGGTTTAATGCTATAATAAAGGGTTTATTAATCAATCCCTTCTTTTCCCTGCTCGCCTTAAAACTAATTCCAAGATCATAAATAAAGTGCTTAATCCTGTCTCCTGCCATGAATCTGACCATGCTGTTATCGACACGCTTATTAACCATATAAATTGAAAGATTGTCAGGCCGTGAAATTTGATATGAGGCCTTAATCTGGTTATAACTTTCAATGGTCAGCTCGAAATGCTTTTTTAACTTTTCCTTCTGTTCATCGTTGAAGGAAGGCATTGTGATGTATGGATTTTGAAGATAGAATTTTATTTTGGCGCCGGCATTTACTGCTTCGGTAATTAGACCTTGAAGCTGCAATCTCTCCCTGTCTGTCGCGGAATCATAGATATCTCGCTCCAGTTTATTTTCCCCACCAATGAACCAACGCAACCCGGTTCGCGCCAGAATTTCAAGAGTGCCCCGTTCCTTAATGCAATCTGAGAGAGTGCCTTCTACTCGAAATCGCTTTGGCACGTTGTCCCAGTTAAGGTAGAAACGAATACGGGAGATCGATCGGATAAAGACAACTATTTCCAACGTTAATAAGACCAGCGCAAATAAAGCAATTAAAGCAAAAACGGCAATAGCCAGAATACTGAAGGCATCTTCTGTTTTCTTCGACTGCAGTAAAACCACAACGGCAACGATGAGAGAAAAAACACTTACAGGATTGGAGATTTGCATTATCTTTTTAATTGTTGTCTGCAGTCGCTTCATCGCTATTTACACTTTAATAAATTATTGATTGATAAGAACAATTTTTTTGTCATGAGTATAGAAGCAGGATTTTTTTGTGTCAAGAGGGATTATGAATCGGAGGGGCATGAGACAATTCCATCCGCCGTAACGCATGGGTTCTGGCGGTTCAATCGTCCCTTGGAACCAAAACATTTCAGAGGAATACGGATGATTGCTTAGGCAAAGAAGATCCCAGGCGGCCAAGTTTGAAGGCGCAACACCCCCCTGATAAAAAACAAGAACCACGCCCCGGACTCTAATGAACTTTCTTGAGATAACCGTCTTTGATCAGTGTAGCCATGACCAGACCGGACCGGACATACGAGAAACCGGTGGTCGTATGAATTTTGTCGATGCTCGCTGCTTCGTTGCGAATCGCGTTTGTGATAGCCTGTATTTCGAGGTTTTCCGTCGTCGGTTCTTTCTGGATGACAAACCTTTCTTTTCGCTGCGGGATATACGTCTTCACGGAATCCCTTTCGTCCATAATACGGCACGTATCAATCAGCATAAAATTGATCGGCCGTTTAATATAGCCCGATGCGACCTCCTTTGCGATAAAATGAAAGCCGCCTTTTTTGAGGGCCAGAATCTCAACGAGGGCGTCTTCCCCCGTGAGATCATCCATGGAAACGTCCATGATCATGCCATTGCTGATGGAGATAAAACCGTTTCTTTGATCTGAAGTGATATTCAAGACGCCTTCTTTATTTAACTGGTCCATCATCTGAAGAACGTCCGAGATGGGCAGCTCTTCAATATGGCCGCCCAGCGTTGCTCCGGACGTTTCCAATTTGGAAAGGATCGCATCCACCTTTGACGCGGAGACATTTGTCAGCACATCAAGAAATGCATCTATGGTCGCCATTTCGTCCGATGTCATATTGAGAAATTCCATTCCCAGGATGTGCGTTTCTTTAACGGTTGTCATGACTCTCAGCGAACAACAAAGACGCATATCCGTTTCCAGAATGCTGAAGTCGAGCTTATACGGTTCATCATAGGCCAACTCTTTTACATCCTTGATGGAGATATTCAATCCGCATCCCCCCATGCTTAAATCGGTCATCGTCGCATTGGCGATGAAATGATCATCGTTATCCAACAACCGGGCCTGAATATTTGACTTGATCCGATTAAACTTTCTCGTGGTCAGCTGTTTTATGGCTGTGGGATACTTGAAATACATCACCGGGTATGGCTTGAGGTTAACCGAGATGATTTGCGTCTCAAATCCGTAGGCCATGCCGTCTTTGAGAAATCTGATTTTGCAGGTATCGTTAATTTTCAGCGGACCCTTGCCGGCGGAGGAAACAATCCCGGTAATCAGAAACAAATCGCGCTCCCAGCCAATGAGATGTGTTGTGAGATAATATCTGTAAGACGTCTCCACGGAAACCAGCAATCCCACTTCAAAGATATCGTCGATCATTTAAAATCCTCTGCCGGCAAGTATGATTAGAAATCCTCCGTAGACTGTATCGGCATGTGGGTCTCAATAGTTTAGCTTATTATATCAAATACATATAAAAATCGAAGATGTGACGCCGATCACATCGGGCCTGTTGATCCGTTTTCTCATTTATTTGTTCCTGACAATTTTTTCTATTTCCGCTTGCCTCATTTTCCGGATTTGATAGAATGCGCTAAAACAAAACGGCAAAAGGAGGTGCATAAACACTCATCATACATCCCATAACTTCAAACCCTTCAACCGAGGAGCGAATTCATGACGATTGCGAAAAAAGGCAAGGCGGAAACGGTCGGTGAGAGAACGGTTAAAGCGTCGGGGAAGGTTCCGGAGAAATATTTTGTGGTCGATACCAGCGCTCTGGAATACAGCATGGATGTATTTGAAAAACTGCGGCAGGGAGGACGCAACTGCGTTTTAATTCCCTATGCGACGTGGGAAGAACTCGATTCCCACAAAACAGGCAACGACTTTAAGGCGGATATTGCACGCAATGTCATTCGCAATGTCCGCAATCTCTTCCGGACGAAAGATCATTCCGTCCGTTTCTTTCATTACGATTTTTCCCTGGCCAAGGAAGCCGATTTATCTCCTGACAAAAACGACCACTGCATTATCGCCACGGCGCTCAACGCCAAGAAGAAGCTGCGCCACGAAAAAGTCATTCTCGTCTCGCAGGATGCGGCCCTGGAAACGCTGGCGCTCAATTTCGGCCTCGATGTCCAGTCCGTCAAGATGGACCAGATCGAAACCAAGGCCACGCACACGGCCCGTGAAAGCGTCAATCTGCAGCGCGCCTGGATTTCCGAGCGCACCTTTCCCTTAAAGCCCCCCGAACCCAAAGTTGCCTCGCAGCTGGCCAAGATCCGTCTCAACGAAGGCGTCGTCTGCTACTGTGATCTCGACGGCGTCTGGGGACCCGCGTTTGCCGCCGTGCGCAAGAACGATTGCTTCCGCATCGTGGAAAGAGACATCCATCTTTTAGGCGTGCGTCCGCGCTCGAATAACGGTGAGACCAACTGGGGGCAGTTTATCGCCATGGATTTGCTTCGCGATTCATCCGTGCCTCTGGTGGCGCTGACCGGCAAGGCGGGAACGGCCAAAACGTTTCTCGCGCTTCTGGCCGCGTTTGAACAGGCGGCGCACTACCGGCAGATTCTGGTAAGCCGCGCCACCATTCAGCTGGGCAACAAGGACCGCCTGGGCTATTCGCCCGGCGACATCGATGCGAAGATGAAACCCTGGATGCATCCGATTTACGACAATATCAACGCCATCAAGGAGCTGGTCGATGAAAAGATGAAGGATAAAATCAACGAATGGCTGGCTAACGGAAAAATCGAGATGATGGATCTGGACAAGATCCGGGGCCGTTCGATCCAGAAATGTTTCGTCATTGTCGACGAAATTCAGAACCTGCCGCCCTCGCATGTAAAAGCCATCGCAACGCGCGGCGGTGAGGGCACCAAGCTGGTTTTCACCGGCGATTTCTCGTACGATCAAATCGACGTGCCCTGGCTCGACGAGCGCTCCAACGGGCTTTCCGTTTTAAACGCCAAAATGGCCGGCAGCCGTCTGTTCGGCAGCGTGTATCTGGACCAGGCCATCCGGTCGGAGCTGACCAAGGAAATTCTGGAACGGTGGTGAGCCCCCTTTTTAGTGCTTGAAATTTTCCCCCGAATAAGCAAGCTTAGGCCATTCAAATCATATCAGGAGGGGGAACCATGCTAAAGAGAAATTTTGTTTTTTTGCTGATGTTGCTGGCCCTGGCGCTGCCGTTTGGAAACGGCTGCTCCAGCAAATCCGACGCGCAGGACAGTCATCCCTGGCAGTACAAGGGTGTGAGCGTAAACGATAGCGACCCGACGCTTCGTCATTACACCTGGGAAAGGGTTCGCGCGCCTTACGGTCCGTGGGATAAAATTCAACTGCATCGCTATGTGAAAGAAACCAACAATCCGGACTGCATTCCCGCCCGTCCGCCCGCGGATGCTCGCAAGGTGCTGTTCTTCAACCCCGGCACCTGGGACCGCGCCATCCACGCCACGCAGGACAATATTTCGCAGCAGTGGTATTTTGCCGCCAACGGTTATGATTTTTACGCCATCGATTTCCGGACGGCGTTTCTGCCCTACTATGATTACGACCAGTTCGCGGGCCTGGGATTTACGACGGCGCTTGCGGCGACTTCCGACTGGACCTACGACGTGTTCCGCGAAGACATCAAGGCCTGCGTGGAGTTGGCCAAGCAAATCTCGGGCGCAAGCAAAATCTTCATGTCCGGCTTCAGCCGCGGCGGATTTCATCTGACCGCCTATTCCGCCAAGTACGCAAGCGACCTCAAAGGCATGATCTCGCTCGACGGCAGCGGCTTATGGAGAACGAAGGAAGACGCGACCAAGCAGAAAACGCAGGCCGAATTCAATGCCGCCGTGGCGTCGTTTAAGGCGGGAACCCATGTGACGTATCCCCTGATGCTGGCCGACGGCGGCGGTAACGAACGCACCCGATTTGGCGCTCTGTATCCGAATTCGCGCAACACGGTCACGCGCTCGGGCGTGGTCACGGATCTGGCGACGGACGCCGCGTTTATCAAATCCGCCCTGGCCGCCAACAATCCGGATGATATCCCCTCCGCGCCACAGACCATCTCCGATGTTCTGGCCTACGCCTTTTACTGGACCTGGGGACGGGGAAAGCTCACCAATGTTTACGGCGGGTTTTCCAACATTGACGTGCTGATCAAATACAACAATCAATTAAGCCGCTTCTGGCCGAATATCCAGAATCTGGAAGGCGCGTTTTTGGCCGGCTACGCCAACTGCCCGTTTCTGGATTATCACAACAACACGACGGTCAACCTGCCGTACTTGTTCATCGGCGGCGAACTGGGCTGTCCCGGCGGCGTCTGCCAGATGTCCGCCGTCGGCAGCTATGACGGTTACATGATCCAGACGGACGACCGCACCATCCGCTATCTGGCCGGCTACGGCCATGTGGACATTCTTGTCGGAGCGAATTCGGTTGCCGACGTCAAGGCGGTTGAACTGGATTGGATGAACAGCAGGTTGTAAGGAATTTTAGATCCATTCCACCGAACAGCCCCGAATCTCCGGACCGGATTCGGGGCTGTTGACATTTCAGACATTTCCACGTAGATACGTTGCGTTTTCCTTTGTCCGCCCCAAGAGGCATTGCGACGCAAGACAGGGGATAACGGAAAATTACTCAAAAGAGGCTGTTTCATTATGAAAAAAGAAAAACCGGCCCCGGCACAGGCCCAGGCCCAGGCAAAATCCAAAATCCGGGAATTTATTGAATCCATATTGCTTGCGGTCATTATTGCCGCCTTTATTATTTCCTTTATCGTTCAGGCCTTCAAGATTCCGTCCGGGTCGATGATACCGACGCTGGTCGTCGGCGATCACCTGTTCGTCAATAAATTCATCTACGGCGTGAAACTGCCTTACTTCCGCAACACAATCATTCCGGTGACCGAACCGAAAAAAGGCGACGTCATCGTCTTTATTTACCCGCACGACCGCTCGCTGGATTACATCAAGCGCGTCGTTGGAACGGCGGGCGACACCATCGAGATGAAAAACAAGCAACTCCTCGTCAACAACCAACCCATGCCCAATGACCCCGGCGTCTATGACGATCCGGTGGTGTTCCCCGCCAACGTGCAGCCACGCGACAATTTCGCACCGATCACCGTACCCAAAGGGTCAGTGTTCGTCATGGGCGACAACCGCGACCACAGCATGGACAGCCGCTTCTGGGGTTTTGTCGATCTCAAGGACGTGCTGGGAAAAGCCTTCATCATTTACTGGTCGTGGGATACGGAAGACAAAACTGTGCGCTGGAGCCGCCTGGTGAACCTGATCAGATAAAAAGGAACGTCGGAAAAATTCAAAGGCGGGCCGGAATTATTTCCAGCCCGCCTTCCTTCTGAACCTTCAGCCTTCAGCAGTAGGGAACAGTCGCGATAACCTGAAGGTCACAAGACTGTTCCCTACATTGTTTACTTCTTCCCGTACCCGATCGTTTTCGCGGACTCTTCAATGGCGGGCAACACCGCCGGATCATCAATCGTAGAAGGGACGATATAATCCTTGCCGTCCACGATTTTGCGCATCGTGGAGCGCAGGATTTTTCCCGACCGCGTTTTGGGCAGCGCCTTCACCACGGCGGCTTCCTTGAAGCAGGCCAGCGCACCCAGTTCGTTGCGCACCATCGACACAAGCTCCGCCACAATCTCTTCGGGCTTACGATCCACACCGGCTTTCAAGACGACAAAGCCGACCGGAACCTGGCCTTTGAGCGCATCGTCCGCGCCCAAAACGGCGCATTCGGCAACGTCTTTATGTTTGGAAACGATTTCCTCCATCGCGCCGGTGGACAGCCGATGCCCCGCCACGTTGATAACGTCGTCGATGCGGCCCATGATGTAGAGGTAACCGTCTTCGTCGAAGCGGCCGCCGTCTCCGGTCACATAGTAGCCGGGCCGCTCTGTAACGTATTCGAGGTAGCGCTTGTCGTCCTTCCACAACGTCGGCAGACAGCCGGGCGGCAGGGGCAGCCCGATCACCACGGAGCCTTCTTCGCCGTTTTGCAGGCGCTTGCCATCCATATCCAGAATCTGGACGTTGTAGCCGGGAACGGGCTTGGTGGGAGAGCCGGCCTTGATGGGAAACTTCTCAACCCCCATGCAGTTGGCGGCGATCGGCCAGCCGGTTTCCGTCTGCCACCAGTGGTCGACCACGGGGATTTTCAGCATGTCGCTCGCCCAGAAATACGTGTCGGGATCAAGCCGCTCGCCGGCTAAAAACAAATACCGCAGACAGGCAATGTCGTATTTTTTCAGATAAGCGCCCTGAGGGTCTTCTTTCTTGATGGCGCGAAACGCCGTCGGCGCGGTAAACAGCACGGAAACCTTGTGCTGGGAAATGACGCGCCAAAACGCACCGGGATCGGGCGTGCCCACGGGCTTGCCTTCGTAGAGAATTGTCGTGCAGCCGTACAGAAGCGGCGCATAAACAATATAGGAATGCCCCACGACCCAGCCGATGTCGGAGGCGGCCCAGAACACTTCGCCGGGCCGAACGTCGTAAATATATTTCATCGACCATTTCAGCGCGACGGCATGGCCGCCGTTGTCGCGCATTACGCCTTTCGGTTTGCCTGTGGTTCCGGAGGTATAAAGAATATAGAGCGGATCGGTGGCGGCGACGGGAACGCAAGCCACGGCTTGCGCGCCTTGCACAAATTCATTCCACTCCAGATCGCGCCCCGCAATCAGATCAGCGCTCACCTGCGGGCGCTGATAAATCACGCATCGCTCCGGTTTGTGAACGGCGATTTTTATCGCTTCGTCCAGAAGCGGCTTATAAGCCAGTGTCTTTTTCCCTTCGATGCCGCAGGAGGCGGAGATGATCACTTTGGGTTTGGCGTCGTCAATGCGGATGGCCAGTTCATTGGGCGCGAAGCCGCCGAAGACCACGGAATGCACCGCGCCAATGCGCGCGCAGGCGAGCATCGCCACCACCGCTTCGGGAATCATCGGCATGTAGATAATCACCGTATCGCCTTTTTGCACGTTCAGCTGCGAAAGCACGCCTGCAAAAACGGCGACCTTCTCCAGAAGTTCGCCGTAGGTGATTTTTTTGACGGTATCAGTCACGGGGCTGTCGTAAATGATGGCGGTCTGGTCTTTGCGGCCCGATTCAACCTGCCCATCCAGAGCGTTGTAGCAGGTGTTGAGTTCGCCGCCGGCAAACCACCGGTAAAACGGTTTGTTGCTGTCGTCGAGCACTTTATCCCAGGGTTTTGTCCACCGAATGGCGGAGGCGGCCTCGCCCCAGAAAAGATCCGGCCGGGTAATCGATTGCTGGTACACGTCATGGTACTTCATCGAATGCGACATAGCTCCTCCTCTTTAAGATGTAAGATGTGGTTAAAGAGGTACCAAAAAGCCGGGGGTGCTGTCAAGGTCGTAACGCCGTGCGTCCGGAGGCGGGGGGTAATCAAAAAAAGGCGGCGGGAGCGAAAGCCTCCCCATCCGCCCGTTTTAGGAACATTATGTCTTAAGCCATCGATCTCGAGAATAAATCCGCAATGGCTTTTTTGCCGTTTTCCTCCAGAAATCGCGTGCCGCCGCCGGAAAAGTGATGATGGGTGATGACCGGTTCATCTCCTTTCTGGCGTTCCACCCACTCGCTTTTATTCCAGGTGAACCAGGCATTCTTTTTCTGATCAAAGACATGCAACGGCTTGTTGCACAGTTTGCTGAATTCCGCGCCCCAGCCCGTGCCGCCCTTGACGGTTTTGTCCGGCAAAATTTCGCCGATAATAAAAATCTCCTGGCCGTTGTTGATCTGATACCAGATCGTTTGCAGGATTTTACGGAAACTTACATTGTCCGTATAGCGGCGGTTCATCAGGCGCGAGATATACTCCAGCGACACGTCCCCGTTTTTCAGTTCTTCATGATTGAGCACTCTCAAGCCCCGCAGGCGGACAATACTGTGGCCTTCAAACGTGAAATTAACCTCTTCCATGCCGAATTTCTCGGCGTTTGCGCCAAACTCCGCTTCCGCGCCCTGAGCGCCGCCACTGAATAAAATACAATCCTCTTTCTTCATTTTTTTCTCCTCTATTTGTTTTATTGATGAATGAACCAGAAAATCTAACGATGCGAAAACAACGATTAGTCAGTCTAAGTAGTGGGGCGCAGGGTGTCCTATAAACGCATATCTGTCAAGCTGAAAAAAATGCGCCATCTGAACCCGTTGCCATGGATGCGTCCATAGGATATACGGACAGACATGATTGACGAGTCCGTCCTGAGAAAAACACATTTACGTCGCAGGCTCCTGAACTGGTATGATCGCAACGCGCGGGCGCTGCCGTGGCGGAAAACGTCCGATCCCTACCGCATCTGGATTTCGGAAATCATGCTCCAGCAGACGCAGGTGGACACCGTCATTCCTTATTATCGGCGATTTCTGAAGCGCTTTCCCCATGTCCGGGCGCTGGCTTTAGCCCCACCGGAAGATGTTTTGAAACTCTGGGAAAATCTGGGCTACTACAGCCGCGCCCGCAATCTGCACCG
>CAZGDK010000053.1:0-19637 GCA_964525155.1 uncultured Smithella sp. | reverse complement strand
CTCAAGGTTGATAAAAAAATCCCCTTAAATTAGACGAGAACTCGGTACTCTCAAGCATGTATAAAATCAAAATATAAATATAGTCGGGAGGAAAGTGGATTATGGAATTCAAATACGATGTTCGGGATTTGAAGTTTATATTGAAGGAATGGCTGCCGACCGAAGAGGTGCTGGCCTGTGACCGCTACAAAGACAATTTCTCTCTGGACGACATCGACATGCTGTTAAACGAAGGCTACAAAGTCGCCAGAGAAGTCGTCAATCCCATCAACGCCCCCGGCGACAAGATTGGCGTGAAGTTTGAAAAGGGTGTCGTCACTGCTGTACCCGGATTCAAGGAAGCGTTTCAGTTTTTGCAGCAAAACGGCTGGGGCTCGTCGAGCGAATGCATTCAGGTCGAATCCGGCATGCCGCTGATTTTGTACAAAGCCTGCTCCGAAATGAACACCGCCGCCTGCCCGGCTTTAACCTCCTGCATTAAACTGACGTCGGGCGCAGCCAATTTGATTTTGCGCTTCGGGACGGATGAAGACCGAAACCGCTTTGTCCCCAAAATGCTGGACGGCTCCTGGCAGGGCACCATGTGTCTCACCGAACCCAACTTCGGCTCGGATACGGGCGATATCATCACCCGTTCTTATCCCACTGATGATCCGCGCATCTGGAAAATCAAAGGTACGAAAATGTTTATCACCGCAGGTGACCAGGGAACCTGCGAAAACACGATTCATCTGCTTTTGGCCCGGCCCGAAGGGGGAGCGGCGGGTTCCGCCGGCATCGGTTTATATATCGTTCCCAAATACTGGGTCAATGATGACGGCTCGATGGGCGACTTCAATGACGTCACCACCGTCGGCGTGGAGCACAAAATGGGACTGCACGCCCAGGCAACCGCTCTTTTAAATTTCGGCGATGAAGAAAACTGCCGGGGTATTCTGCTGGGACCGGCACCGGACGCCAAGGGCTTCTCCCAGGGGTTGGCCATGATGTTCCACATGATGAACGAATCGCGCATCGGCACAGGCCATAACGCCAACACGCAAGGAGCCGCCGCTTACTATTTTGCCTCCCAGTACGCCACCGAACGCATCCAGGGCCGGCCTTTCGGGATTAAAAACGCCGAACGCGTCCCCATCCTCAAGCATGAAGATATCCGCCGCATGCTGCTGGACATGAAGGCGCATGTGGAAGGCATTCGCGCCATGATCTTTCGGGGCTTCTATTATCTGGACGTTGAAAGCAACTCATCCGACCGTGACAAGGCAAAAAAATATGCCTCGTTTGCGGAAATCCTCACACCCATCGTCAAGTGTTACGGTTCGGAAGCGAGCTTGGGCGTGATCGCCCAGGCCATTCAGGTGCTGGGCGGCGTGGGTTACACGCAGGAATATCCGGTGGAGCAGTATCTGCGGGATTCCAAAATTCTCACCATCTGGGAAGGCACATCCTTCATCCACGCCAACGACCTTATCGGCCGGAAAATGCGCATGAAGGAAGGCGCGGCGTTTGCCGCCTGGCTTCAAGATATTAAAGAATTCATCGATACCAACAAAAACCATTCAACGTTTGCCACAGAAATGCAGCATCTGGAACAGGCTTTCCATGCCGCAGCAGACGTCAAAGCCATCTATGATGACTGGTACAAAAACATGGACACCAAGCGGCAGCTCATCCCGCTTTACGCCCAGAAAGCTCTGTTTGTTTTCGGTCAGGTCTATGTCGCCATGTGCCTGCTGGATCAGGCGATTGTAGCCGTCAAGAAAGCTAAGGACTTAAAACCCGGCGAGGGCGATTATACCTTTTACGCGGGCAAGATCGCTGCGGCCCGATATTACGCCAATAATATTCTGCCCAATGTCTCAATGCTTGCGGCGCTGATCAGAAGCGAAGAGGACAGTGTCTTGACCTGCCCGGAAGAGGCGCTGGTGGTAAGTTAAAGGCAGACTGTAGTCTGTTAGACTGTAGGCTGTCAGGTCTGATTTGTGCTTTCCGATGCCGAAGGCATCATACGTTTGTAGAAAAGAAGACCATTATTTGTTCGACCCCGACGGGGTCGCAGGTTGGTTCGCGATAGATGCGCTATAAACGTATCATCCCGTCGGGATGAATGAAAAAACGGACGATTTCGGCGTTGATGATGCCGAAGGCATCATACGTTTATAACACGACGGATCACATCTTGTTCGACCCCGATGGGGTCGCAGGTGAGTTGGCGATACATGGACTATAAACATATCATCCCGTCGGGATGAATAAGAGGATGTGGCGGTATTTCGATTTCTGATGCCGAAGGCATCAAACGTTTGTAGCTAATCGATTTAGTCTTTTGTACGACCCCGACGGGGTCGAAGATTTATGGATGATTTTTTGTACTATAAACGTTTTATTCCTTCGGAATAATTTAAAACGTAAAGGGGCTAATCATGGCGGGTACATTTTCACAAATATACATGCAAGTGGTTTTTGCCGTTAGCGGCAGAGAAGCGTTGATCGAACCGTCGTGGGAAGAGCGGCTTTATCAATACATCACCGGTGTTGTTCAAAACAAAGAGCTAAAGATGATAGCCATCAACGGCATGCCAGACCACTTGCATTTTTTTATCGGCATGAAACCGTCATGCCGTTTGTCCGATTTGGTCCGGGAAGTGAAGAAAACCAGCAATGAATTTATCAATGAAAACACGCTATCCAAATTCAATTTCAGCTGGCAGGAAGGGTATGGCGCTTTTTCCTATGGCCATTCCCAAATTGACGATGTTGCAAAATATATTCTTAACCAGAAGCAACATCACCAGAAAAAGACATTCCGGGAGGAATACATGGATTTCCTCAAGAAATTCGCTATTGCATACAATGATCAATATTTGTTTGATTGATATTATTGGACATCGATCATTTTGATGCTGAAGGCATCAAACGTTTATAGACAGAATGATCATTTTTTGTTCGACCCCGACGGGGTCGCAGGTTGGTTCGCGATAGATGCGCTATAAACGTATCATCCCGTCGGGATGAATGAAAAAACGGACGATTTCGGCGTTGATGATGCCGAAGGCATCATACGTTTGTAGATAATAGCAAACCGGGTTTTTGTTCGACCCCGACGGGGTCGCAGGTTTGTAGACCATAAAATATCTATAAACGTTATATCCCCTCGGGATATTTCCGGATATTTAGACTTATCAATATTATGATATTGGAGGATGAATATGAAAGATATTTACATTGTGGAAAGCGTCCGGACGGGGATTGCCAAGGCCGGGAAGAACTCGTGGTTTGCCAATTTGCGGGCCGATGACATGTCGGCCCTGGTCATGAACGAAGCCATTAAACGGGCGGGACTGGCCGACAAAAAGGAAATGATCGACGACGTTCTCTGGGGCGGCACGGCGCTCATGAAAGACATGGGTTCCAATATCGGCCGCTACGCGGGCATTATGGCGGGCCTTCCGCACAGCGTGCCGGGTTGTACGGTGGATCGCTTCTGCTCGTCGGGCTTGCAGACCATCGCCTTTGCCGTGGCGTCCATCAACATGGGCTGGGCCGACGTCATTCTGGCGGGTGGCGCGCAGCATATGACACATATCCCGATGGGAACGATGTCCGACCCCAACCCGAGACTGAAGGAATTTTGCGATCCGCAGATGGTGTCGATGGGCTACACGGCGGAGATGGTTGCGCGCAAGTACGGTATCACTCGAAAAGAACAAGACGAAATGGCCGTTGAAAGCCACGCCAAGGCCCATGAAGCGACGCAAAAAGGTTTCTTCAAGGATGAAATCCTGCCGATTGAAGCGGATGTGCCCCAGGAAGACGGCTCCACCAAAAAGATGATTGTGGACCGTGATCAGGGCATTCGTCCAACCACTACGATGGAAACGCTTGCCAAACTCGAACCGGTTTTTATCAAAGACGAAAAAGGCACTGTCACCGCCGGCAACTCCAGCCAGACCAACGATGCGGCCGCCTGCGTCGTCGTGGCCGGCAAAGAAGCGTGCGACAAACTCGGCCTCAAACCCAAAATGAAACTCGTCGCATTCGCCGTCGTCGGCGTTGATCCGGCTTACATGGGCATCGGCCCCGCCATTGCCATTCCTAAAGCGCTCAAGAGAGCGAATCTCAAAATCGAAGATATCGGCCTGTGGGAAGTCAACGAAGCCTTCGCCGCGCAGGCGGTTTACTGTACGAAGGAACTGGGCATCCGCAACCATAAGCTCCTCAATCCCAAAGGCAGCGGCATCTCGCTTGGGCACCCCTTGGGCTGCACCGGCGCGCGCATCGCCACGACGATCATGCATGAAATGCCTTTCTACGGCGTGAAGTATGCCGTGGAAAGCATGTGCATCGGCCATGGCCAGGGCGCGGCTGCCATCTGGGAGTGGGTGGGGAAATAAGATGTAGGGAACGGTCACGATGACCTGAAGGCCACAAGACCGTTCCCTACGTTAACGGGGCGGGTTTCCGCCCCTTTCTTTTTTTAAAATACCGCTTGAAATGACTCTGAGTCTTACGTAATGATCAGTCTCCGTCTTAACGGTTAGGGCGATATGCTCCAGAAGGCGGTTTTCATACGGAAGGAACAGGTTTTATGGACAAAACAGTTATCGTCATCCCGTGTTACAACGAAGCAGGGCGACTTCAGGAAGATGAATTCAACCTCCTTTTGCAACAATCCAACCTGGAAATTTTATTCGTCAACGACGGCTCGAAGGATCAAACCGAACAACAGCTTACCGACTATATTAAGCGGCGCGGCCAGGGTGCGGCCCTTTTGAGCCTGAAAGTCAACTCCGGCAAGGCCGAGGCGGTGCGACAGGGTTTGCTCCATGCTCTGCAAAATGGCGTGGCGACCGTCGGCTTCATCGATGCGGACATGGCGACACCGGCTGGCGAGGTGTTTCGCCTTCTTGAAGAAACCCGCAGGAATAAATATCAGGTCATTCTGGGGTCCCGCGTAAAGCTTTTGGGAACGGAAATCAACCGCCGTCCGGTGCGCCATTATTTCGGCCGCATCTTTGCCACCGCCGCCTCCCTTATCCTGCGCCTGCCGGTTTATGACACGCAGTGCGGCGCAAAATTCTTCAGCGTTTCACCTTTGCTTGAACATGTTCTGTCCGAACCTTTTTCCTCGCGCTGGTTCTTCGACGTCGAACTGATCGGCCGGCTGATGATCGGCGGCAAGACGCTTCAACCGCTCACCATGAACGATTTTGTCGAAGTGCCGCTGAAAAAATGGACGGATGTGGGCGGATCGAAAATCAAGCCGCTGGATGTCGTAAAAGTTCCGACGGAACTGATGAAAATTGCCCGACAACTGAATCAACGACGAAAAAGATTGCTGACATGACCTTCCGGGCGCTTTCTTCCTCCAAAACGATTTGGGCACAGGTTGTTTACCAGGCGGCGCTGATCATCTTTTACGCGCTCTTTTTCAGCCGCTTTTTTCCCAATGCCCACGGCGCCATCGGCCTGGACTACGAATACTTCTTTCCGCATCTGCTTGACGGCTATTTCTGGTTTCGGGAAAACGGGCTGTTGAGCATCCCCTGGTTTTCGCCGGGGTTTTGCGGGGGGCTGCCCGCCTGGGCCAATCCGCAAAATATTTACTTTTCATTGCCGCAATTCTTAACGTTTGCCATGGGGCCGCTGCGGGGCGTTTTTTTCACGGTGCTGATCTTTGCCTGGCTGGGCTATCTCGGCATGTATCTTCTGGCCCGGCGTGTTTTTGGCCTGCGCCCGCTGGTCGCTACGCTTGCGGCAACGCTTTTTTTCCTCAACGGTTTTTTCTTCAACCGCATGGCCGCAGGCCACCTGGCCTTTTCCGCCTTCATGCTGACGCCGCTTTTATGCTGGTGCCTTTTAAGGCCGCTTGCGCGGGAAAAGACCCGTTGGCAGATGGCCGCCTCTTTCTTGTTTTTCAGTGTCATCGCCGGTCTGATCTGGGCGGCCATGTTTTACGGCGGAATGCTGGTGCTTCTGGTGCAGACGGTCGTCTGCGTCCTCGGCGTCGCCTGCCTCTACGGTTTTTTGAAACCCGATCTGAAGTCTTTTGCCGGACGATTTGTCCTGGCGGGTGTTATCGGACTCTTGCTGAGTCTGCCGCGCCTTCTGGCCGTTACCGCTTTTGCCGGCAACTTCCCGCGCAATTTCTACGAGATTCCCGGCTCAACCTTCGGGGAAAGCATTTCACTTTTTTTCCGGTCGCTGGGCCTTCCGGCCGGCTGGACCTTTGCGCCGGAGCTCATCAGCCATTCCCAGTGGAACCCGCAGCAGCACGAATATGATTTCAGCATTTCGCCCGTTCCGCTGATCATTATCGCCTCCGGAATCATTTATCTGCTGGTGAAACATAAAGGCAAACTATTCGCCGGTGCGCCTTTTTTCAAATGGTTGTGCGCATCCGTATTCACGCTTATCCTTCTTCTGCCGTTTGCGCTCAATATCTATTCCCCCGGCTGGCATGAATTTTTGAAAACCGTCCCCGTCATCAAAGCCGCCTCGACCATGATCCGCTGGTACGTCATATACGTGGTTCTGCTGATTCTCGCCGCGGCGATTCTTTTTGAGCATGCGGCTCTTTTCCAAAAATTCAAAACACCGCTGGCGGCGGCGGGAATCGCTATCGCCGTTCTCATCTTCGGCCTGCAGCCCACGGCTTATTACGAAGCCGATTATTACAATCCTGATCAGATTCTTCAATCCTTCGAGGACCATCGCGCAGGCGGTCTTGCGCCGCAGGTGAAACGCGTCGTCATGTTTGCCGATGAAGAGGGAAAGCACGTCGTCGTCAAGGGCGACAACGACGTTCTCACGACGCAGTCTTCGCAGCTGTATTGCTATGAACCCATTTTCGGCTATAATCTGGAACAATTTCCCCGTAAGGAGCTTCAGCCGGGGCCGATCAGCATCGAAACCGGCGGCGTTCTCAATCTGAAGAATCCCGCCTGCTATGTGTATCCTGAAGAAAATTCCTGCCGGCCGGGCGACCATTTTACAGCCGCGCAAAAAGACGACATGGAGAACTTCGCCGCGTACCGGCCCTATCCGTTTGCCGTGCCTTTCCAACAAACGCTTGCCAATGGGATCAGTCTCGCCGTATTCATTCTGTGCCTGATCTATCTGCCGGTGTACGCCGGAACCCGACTTCTCTGGAGGAAATGATGACCCGTCCGATTCTTAAAACAAAACTCTGCGACATGCTGAACATCGAATATCCGATCCTTTCCGCGGGCATGGGCCCGAATCTGCTGGGCGAGGAAACAGGCTCCAATGTCGACCTGGTCGTCGCCGTCTCGGAAGCGGGCGGCCTGGGCGTGCTGGGAACCAGCGGTTACAACGTGGAGGAACTCCGGCAGGTCATCCGGGAGGTGAAATCACGAACATCCAAGCCGTTCGGCGTGGATCTGCTTTTGCCCAAAAACGTCGCCGACATCGGGGATGTGGGCAACACGCCGGAAGTGACGATTGACGAATTTATCCGCTCCTTTCCAAAGCCTTATGACGACTGGGTCCGGAAAGTGAAGCAGGACCTGAATCTGCCGGACGTCGAGATGATGGTCCGCACCGACCTCACGCCGGTCCGGCCGCTAGAGGCCGTTCGGGCCTGTCTGGAAGAAAACGTGCCGCTGTTTTGCGCGGGATTGGGCGACCCCGGATTCATGGTCGAAGAGGCGCGCGCCCGGGGCATCAAAGTGCTGGGACTCGCCGGCAATACAAAAACCGCGATCAGCCTGGCGAAATCAGGGGTTGATCTTCTGGTCGCCCAGGGCCATGAGGCGGGCGGGCATACCGGCAAAGTCGGAACGATGGCGCTTCTTCCGTCCGTTCTTGACGCCGTAGGCGACAACGTGCCGGTCCTGGCGGCAGGCGGCATCGGCGACGGACGGGGCGTGGCCGCCGCCTTGTCGATGGGCTGCGCGGGCGTCTGGGTCGGCACCCGGTTTCTCGCCACGAAGGAATCAGGCGCGCGCGATCTCATCAAGGAAAATATCGTCCGGGCCGGCGCCGACGATACCGTCGTGAGCCCTCTGCACACAGGCAAGCCATGCCGGGCGCTGACCAGCCGCTTTCATCAGGTCTGGAATGAATCGGGGCTTACCGCCCTGCCGTTTCCGCTGCAGGTGATTGTTGCATCTTCCCTGCTTTCCTGCTTTATTAAGGCCAACAAGACCGATTATGTGGGCGGATTCGCCGGACAGATTTCCGGCATCATCCGCGACATCAAGCCGGCAGGCGACGTGCTTCGGGACATGGTCCTGGAAACCGTGGACATCCTGACACGCAAAATGCCGCAAAACGTGACAGTAAGATAAGCATTGTTGGCTGCAATCAATCAGGAGGAAAGACCATGACCGGCGCAGACATGATTATGGAAACGGCGGCCGGGGCGGGAGTGGACATCTGCTTTGCCAATCCCGGAACAACCGAACTGGCGCTGGTGGCGGCGCTTAACAAAACGAAAAGCATCCGGCCGGTGCTGGGGCTCTTCGAAGGCGTCTGCACGGGCGCGGCGGACGGCTACGGCCGCATCGCGCAAAAACCCGCCCTGACGCTTTTGCATCTGGGGCCGGGATTTGCAAACGGCGTCGCCAATCTGCACAACGCAAGGCGCGCCCGGACGCCCGTACTCAACATCGTAGGCGATCACGCATCCTGGCTCCG
The DNA here is from genome assembly GCA_964525155.1 of uncultured Smithella sp. Lineage (GTDB taxonomy): Bacteria > Desulfobacterota > Syntrophia > Syntrophales > Smithellaceae > UBA8904. Next base: position 10,976 of record CAZGDK010000053.1, on the reverse strand, counting down.
CCCCTACGATCCTCCTCTGAACATGGACATCGCGGCGCTTGCCCGCACGGTCTCGGGCTGGCAGAAAGAGAACGCATCCGCCGATCAGTTGTCGGACGACACGGCTCAGGCAATTACCGCATCGCGCTACGGACAGGTGGCGACTCTGATCGTACCGGCCGATCACCAGTCCAAATCCGTCGCAAACCCCACCATCAAATCGACGCCGTTTGCCTTTCATCCCGTGGACGAAGACATGATTCTTCCCGCCGTCTCGATGATCCAGGACGCCGTCAGGCCCGCCCTGATTTTGGGAGACAAAGCGCTTCGCCAAAGAGGGCTTGCGGCGGCGGCGCAAATTTCGGCAAAGACGGGCTGCGACCTTTTGATGGTGACCTTTCCCGCCTTTTATGAAGCGGGCGCGGGCCGCCCCGTGTTGAAGCGCATTCCCTATTTTCCGGCGGAAGCGCAAAAAATGCTCAAAAAGTATGACGCCTTTCTTCTGGTTGGCGCAAATGAGCCGACCGCCTTTTTCGGCTATGCGGAAGGGATCATCTCCTTTCTGCCGGAAAAAGCCCCCCGCCTCCGGATGGACACCACCAAACAAGACGCCTCCGAGGTCCTTGAAGCCCTGTCCGATGGCCTGGGGCCTGACGCAAGTTCCACCGAACTTCAGCGGGTGCTGGCCGGACTGAACCTTCCGCCTTTACCGGACGGCTTACTTTCCGCGCCCAAACTGACCGCCATCATGGCCGCCCTTCAGCCGGAGGGCTGCATTGTGGTGGAAGAAGGCATTTCCACGGGAGCATATTATTACGCCTATTCTCCTTTTTTGAGACCTTACAGCCATCTGACGCTCACCGGCGGGTCCATCGGCATGGGCATGCCGCTTGCGCTGGGTGCGGCGCTGGCCGCGCCGGATCGCCGGGTCATCAACATTCAGGCCGACGGCAGCGCCCTGTATACGCTTCAAGCCCTGTGGTCGCAGGCGCGTGAAAAGGCCAACGTCATCACCGTGATCTGCTCGAATCGCCGCTACTTCACCATCGAACTGGAATACCTGCGCGCGGGCTTTGCCGCTCTGGACGACAGGACCAAATCGCTTCTAAGCCTGGATAAGCCGGCGCTGGACTGGGTTTCTTTAAGCCGCGGAATGGGTGTTAGCGCCATTCGCGTCGCGACGGCGGAAGAATTCATCAGGGCGTTTGGAGCGGCGCTTCAGGAGCCCGGACCTTACCTGATCGAAGCGGTTTTGGAGTAAACCATGATACTTACTGAAACCATGCAATACATTGATCACGGCAAGGGAGGCCCGGCCTCCTGCATGACGCTCGCGCAAGCGCCCGTCCCGGCATTAAAGGCGGGCGAGGTTCTCATTTCCGTGGCCTATGCGGGCGTCAACCGGCCGGACGTCTTCCAGCGCCTGGGCGCCTACCCGCCGCCGCGCGTCGCATCACCCGTTCTGGGGTTGGAAGTCGCGGGAACCGTCGTCGCCAAAGCAGAGGATGTCACCCAATGGCAGGTGGGCGATAAGGTTTGCGCGCTTGCGCCCGGCGGCGGCTATGCCGAATACTGCACCGCGCCCGCATCCCATTGCCTGCCGATTCCTGAGGGTTTAAGTCTGGCGGAAGCGGCGGCGCTGCCGGAAAACTATTTCACCGTCTGGTCGAATGTTTTTGAGCGTGGCGCGCTGCAAGCCGGAGAGTTTTTTCTGGTGCACGGCGGCGCGGGCGGCATCGGCTATACCGCCATTCAACTGGCCAAAGCGTTCGGCGCAACGGTTTTCACCACCGTGACCGGCGCGGACCAGATGGCCGCCGTGAAAGGACTGGGCGCGGATTTTGCGCTGGATTATGCCGCGGGAGACTGGGCGGGAGAAATCGCCGCCATCGTCGGCCCGCGCGGCGTGGACTGCATTTTGGATTTTGTCGGCGGTCCGTATATCGCCCAGAATCTGAACCTGCTGGCGCGTAACGGCCGCCTGGTCCAAATCGCGTTTTTGCAGGGCTCGAAGGTGGAACTGGATTGCCTGCCGATTCTGACGAAAAACCTGACCTTCACCGGCTCGATGCTGCGGCCCCGGTCCCTTGAAGAAAAAGCCGCCATCGCACACGCCCTTCGGCAAAACGTCTGGCCGCTTTTTGCCGAAAAAAAGTTAAGCGTCCTGATTGCCGCCGTCTTTGCCCTTGCGGAGGTTCAAAAAGCCCACGAGCTCATGGAATCAGCGCGTCATATCGGCAAGATCGTTTTGAAAGTTCGTTAATCTTACCCGAAAAAAGCAGGGCCGGGTAACCCTGCTTTTTGATCCGGGATGGTATCGACATTAAGCTTTTTTCCTTTTGCAAACGCTCGCCAGTCCCGCAAGTCCAAGCCCCAGAAGCAGCATAGTAGCCGGCTCGGGAACGGAGACATCCGGCAAAGGATTTCCCACCTGCAGTTTCAGATAAAAATCGTTTGTTCCATTCGGCGTTAATTGATGCCACGGCCCTACTTGGTCTGCGGATCCTGAAGCCCATCCCAATTTAAGCAATGTTGACCCTGACAGGTAAGTCCAGAATGATTCGCTTCCAGCAACTCCCGTGAGGGTAAAAAATGTGGTAAGCGTTCCCTTTTCAAGTGTTGTAACCTCAATTTTCTGGGTGTCTCCGAGCGCCGTGGGATCAGCATAAAGCCAGTAATAATGGTCGTAGGGAACCGAGATGGTGGTATCTGCATCATTCACCAGCGGCCCGTTTGGCGTGGCGCTGACGCCCAGATCAAACCACCAGTGGTCAGCGGTGGTCCACCCCTGACCGTTCCAGACCCAGTCTGTTCCACCGTTTCCTCCGTAAAGGGTGATCTCGGTGACCGTATCCGCCGCCGCCAAGCTGGCAAAGCTTACCACTGTAAATGTTACTGCCAAAGCCAATTGCCATTTTTTCATCTTTCACCTCCTATTGTGAATTAAAGTGACCTTCAGCGAGCCCATCCCGCCGAACCAGTATTTTCGCCCGGATCAATCACTGCAAACCCGGCGATCTTCGACGTCAAACTGCGTCATTTCTTTATTTTTACGCTTTAATGGTCAGGCCAGATGCCGGTTCAAGATTCAACTCAAAAAAGGTGTGGAAGAAGGGAATGCAGGTTCACATGATCAAATAAAATATAAAGCAATATTCGTACCTTGCATTTAATGCCGTCACAAGCTCTCGAAATTATGACGCATCATTAAAAGCATGACATCATTATACAATGAATGTTGTAAATATTTTCGACAGCACTTCAGCTAAAAGCGTTTCCGGCGTGACCCAGGCGGAGCAAAAATTTTATTTGATGACTCGGAAATAATTGTATATTGAAGTGCCTCACAAAAATAACAACAAGGAATCGAAAAATGAAAAAGATGGTCTTAATGATCTGTTTGGCAGTGATGATGGCGGCATCCGGCACAGCGATGGCGGGGTCAAAACCGATACAGCTTTCTGTAACGCCGGAGGTTGCTCTTTTCGACAGGAATACGAACATTGAAGGACTGACCCTCAGCGTCTGGGGTGAAAATCCGCAGGCCGCGCTGGCGCTGGGCATCGTCAACGGCTCAAAGGGCAACAGCGCAGGCTTTAGCTGGGGTCTTTTGCTCAACTACGCAGACAGCTATAAAGGGGTGCATTGGGCGGCCGTCAATTATACGAAGGCAAATTTCCTCGGCTGGCAATACGCTTTTATCAACTACACGGAATCGTCCATGAAGGGCATACAGACAGGTTACGTCAACTATGCCGGTCAACTGACCGGCGTGCAATTGGGCCTGGTCAATTATGCCGCAAAGGCGAAAACCGGCATTCAGATCGGCGTGATTAATCTTCTTCCCCAAAACAGATGGTTTTCCGGCCTTCCCGATGAGTTGGCGCCTGGCATGGTGTTTGTCAACTGGCGCTTTTAGCCGCGAGACCGGTAGACATAGCCTTCGCCCCTTCGCCAGGATCACCGGCTTGTGGCCAGACCCTTCAAAACTTCCGGCCGCTTTTTCTCTTCCTGTCATCCCCGTTCGATTTTCACATCCGGCGGGGCGGGGGAATGCGGACGATGCGTTCGGATTCCATCATGGAAATGGCGTTGGCCGGGCAGAAATGCGCGCACAGGCCGCAGCCGATGCACAGCTCGGCGTTGCGCTGGGCTTTTTTGTCTTCATTGAGATACGCCGCGCCCGTATAACACTTCTCCACGCACGTGCCGCAGCCGATGCACAAGTCGGTGTCGACCACGGCGAGGTAATTGGCCGCGTTGGTGATCGGCGCGATCATCTTGGCGATGGAATTGCCGCAGCAGCACCGGCAGCAGTTGCAGATGCTGGTTTCTTCCTTGGAAATATCGAAATTGGGATGATAGGCCTTGTGCACCAGCCCGTCTTCTTCGGCTTTGGCAAGCACGCGCAGCGCTTCTTCCTTGGACACCATGCGGGCAAAGCCCTGCTCCGTCGTAAAGCGGGCGGATTTTCCGAAGCTGAAACAGTTTTCCCGCTCTTTCGTCTGCTTGCAGGGATTGCCGGTCACGTCTTTGTGATGCCGGCAAAAGCAGTGTCCCAGGGCGATTTCATCGAACTTTGCAATCAACTCCTCGACATGCTGCATGGGCACAATGCGATCGACGGGTGCGCCGACCGCTTCATTAATGATAATTTTGACTTTCTCGTTTTTCGGCTTGTTGTCCAGAAGCGGCACGGTCCGGTCGATGGGCGGCGCTTTCAGAAGCAGGGGAACCAGGGCGTCGTAATTTTGCTGAACGAGCGTGCGCAGCTCTTCCTGAAGTTTTTCAAACAGGGCGGAGATGCGCCGGTTCTCGTCGGTGAGTTCGAGCTCTCCCATGAAGAAATACTCAAACGTGCCCACATTGATGAGCGGCAGCAGGCGGTACACCATCATGCCCTTGCTGTTGGGCTGATTGAAAATCACCCCCCGTTTGGCGAGCCCCTTGACCTTTTTCAAAACATCGTCCGCGGGCAAGCCGCTGGATGCCATGAGCTGTTCCATGCTCTGCGATTTTTTCTCCTTGAAGGCGTAAATAAAATCGAGCTCGTCTTCCCGGATAAAATGCCTCAGAAGCTCCAAAAGCGTAGGCGTGACCGGAATCGGCGTCCCGCCGGCGGTGCTGATCACCTCGGCGGCCACTTTGTATCGTTCGTCCAGGTTCATATGCGCATATCCTTCCAAATAAAATAATTCTATTTCAAGCCTTTGCAGGCCTCCACTTCGTTGGCGAGCCAGGAAATCCAGCCGTCGATCCCCGCGCCCGTTTTGCACGACACCTCCAGAATGACGATGTGGGGATTCAACGCCGTCACCCGTTTGTAAAGCGCCGCCATGTCAAAATCGCTTAAAGCCAGATAATCGATTTTGTTGACCAGCAGCACATCGCAGATGGAAAACATCAGAGGGTATTTGAGCGGTTTGTCGTCGCCTTCGGGAACGCTGAGGATCATGACGTTTTTGTGCGCGCCCGTGTCGAATTCGGCGGGGCAGACGAGATTCCCCACGTTTTCAATGATGATCAGATCCAGATCTGCTGACGGCAGGGCGTCGAGCCCCTGGGTGACCATCGTGGCGTCCAGATGGCAGAATCCGCCGGTTCTCAGCTGCACGGCTTGAACGCCCCGGGCGGCCACCTTTTCGGCATCCACCTTGGATTCAATGTCCGCCTCGATCACGCCCAGCTTGACGCGGTCCTTGAGATGGGCGATGGTTTGCAGGATCAGACTGGTTTTGCCCGACCCCGGCGACGACATCAAATTGACCAGCAGGGTCTTCGTCGCGCCCAGACGCTGCCGGACGCCGTCGGCGACCTTGGTATTGTCCGCCAGGATTTCCTCCTTGACTTCAATCAGTCGAACCTCATCCACTATTGCACCTCCATATCCTTGATGAAATATTCCCGGCCGGAAACCAGTTCGCCGTCCTTGCCGCCGCAGTGCGGGCAGGTCAGATCGCTGATCTGGGCCGTCTCGATTTCGTAGTTGGCCCGGCAATCGCCGCACCGGATGACAATCGGCATGCGCTCGATTTTGAGCTTCGCTCCTTCGGCCGCGGTGCCCTTGCTTAAATAATCGAAATAGCGCTGAATCCATTCGTCTTCCAGGTCGCTTAAGCGTCCGATTTGCAGACCAATGGCGCTCACGCGCGCCACGCCGTTTAACTGGGCGTGCTTCAGGACAATCTTTAAAATCTGCTCGGTCACGGGCAACTCATGCATGCCGGGTAATTTACCCCAATTCCGAATCTTGCGCCACACCTGTTTTTTCTTCAGGAAGAAGGCTTCAGTTGGTGAAGAACAAATAGTTGTTTTGAACCGTGACGCGGTTGATCGCATACTGGAAGGGGGGCAAAACCGCCACGCGGTCAAACGGATTGAACAGGTTGCGGGTTTCCTGAAGGATGGCCCCGGGAACGACGAAATGGTTGACGATGACCTTCGCGGGCACGGCGGAAAGGGCGTTTTGGCGCGCGGAAATCTGGAAGGCCGCATAGCCCTCCAGCTTGTTTCCTTTGAGGAAGGCCGCAAGCTGGGCCGAAGCGCTTTGGTGATCTTTGGTGTACTTATTCAGCAGCTTCAAGCTGCCGGCCGAAATGCCGGACACCGGGATGGAAAACCGGCTTTCGACATAAGGGGGCGAAAAACGGATCGAGAGTCGAAAGTTTTTATTTTGCAGCCGTCTTGCCTGAGCGGCCAGATAGTCCTCGTAGGCTTTGGCTGAAATGAGAATGCTCACTTTCGTTTTTGCCGCGGAAAGGATTTTGAATTTTTTCGCCCTCTTGAGCAGTTGGAGATCGATAAGCGGTTTTTCGTACACGATGGTCATGTAATCCGCCGTCATATGGCCCAGGGCGACGCCTTCGAGCTTCACGGCCAGGATTTTTATGACACCGGGATCATCGCCCGCCTGCCTGATCCGAACCTCGATCTTTTTGCACGGAATGCTCCGTTTCAGGCTGGTCAGAATTTCATTTTCCAGAGCCCCGGCGGCAGACCGGGGCGGCGCGGCCCATGAAGGCAGGGGAAAAAGAAAAACCGCCCAAAGCAAAAGTAAAAAAAGCGGAAGCAGGATGTCTTTACTTTTCTGTAATTTCTCCATTTTCAACAAAAAGCTCCTTCAGGCCATAGCGGGATGGATCGGAAACGGTAATGCGATAGCGGTCCAGACCGTCCGACTCGTAGCGAAATATTGTGTTCACGCCCGGCTCTCCGGGGACAGCCGCGATAAATTCCGGCTTCAGCTCGTCGAGCGTTTCTGGGTATTTCAAATTTTTGGCATAATAGGCATCGACCGCCTGCGACAGGGCCGTAAGGTCGCCGAGCATCTGCATCCGGGGGGATGCGGCTTTTTTCTCCGGCGGCTGGTAGTTTTCCGTTCCGCCTTGTTGATAGAGGTAAAAAACATAGCCGGCGGCGGCCAGCGCGAGAACAATCAGCACCCCCAGTGCAATTTTTAATTTTCTGCGCCACATATCAAGACAGATCTCCTTATTCCATGAACAGCGGGCAACTTCCGCATGGAGTTGCTTTACCCCAATTCCACCATCATCGCTACATCAATAAACGCGCGGATGAAGCAGGATTTAGGGTCTTATCGGCAACTTAGCTGAAATCCCTAAGCATTCCTTCAGTTTTGATCTTAATCTGCCGAAATAACGAAAGTGACGGGAGAAATATGATTATGAAAATCGTGCAGGAAATTCAAGCCGGGAAAAAACCGCTCAAACGGGCGTATGTAGGAATGTTTCTGTGGTTTACGGGCCGGGCCATTCAAGCGGCGGCCAGGGTCGATGAACAAGTCAGGAAAGAATTCGACAGCCTTCCCGAAAATTTTACTTTTTCTTTGGGCTGCCTGCCCGATGGTCCCTGGATGGTGATCGGCAAGGAAAAGGGTAAGGTGAAGTATCTCGGCAGCACTCCCGGGCAACGACATCTGGACGTTCGTCTGGCGATCAAGAATGTGGATGCGGCCTTCCTGATCCTTTCTTTTCAGGAAAGCACGGCTGTGGCCACGACGCGCAATCGCCTGATTACGGACGGAGAAATTCAATATGCTCTGGCCGTTATCCGGGTGCTCGATATTGTGGAAGTTTACCTCCTTCCCAAAATTATCGCCGCTCTGGCCGTGAAGCGTTATCCTTCGTGGTGGTCGCTTGGTCGCAAACTCGGCGGCCGAATACGCGTTTACACCCGCACATTGCTGGGCATCTGATGAAAGGAAGACCGCATGAATTCCGCACCCGCTTTTACCTTTACCTGTCCCGTGAAGACCAATTCCGGCAACAAGGCGCTGGAAAATCTACCCGTTGAACTGGCGGGCCTCAATGCCGTAAAGCCCCTCATCGTTACAAGCGCCCAAAGCGTGGGCCGGCGGGCCATTCGGACGCTGATCGGCGCGTTTGGCGATTCGGGAATGGCCCTGGGACTTTTCGACAATCTTCCGGACACGGCCGATCTGGCGTTAATCGAAGAGCTGAAAACAGCTTACTTCGAAGAGCAATACGATGCGATCATTGCCCTGGGCGGAGGTACGACTGTGGATGTGGCCAAGGTCCTGAATCTGACCGTCTCCCTGAAAGCGGCCGATGCGCGGCAACTATCGCCCGAAACACCCATCCGCAAACATCTGCACCCTCTGGTCGTCGTTCCGACGGCTGCGGCGTCCGGTCTGGAAACGTCAAAGTTCGCCCATCTGAATAAAATGGTCTTTTCTTCCGAGTATCTGGCGCCCAATCTGGTGGTGATCGATCCCCGCCTCACCCGGTCAAAGGATGCAAAAACGATTGCCGCCACGGGCCTTGCCGCATTGGGCCGGGCCGTGGATGCGCATATCAGCGCCGTCAAAAATCCCCTTCGCGATGCCTATTCCTTTGCGGCCATCCGTTTTCTCAAGGAAAATCTTCCGGCCGCCGTCAAAAATCCCGGCGATAAAAAAGCGGCTCTGGCCGTAGCCAACGCCGCGGCCATGTCCGGCTGCGCCTTTTCCAACACGCAAACGTCCCCGCTCCATAAACTGGGACAGATATTCCATGAGATGCAACATCTTCACCCGGGAATACTCATGGGCATGTGCCTGCCTCACATCCTGGGCGATTATCTGAAAAAGGGCGGCTATGACCTCTCAGAGCTTCTCCATCCTCTGGTGTGGGACGATGAATTTGCACAAACGCCACAGGCTGCGCGGGCCGATGCCGCCCTGGCCGTTCTGGAGAGGTTCCTTGCGGATCTTTATGCCGCCCTGGGAAAAGATATGCCACGAACCCTCAAGGAAGCGGGGATTCCCAACTACAGGATGGACGATATTCAAGACGCGCTGGGTCAGGATCAAGACGGCGTTTACCTCAGGACCGTGATTTCCCGGATAAGGGAGAACAAATCCACGGCGGAAAAGAAAGGGTGATCTTCATGATCTTACCGGATTATTATGAATTTTGCTGTCGCGTGAAAATCGTTGCCGGCCATGATGCCCTGGAAAAGATCCCGGACCTGCTGGCCGACAGAGGCGCGAAAAAACCTCTGCTGATTACCGACAAGGGCGTGGCCGCCGCCGGTCTCATCGATATTGTTTCCCGGGCGCTTGGCAACCGGATTGAGACAAATCTGATTGCCGACAACGTCCCTCCCGATTCGGATCTCAAGGTCGTCCATCAACTGGCCCATCTTTATTCGGAAAACGCCTGCGACGCCATTATTGCCGTCGGCGGCGGCTCCGTAATGGACACGGCCAAGGGGGTCAACATCGTCGTCTCCGAAAACGCCACGGACCTGATGGCCTTCAGCGGCGTCGGCGCCTTGAAGCGGCCGCTCAAACCGCTCATTGCCGTCCCGACCACGGCGGGAACGGGATCGGAAGTAACGCAGATAGCCGTCATCAAGGATCATGACAAACATTTGAAAATGGCTTTCGGAAGTTATTTTCTGCTGCCGGACATATCCATCCTTGATTCCCGCATGACGATGACCATGCCTCCTTTCATCACGGCGATGACGGGCATGGACGCCATGAGCCATGCGGTGGAGTCTTATTACTGTCTTCAGAAAAATCCCTTAAGCGACGCCCATGCGCTGGCCGCCATCCGTTTGATTTACAAACACCTGCCGGCCGTCACCCAAAATTCCGCCGATCAGGACGGCCGCCTGGCCATGTCCGTGGGCGCGTGTCTGGCGGGCATTGCCTTTTCCAATTCCATGGTCGGACTGGTTCACAACCTGGGGCATGCCACCGGTTCTGTCTGCGGCGTGCCGCACGGCATGTGCATGGCCATTTTATTGCCCTATGGCCTCGAATACAATATGCATAAATGTGAGGAGTCCATGGCCGAGCTCCTGCTGCCCATGGCGGGTGAGGCGGTTTACCTCGATACGCCGAAAGAACAAAGGGCGCAAAAAGTCGTCTCCCTGATCCGGCAGATGAATGCCGAGCTCAACACGCTCACCGGCGGACGGCACGCCCGATTCTTCCAGGAGGTCAAAGACCGTGAGGGAAAGCCCTCCGTCCCCCGGGAGGCTCTGCCCCAAATTGCGAAAGCGGCTCTGCTCGACGGGGCCTGCATTTATAATCCCGAGGACACGGATTATGATGATAACCTGAGCGTTCTGGAGGCGGCATGGGAAGGCCTGCCCGTGGATCAAAGCAAACTGAAAAAAGGCTAAAAAAAGTAAAAGGACGATTGCCATGACCAAACCTTATATGGGAAAAATCCTGATGGTGGATTTGTCCAACCAGACCATCACGGAAGAAATCATCCCCGACTCCGTCTATGAGCAGTATCTCTCCGGAATGGGGCTGGGCGCTTATATCCTGTACAATCGCATGCCGGCAGGCGCAGACCCCCTGGGACCGGAAAATATTCTGGGCTTTTGTTCGGGCTTCCTCACGGGCACAGGCAGCCTGTTTTCCGGCCGCTGGACGCTGGTGGGCAAATCCCCGCTCACCGGATGCTGGGGCGACGCCAATTGCGGCGGCACCTTTTCCCCGGCCATCAAGCATTGCG
>CAZGDK010000052.1:13041-20086 GCA_964525155.1 uncultured Smithella sp. | reverse complement strand
ATATTATCCTTGCAAATTGAAAGTCGTTATTTTAATACGCACGCATGATAAATCGCACGTTGGAAATACATGCAAACCTTTCTGCCCTACCCGGACTTTGAACAATCGCTTCAGGCGCTGGACTATCGCCGGCTGGGCAAGCAGCGGGTGGAAGCCTATCAGATTATCCGCGCCATTCGCCAGGGCGGGGGATGGCAAAATCACCCGGCCACCAATATGTGGCGGGGCCATGTCAATGCTTTGAAGTTGTATCATAACCTCTGCATTGATGAGTGGGTGCGGCGCGGTTATCAAAACCGGATGAAGAAAATGAAAATATCCGGACCGGTTTCCTACCCGCCGTGGTTCGGCCGCGGGGATTTTCATGCTGCCCACCGCTCGAATCTGCTGCGGAAAGACCCGGAATTTTACGGACAATACGGCTGGACGGAGCCGCCGGACCTGCCCTATCTCTGGGGGTGATTAACAAACCTCCGGGCAATCGCTGATACGCGTGGCGGATGCATCGCAAAGATTCAACGGCCGTCCAGAAATTGCTTGTAAATCAGGTAATGGTCCGTTTCTTCGTAGGAAATCGTTTGCACGGGCTGGGCATTGAAATTGTAAATTATCGCACCGGGAGAGGCCAAAAGGATGGGTGAATGCGTGGCGATGATAAACTGGGCCAGACCGGAATCGCCCGCCCGACCAAGCAATTCCAAAAGCCGGATCTGATTTTTCGGAGAAAGCGCCGTTTCCGGCTCATCGAGCAGATACAATCCCTTGATTTGATACCGTGATGTGAAAAAAGACATGAGCGATTCGCCATGCGACTGCGTCATCAATGATTTCCCGCCGAAATATTGCAGCTGGCCGGGATCGGCCACCGACCATTCGTCTAACACCTGCCGGAAATGTCGAAAGCTGTCGGATCCAAAGAAAGATCCCGGTACCCGGCCGTCTGTCCACTGCACGGACAGATAATCGCCGAGCCTGTCTTCGTAAGGATTGTTATCGTACCGGGTCCGGCCGGTTTCCTGCCAGATGTGAATGCCACAGGCTTTTGAAATGGCCTGAAGCAATGTTGACTTGCCCGAGCCGTTTTCTCCGGCAAACAGCGTAACCGGCGTCTCAAAGGAAAGGCAGCGGGTCTTTTGAAAGACAGGCAGATTAAAAGGATAAGCATCCTGTGTTGGAAATTTCGACGAAAGAAGTTTTACGCTCCGGATATGCATGGCATCACTTAGGTCACATACGATCAGGTATTGCTCAGCAATTGATAGAAAAGCTTTGTGGTCATGGAGATATTTGTCGCCGAACTGAAAATGAAATTTTTGAAGGTATGTGAAAGCTTGTCATATTCCTTCTGCAGCTCCTGGCTGTCGATAATATCCGCGACAAAGGGATCCGACGTCATTACAGAGGCGGAAACCGGTTCATGGCCGAAAGCCATGAAAGGAATCTTGCCAAAAACATCGTCGGGACCAAGGGACAAGAGATTTAAATCCCCCTGAGGCCCCTTGCCGATGATATCGGCTTCTCCCTCTCTGATCACATATAGATCCGTATTATTTTGATAAGTTTGGTCAAAAATTTTATCCGCCGGCATTTCTTTGGCATAATTTCCGGTGAAGGCGGCCACGGCGTTCTGATTGATCAGCCGCATCCTCTTGTCCATGGTCAAAAGGGTTTTTTTGAAATGTTCGGATAAAGCGGAATATTCCCGATGAAGCGCTTCTCCGTCCAGAATACATAATTGAACGTTTCCTTCGGCGATCACGGTGGCGCTGCGCTCGTATGATCCGTAAATGAAAGAGCTGATGGTCCCGATAAAGCATCCCTCTCCAAGCCTGGCCAGGGTGATGGGACCTTTTTCCGTATCTTTGATAATTTTTACCATGCCTTCGGAGATCACCCACAACCACTTCCCGTGCGATCCTTCTTTGACAATCAGCGCACCGTCCGTGTAATTCCTTTCGATAGTGACATAACGATAATCGACCGCGGGCCCTTTGATCGGATGCATGAAATCCATTTTCTTGCCGTCGGGCCCTGTTTCTTCCGTATCTTTCTCGTCAAGGGGACCGGGACCGCCGACTTTCGCAATCTCTCCGTCATCGAGCAACCTGACCGCATCCATGACCAGTTCCATCATGCTCTGCTTGATGACGCGATCGACTCCGGTGACTTCCTCATCGGAAAATTCATATTTGCCGTCCGTCCATCCAAACAGAGCATAGACCGCATCGAGACCTTTCTGATTTCCCCAGAAGGCATTGATCGGATTTCCGTTATCGAAATAGACAAATCCCTGATCTGATGAATATGAATTTTTTAACGTCAGAACTCCGGTGCAATTATTGCCGCCAAGAAGCTGAAAAACATCGGGAAGAGACAAGAAAAGCAGGCTTCCGGAGAACACGGTATTATTGGCCATAGTGATAGTTTCCTCTTTACTTTGCGCAATATAAAAAACGGACACAGGTATGTCAAGAAAATCTTGGCCGACAAAATGGAACATGAAAAACGGGTCGTTTAGTCTCTGACACCCATCGCTCTTTGCAGGCGGGCGTATTGAATATGATAATCACCCAGGGCGTTTGCATATTCCGATTTGGCCTTCGTCAAAAGCGTCTGAGCGTCAAGCACTTCCGTGGAACGGGCCACTCTTTCCCTGTAGCGGGCCTCTGAAATCCGGAAGTTCTCTTCGGCCTGTTCGATCACTTTTTGAGATACGGCAATCTGGCTTTCGGCCTCCTGCAACACAAGATAGGCGTTCTTGATTTCCAGTGCGATCTGGTCATTTATCTCCTTGGATGAATCGATGGCCTGGTTTTCCCTGGCTTTCATGGCGTCGGCGCGATACTTCGTTTTCCCCCATTCCCAGAAATTCCAGCTGGCCACCGCCATCACCTGCCAGCTTTCCATGTCTTTGTAATCGCTGCCGGAGACGTACGGCGTATCGCCAAACCGGGCATAATTGCCCACCAAACCAAGCGAAGGGAAATATTCACTCGCGGCAACGCGAACCATTTTTCCCGCCTGATCAGCCCGCAAACGGGATAGTTTCAGCTCCGAACGGTTTTGGCGCGCCACATCGAGACAGTCCTGATACGATTGCGTGAAGGGCTTGTAGTCGAGCACGTCCACAACGTTCACAGGGAAAAGCAAATCGCGTTTTAATACCGTATTCAAGCGGGATTTCGCCAGTTCCACGGCATTTTGCGCCCGCACCAGCGCCTGACTGCCGTTGGCCAGTTCAACTTCGGCCTGAAGCATGTCGTTTTTGGGAATCAGACCGACGCGGAAAAAATTCTTTGCGACATCACAATGAGCCTTGAGCATTTCCACCGACTGTTTTGCCGTTTCCAGAAGCCTCTGCGTCCGCAAAACATTGTAGTATGCAATTTTTACATCCTGAACAACATCCTGAGTTTTAGCCGTTTCTTCAACCTGCGCGGCTTCTTCCCCGATTTTACCGGCCTGATAGTTGGCCAGGATGCCGCCGCCGGCAAACAGCGGCTGGCGGGCTTCGATCACCCAGTTATAATTATTGATCGTTCCGGTCGTCATGTTCATTGCCGGAATCGTGGGAGGAATGCCGGGAAAGTAAAACCCCGGCTCTTCATTGAGGCGCGTATAGCTGTAAGTTGTGCTGAACTTCGGCAAAAAACCGGTGAAGGCTTCTTTTTTTTGCGCTTGAGCCCCGGTTACCCCTTCTTTAGCCATATGGATGATCAGGCTGTTTTTAAGAGCAATGGAAATACTTTCTTCCAGCGTCATCGGGGGCGCGGACGGTTTCACCTTTGCCTCGTCAACCCTGACTGCGTCGGATTTCGGGGTTGGAGACGCAACAGGAGCAGAAGGCGCAGGCGGCGTTTCAACACTCTTTTCCGGCTTTGCAGGCACGGCATCCATTGATGTCGAAGCCTTCTTTGAAGCGGGTTCTTCCGTTATTTCCTGTTTGGCCGCATCTTTTCGTTTTAAATCTTTTCCCGTTCCCGCTTTGTAATACCCCTTCTCAATGGCTTCCTGCTCTGAGTTAAAATAAACCCGGTGATACTTTTCAACTTTTTTGTAATAAGGCATGCCGGGCAGGTGATAGCGTTTGGTGTCGCTGTTGCCAACAACAGTCTTACCCGTCGTCTCATCCTGTTTTTCCGCGGAATATGCAGGAGAAAACATCAACAGGAGAAGTGCAGCCAAACCCCATATCCATAACCGCCAGTGTCTGATTATCATGCTTTTGCTCCCTGTGCATTTAGAGCAACGCTTAAATTCGGCTGATGACCGAATCCAGAAACGCTGCAAACTGTTTGGGGTCCTTTTTGAAATACATATGTCCCCCGGTAAATTCGGAAAAAGAGATGTTCTTGAAATAACGTTTCCATTCCAGAGCGGATTCAACCGTCACAAAGGGATCATCCGCGGCGTAACCATAATGAACCGGGATCGACACATCCTTTTTCGGTTCGATCTTCATTGTTTCCGCCGATTTCATGTCGGCGCGCAGCGAGGGCAGAAAATAATTGAGAATATCTTTTTCCCGGAGAATCTCGTCCGGTATCGCGCCGATGTGCGAAATATACCGTATCAATTCCTCATCCGGCAATAAGTATTTTTGATGATTCATCATGCGATGGGGAGCGTTTGCGCCGGATAAAATGAGGGCGTCGGGTTTCACCGCGGCAGAATCCGGAAAAAACCGGTAACACATCTGTAAAATGACATACGCGCCCAGACTGTGCCCTAATAAAATCCACTTCTCTTTTAAATGTCCGGAGAGAATTTTCCAATAGAGTTGCGCCATGTCTTCAATTGATTCGAGCAGCGGCTGACTGTCCGTCCCATGTCCGGGCGGATTGATCGTGAGAATTTCCACATCCGATTTTACATGCCGGACGACGTCCGAATAGGCAATCCCAAAGCCTCCCAGATAGGGAAAACAGATCATCATGATGCGGGAGGAAGATTTTTTCGATGAAAACAGCAGTTCCGTCATAAAATTTTATTTTGCCTGTCGTGTTGCAGATTATAAATCCCTCATATGATTCGGGGAGAGGAAGTATATACCGACCAGGATTAATAGCAAAGTAAAAACTGAAAGGGCGCACACAGGACTGACAACCTCCAGCAAAACTCCGGCCAGAAGATAGGCAAGCGGCGTAGCCAGGTTTACCGCAATTGAGTTAAATCCGTGAAACCTGCCCAGAACATTCGCATCCACATGGAGCTGGAAATAGGTCATCAGGGTCACATTCACGGCGGCAAACCCCGCGCCGGCAATCACGATTAAACCGTAAAACAGAGGAAACCGTATTGTTGCTCCGAACAGGTAAAGGGCCAGAATCCACAAGACCAGCATCATTGTAAACAGCACCTGGCCGCACATAAGCGATAAATAGTAGCGGGGCTGTATGCCTCTGGAAAGGATTTGTGAAAAACCAAGGCTGCCTGCGGCAACGCCGCAAAGAAAGGCCATCTGCGAAAATCCCAGCACCGTCGAATCCGCTTTCAGCACATCCTTGATCAGAAAAGGCAGGATAACGTACAAGGGGGAAAGACAAAAATTATTCATCATGGTCCATTTGACCAGCGAAAAGATTTTTTTGTTGTTTTTTAAATAAGCGAAGCCCTCCTTGAGATCATCCGCCACCCTCCTTTTTTCCTTGCCGTCTTGCGCCTCCGGCTGTGGCCCCGGGCGGTATGCCATGAGCGTCTCCATGACGGCGCTGAACAGGAAGGACAGGCCGTTGATCAAAAACACCCAGAAGAAACCGAATCTGGAGACAAACACGCCGCCCAGCGCAAATCCGATAATCATCGAAATGCCCATGGCGGACTGAATGAGGCCCATCGCCCGGCTTAAGAATTCCTTTCCGGTGATCGAGGGAACGATAGACAGCATGGATGGATTGAAAAAAGCCGCCATGATGCCCGCCGCACAGGTAAAAATGATCAGCATCGGAACATTAAGCCAACCGATTTTGTACAGAAGGGCCATGGCGATGAAGAGCACCCCCCGGCCCAGATCCATATTGACGAGGATTTTCTTTTTATTGAATTTGTCCGCCAGCACACCGCCGAAAGGCACGGCCAGAAACGTCGGCAATAACGTAAAGGTCATCACCAGCCCCATCAGGATTTTTGACGAGGTGTTTTGAACCACCCACCAGGAGAGAGCGACCATGTAAACGGCGTCGCCGATGAGCGATACCAGGCCGCCGATAAACAGAAAGAGAAAGTTTTTATTCACGGTTTACCCAGGAAATAACTTTTCATGTCAAACGCATAGTGCGGCAACGAGACCGTTTCTCCATCAAAGCCCCAATAGACCTTCTCCCAGTGAATCTTGTAACCGGCCAGATAAAGCCATCCCAGGGCGTTCACGATATTTTCTCCCTCCGGATTGACGGTTTCCAGCAGCAGGACGTTTTCATCCGGCAACATGCGTTTGATGGTCTGCGCCATGCCGCATCCGAGACCCGCTTCCAGAAAGATATTGCATTTGTTGTTTTGCAAATACCGGACGTTGTCTGCAAGCGAAACGGATGATGCTTTATGGGAGAGCCAGTAGTCGGGCGACAAAGCGGCATCGGCCTTTTCCGGGTTCACATAGGTGGGGGCAAATTTCAAAACCGGTTTTGAATAATTCATTTTTTCAAACAGAATGCCCGCCTCGGGGCGCATAGCCTCAAAACATCTTGTCCAGGAATTCTCAGGGCTATTGCCCGATTCCATCGACAGATTTTTTTTCTTCATGATGCCGGCAAGCCCGATCATCAGGTCCAGCGCGTCTTCCAAAGACCATATTCCGGCCAGAGCCGCCGCCGCGTATTCGCCGATTCCGAGGCCATGCACATACTGTGGATTGATCCCGAAATCGAGCCACATGCGCCCGAGCGCGCAATCGGCAATAAAAACGGCAAGCGGCGCAAGTCCATTTTCACATCCGCCCTTTTGCGCAAAGCATTGATGAAGTTGACCGGATGTTTCTTTATCCTCACTGCGGGCACTAACCATCGACAAACATTGATCGACATAACGGGCAAACAAGCCGCCGCTT